>JAZDKK010000042.1:0-47788 GCA_043803015.1 Verrucomicrobiota bacterium
CTCCTGCCGCCACCGCCGACCATCCCGGCGTCAGCCGTATCGTCCGGTAATGTAGTCCTGTGTCTTCTTGTCCTTCGGGTTCGTGAAGATTTGCGAGGTTACACCGAATTCGATCATTTCACCAAGCAACATGTACCCGGTAAAATCGGAAACTCGAGCGGCCTGCTGCATGTTGTGGGTGACGATCGCAATGGTGTAGTTCTTCTTCAACTCCGTCATCAACTCCTCCACCTTCTGCGTGGCGATCGGGTCCAGGGCCGAGCACGGCTCGTCCATCAGGATGACCTCCGGCTCGACCGCCAACAGCCGGGCAATACAGAGCCGCTGCTGCTGATCGAGCGGCAAATCCAGGGCCGACTCGTGCAGCCCGTCCTTGACGTTGTCCCAAAGCCACGCGCCCTTGAGGCTTCTCTCGACCGTCTCCCGGAGCTTCCTGCGGCTCCCGACCCCGGCCACGCGCAACCCGTAGGCCACGTTGTCGAACACCGACAGCGGAAACGGGTTCGGCCGCTGAAAGACCATCCCGACCCGCTTCCGCAGCTCGTCCACGTGCGTCCCCGGCGCGTAGATGTCCGTCCCCTCGAGCGTCACGCGCCCGCTGATTTTCACGCCGGCGATGAGATCGTTCATCCGGTTCAGCACCCTGAGGAGCGTGGACTTGCCGCAGCCGGAAGGGCCGATCAGGGCCGTGATGTGCTTCTCTTGGATGGCGATGTCCACGGCCTTCAGAGCGTGGAAGCGCCCGTAGTGAAGGTCCAGGTTGGATACCTCTATCTTGTTCTTCGTCATGGATCAGCCAAACCTGCCGGTGACGTAGTCATCCGTTCTCTTGTCCTGCGGGGCCGTGAAGATCTGGGGCGTGGGCCCGTACTCGATCAGCTCGCCCATCAGGAAAAACGCCGTGTTGTCCGCGACACGCGCAGCCTGCTTCGTGTTGTTCGTGACCAGAACGATCGTGTAACTGGTCTTCAGCGCGGTGAGCGCTTCTTCGATCTTGGCGGTAGAAATCGGGTCCAGGCCGGAGCATGGCTCATCGAGCAGGATCGCTTCCGGTTCCATCGCCAGGACGCGCGCCAGGCACAGCCGCTGCTGCTGTCCGCCGGAGAGCCGCATGGCGGAGGACTTCAGGCGATCCTTCACCTCGTCCCACAGGAACGCGGCGGTCAGGCTCGTCTCCACCAGTTGGCCGAGCCGGGTCCGGTCCTTCACGCCAGCCAGCCGGGGCCCATAGACGATGTTCTCGTAGATGCTCATGGGCAGGGGCACTGGCAGGGCGAAAACCATGCCGACCTTCTTCCGCAGCTCGACCGCATCGTACGACGGATCGTAGATGTCGCTCTCATCCAGCAGGACCCGGCCTTCCAGCCTGAACTCCGGATTCAGGTCGTTGAGCCGGTTCAGCGTCCGCAGGAACACCGTCTTGCCGGACCCGGCGGGCCCGATGATCCCCAGGATCCGGTGGGCCGGGATGTCCAGGTCGATCGACCTCAGGCTCTGGACCTTGCCGAAGAAGGCGTTCAGGCTCTTCACCGAGAATTTGCTGGCCTGCGTCATGTTCTTAAGCATTCTTCGCGACGAGCCGATTCATGATCCAGTAGGCGACGGTATTGACCAGCAGGACCGAGAGCACCAGGACCGCCGCCGTTCCATAGGCGTTCTCCGTGGAGATACCCTCCCGTGCCAAGATGTAGAAGTGCACCGACATCGTCCGCGCCGAGTCGAAGATCGACGTGGGCATCCTTAGCGACGACCCCGCCGTGAAGATGACCGCGGCGGTCTCGCCGATGGACCGGCCGATGCCGAGCATGACGCCCGTCACGATGCCCGGCAGGGCGTTCGGCAGCACGACCTTCAGCACCGTGCGCCAGCGCGTCGCTCCCAGCGAGAAGCTCACCTCGCGGTACGAGTTCGGGACCGCTTTGATCGCCTCTTCCGAGGTCCGGATGATCGTGGGCAGGATCATGAGCGCGAGCGTCAGGCCGCCCGACAGCAGCGACCAACCCATGCCCATCATCGTCACGAAGAAGATGAAGCCGAAGAGGCCGAAGATGATGGACGGGATGCCCGCGAGGCAGTCGGTGCCGAACCGGATGATCCGCGTGATGCGGCTTTCGCGGGTGTACTCCGTGAGGTAGACCGCGGTGCCCGCGCCGAGCGGCAGAGCGATGGCGATGGCCAAGAGAGGCAGGAGGATCGAAGCCACGATGGTGGGAAAGATGCCGCCCGCGCGTCCCATGTCCTTGGGGTTATCGAAAAGGAAATGCAGGTTGACTACCGGCAAGCCTTTCCGGAGCACGAAGGCAATGATGAAGACGAGGACCACCAGCGTGAGCAGGGTGGCAGCCCCAAGGATGAGCTGGGCGGCAATCTGGGTGGTCCGGGGCGGAATCCTCATTTCCCCCTCGCCTTCTGCTTGATGACCGAACCGGCCAGCCCGTTCAGGACCATGATCACCACGAACAGCACGACGCCGGTGGCGAACAGGGCCTGCCGGTGAAGGCCCGTGGCATAGCCCATCTCCAGCGCGATGTTGGCCGTCAGCGTACGGACCGAATCCAGCGGCGAATGCGGAAACTTGACCGCGTTGCCGGCGACCATGATAACGGCCATCGTTTCCCCGATGGCGCGTCCCATGCCCAGGATGATGCTTGCGATGATGCCCGACCGGGCCGCCTTGAGAACCACCATGTGCACGGTCTGCCAGCGCGTGGCCCCGAGCGCGAGCGAGCCCTCCCGGTACGAATTGGGCACCGCGGTGATGGCATCCGTCGAGATGCTGATGATCGTGGGCAGGATCATCACCCCGAGAATCACCGACGCTGCCAGCACCGAAAGGCCCGGACCACCCAGGTAGGCGCGGATCAGCGGCGCCAGGACCATCACGCCGATGAACCCGTACACGACCGAAGGAATGCCGGCCAGCAGTTCGATCATGGGCTTCACGACGCGCATGACCTGCCGCGGCATGAACTCGGTCAGGAAGATCGCCCCCGCGATGCCGAGGGGCGCCCCGACCAGCATGGCCCCGAGCGTCACCCAGAGCGAGGACACCACCATCGGGAAGATCCCGAACTTGCCGGACGGCGGGTCCCACTCCGAAGACAGGAGGAAATCGCGGAAGCCGACCTTGAAGATGAACGGCACGCCTTCGAGGAAGATGAACACCGCGATCAGCAGCAACCCGCAGAGGGCGGAAAACGCCACCGCCGTCAGCACGCGCTGTACGCCCTTCTCACCGAGCAGTTTCATGGCTTGAGCCATCTCGCGCTGATCATCACCTGAACCGCCGGTCCCGCCTCTATCCGAAATCACTTCGCCGGTATCAGTCCGCTCGTCTTGATCGTGTCCTGCCCCTCGGTGGAGAGGATGTAGTTGATGAAGTTCGCGACTTCGCCCTCGGGGGCGCCCATGGTCAGAAGGTACACGGGGCGAACAAGGGCGTAGTTGCCTTTGATGATCTCCTCGATGGTGCCCGGGCGCCCGTCCAGGGTGACGGCCTTGATCTTCTCGTTCAGGAGCCCGTGCGAGAGGTAGCCAACGGCGTTCGCGTCGTTCGCGACCGTCTCGCGGATAGTGCCGTTGGAGTCCTGCACGATGGCGTTGCCGTCGAGTTTGATATCCTTAACGATTTGCTCAAAAGAAGTCCTCGTTCCGGACCCCGCCTCGCGCGACACCACGGTGATGGGCCGGTCTTCCCCGCCGACTTCCTTCCAGTTCATCACCTTCGCGTTGAAGATGTCACGCACCTGCTCCGTGCTGAGATTCGACACGCGATTGGCCGGATTGACGACCACGACGATCCCGTCCTTCGCCACGACGGTGGCTGTCAGCGAAGACGCCTCGGCCGGCAGGGTGACCAGGTCCGCCATCCCTATTTGCGCCGCTCCGGAGAGCGCAGACTGGACGCCCACCGCGGACCCTCCACCCTGGACCGTGACGTTTACATCCGGGCGTGTGGCCATGTACTGCTCCGCGAGTTTCTCGGCGAACGGCTGGAACGCTGTGGACCCCGCCATGGTAATCGAAATCTTGGCGCGGCCGCACCCGAAGAGCGCCAGCGAGGCCGCCGTCATCACCCAGATCGTCCAGCGTGTGCGTTGTGACATCGAGACTCCTCCTGTTGTTTTCCGTTTGTGAAACCCATATCAAAGGCCTTTGAACGCAAACCCTGGCCGTGACCGGCTGCGACCTGTTGTGGCGGGAAATTGCGCGTACGGTACAGCAGCCCCCAGATCGCGTCAAGGCCTCCGTCGTCGAAAAGCTAGACGTTCGCGATCCACGTTGCCATTTGCCGCGCCACGGTTTCGTCGCACGGCGGCGGCAGGCCCAACAGGCAGTCCCGGATCTCGGCTTCCTCCAGCGGGCAGCCCCGCAGGGCCTCCTCGATCAGGTCGGCGGCCGCCTCGCCGCGGCCTTCGATCGAAACCCCGGTGTACGTGATGATCCCCTCCTCCACGTAGAGCTTCACCCGGACGTGCCCGAGGTCGAACTCGCCGGCCATGGCGATATCGAACGGAGGCGTCAGCCCGAAGCGCCAGTCCCACGAGGCGTACTTCGCGCGGAGCGTGCTGATCTCCGCAGCGGCGAGCCATTCGTCACCCACGGTCTCCACCGCCCCGCCGTACGCCGCGCGGAAGGCCTCCATTACGATTTCCTCCATCTGCAGGATGCTCAGTCCCGGTACGAATTCCGCAAGGTTCGCGACCGGCGACGGCTGGGAACGGACGGCGCGCGTGTGCGTGATGTGGCGTGACGGAACCAGGTAACGGTTCAGTTTCTCCAGGTTGGACGAGACGAGGACTGTGCCATGATGCAGGGCGGCATTCCGGCGGAAGAAGAACGCGCTGCCCGACACTTTCCGCCCGCCGACCGCGAGGCTGTTCCTGTTCATCCGCTCCGCGGACACGCCGGCCCCCCGCAAGGCAGACAGGACGACGTCGAACTGGCGCGCCACGTCGTACTCCGTCCGCGAGACGAAGAAGGCGAAATTGAGGTTGCCCTTGTCGTGAAAGACCGCGCCGCCGCCGGACAGGCGGCGCGCCAGGGCAGCGCCTTCCGCCTGCAGTTGTTCCACGCGGCACTCGCGCCACGGGTTCTGGTTCTTCCCGACGATGACAGCGCTGTCCCCCTGCCACAGGAAAAGGATATGCCGGTGCTTCTCGACCTGGTCGAGCAGGTACTCCTCGACGGCGAGGTTACGCCAGGGATCGAGGTTGGTGGTGCGCACCACCAGGAGGGGGGTCGTGTCCCGCGTGCTCCGCTTCGGTTCGGATGCAGGCTTGGTCATAAACAGACGTCTCTCCACGGCCGGCGCCGGACGGCACGTGGTTCGGAATATGTAGCGTCCGGCCTCGCCGGGTGTCAATGCCTTCCGCCGGCCCTGCGGCCCAAAGAGATTGCGGAACAGCCTGTCCTCCGGTATGTTATCTAAAACGGAGGGTCCCGTGAGCGCCAAGATAACCCCCGAGTTCATTCGCCGCATCCCCAAGACCGACCTCCACGTTCACCTCGACGGCTCGCTGAGGCTGTCCACGGTGATCGAGCTGGCGCGGACGGCCGGGGTGAAGCTGCCGTCCTACGAGGAGGCCGGCCTGCGCGAACTGGTGTTCAAGCCCTCCTATGCCGACCTGCCGGAGTACCTCCAGGGATTCACCTACACTGTCGGGGTCCTCCAGACGGCGGAGAACCTCGAGCGCGCCGCCTGCGAACTGGCGGAGGACAACCTGGCCGAGGGCGTGCGGTACATCGAAGTGCGCTTTGCGCCCCAGCTCCACTGCCGCGAGGATTTTTCCATCGAGCAGGTCGTGCGGGCGGTGTGCCGCGGCATGGACCGGGCCAAGGGCGAGCACAACCGGCTCCCGGCGGTCAGGAGCGGCGAGGATATCCCCTTCGAGTACGGGATCATCGCCTGCGCCCTGCGCTCGTTCAACGAGCACATGGGGCCGTACTACGCGAACATTCTCCACGTCATGTCGTACGCGCCGAGGAAAGAAGTCTTCGCGACCGCGTCGCTCGAGATGGCACGCGCCGCGGTGGACCTCGTCCGCCGCGAGGGCCTGCCGGTGGTCGGCTTCGACCTCGCGGGCGAAGAGGCCGGCTACCCGGCCGTGGTGCACCGGCTGGCCTACCAGTACGCGCACAGCCACTTCCTCCGGAAGACGGTGCACGCGGGCGAGGCCTACGGCCCGGAGTCCATTTTCCAGGCCATCACCGAGTGCCACGCGAACCGCATCGGCCACGGCACGTTCCTGTTCGCCACGGACATGATCCAGGACGAGTCCATCGAGGACCCCAAGGCCTACGTGCGGTACCTGGCGGAATACGTCGCCAGCCAGCGGATCGGCATCGAGGTCTGCCTGACGAGCAATCTCCAGACGACCCCTTCCATCCGGAGCGTGGCTCACCACCCGGTGAAGCAGATGCTGCAGCAAGGTCTGTCGGTGTCCCTCTGCACGGACAACCGCCTGATGTCCGACACCACGGTCTCCAAGGAGCTCCAGCTCGCCGTCAACGAGCTGGCCCTCACGCCCCACCAACTGCGCAACCTCGTGGTGGCGGGGTTCAAGGGGAGCTTCGTCCCGGGCGCCTACATCGGGAAGCGAGCCTACGTGCGCAAGGTTATCGACCAGTACGAGAAGCTGGAGAAGACGCTGCTGTAGCGGCGGTCTTGCCGCTGCGCTTTCGCGCGGGTTCTTGTTGACTCCCGGCGATTTTGGGGACATCGTATCACACCCAAAAAGAGGTGGCCCTGCGATGAGCTCGAACAAGCATCTCGACGATTTTATGAAGTCGTTTCCGAACGAGGGCCTGACGTTCGACGACGTCACCCTGGTCACGCAGTACGCCGATTTCCTGCCGAACGACACCGACATCACCAGCCGTTTCTCGTCCCGCATCAAGGTGAACATCCCCTTCGTGAGCGCGGCCATGGACACGGTCACGGAGGCGCGCATGGCGATCGCCATGGCGATGCTCGGGGGCATCGGCGTCATCCACCGGAACCTGACCCCGGAGCAGCAGGCGGAGATCGTGCGCACCGTGAAGTGCCACCTGAACGGCCTCATCCAGAACCCCGTGACCTTCCGCGCCAAGGAGACGCTGAGGACGGTGCGCGAGGTGCGCCAGGCCAAGGGCTACAGCTTCAGCGGCTTCCCCATCCTCGACGAGCAGGACAACGTGGTGGGCATCCTGACCTCGGCCGACATCAAGTACGCGCGCGATCCGGACGCCCCGATCTCGCAGATCATGACCACCCAGGTCATCAATGCCCCCCGGAACACAACGCTTCAGCAGGCGTACGACATCATGCAGAAGAACAAGATCGGCAAACTGCCGCTGGTCGAGCACGGCAAGCTGGTGGGGCTCTACAGCTTCACCGACGTGCGCACGCTGATCCAGAACGTGGAGCCGCTGTACAACCGCGACGCCCAGTACCGGCTGCGCGTCGGCGCGGCGATCGCGCCGAACGACCAGGAGCGCGTGGACACCCTGGCCAAGCACCAGATCGACGCCGTCGTCGTGGACACGTCGCACGGCCATTCCGAAGGCGTCCTTGAGATCACCCGCTGGGTCAAGAAGCACCACCCCGAGATCGACGTGGTGGCGGGCAACATCGCCACGGCCGAGGCCGCGCTGGCCCTGCGGGATGCCGGCGCCGCCGCCGTCAAGGTCGGCATCGGACCCGGTTCGATCTGCACCACGCGCGTGGTCACGGGGGTGGGCGTGCCGCAGATCACGGCGATCTACGAATGCGCGAAGGCCCTGCAGGGGAGCATCCCCGTCATCGCCGACGGCGGCATCCGCCATTCGGGGGACGTGGCCAAGGCGATCGTCGCCGGGGCGGACACGGTCATGATGGGCTCCATCCTGGCCGGCACCGAGGAGAGCCCCGGCGAGAAGATCATCTACGAGGGCCGGCAGTACGTTTCCTACCGCGGCATGGGCAGCCTGGCGGCCATGCAGTCCGGCCAAGGGAGCCGCAAGCGCTACCACCAGGACGACGTTTCGACCGAGGAGCTCGTGCCCCAGGGCGTCGAAGGCATGGTGCCCTACGCCGGCACCGTCCAGAAGGTGATGACGCAGTACTCCGGCGGGCTCAGGCTGGCCATGGGCTACTGCGGCTGTCGGACGCTCGACGAGCTCAGGCTGCGGGGCCGCGTCCTGCGGATCACGCCGGCCGGCGTGGCGGAAGGTCACGTGCACGACGTGAAAATCACGAAGGAAGCCCCGAACTACCGGTCGTGACCTAGAACTGCACCCGCAGGCCAAGGCCCAGGTTGGCCACTTCCGTTTCCGCGTCCTGGCTCAGGCTCCGGATCCCCCGGTTGAAGTCGCGCTGCTCCAACACGAGCGACAGGCGATTCGCGAGCTCCTCGTCGGAGACCGCCGGCGCCGGGGCCTTGCCGAAGGCGTTGTTGATGTCGGACCTGAGGCTGACGATGAACAGCACGGCGACGACGGCGATCAGGAGGCCCACGGTGATGGCCGCGCCCTCGCTGCTGCTGTCCGAGAAACCCTCCGCGCAGGCCGTCACGGGGCACCAGACCAGGACGAGGATCGGGATGAGCAGGACGATGACCGCTTTGGCCCAACGTGTGCGCATGGTCAACCTCCGATGAGTTTTCCTGTCCGACATGGACCCGAACAGCTGTCTTTGCACTCTAGCCTATATCGTCAGAACGCGCCAAAGAAAACGCTCGTAAACGTGGTGATGGGCGTAGTTTCCCGCAGGTCGTCGATCGCCGCCCGGATCTCCTGCAACAGGAGCTTCGCCTCCTGGTAGAGCTCGTCGTCCTTCGTCAGCTTGCCCAGCGTCCCCTCGCCGCTGGTGATCGATTCGCCGACCTGCTTGACGGACGCCGCGGCATCGACCAGGTTCTGGTAGAGCTGGTCGTCCTCCGAAAGCAGTTTGCCGATGGTTCCCTTGCCGTCGGCCAGCCGCTTGCTCACGTCCTTGAAATTGGCCGCAATCTCCTGGAGATCGCCATACATCTTGTCGTCGGTCAGCAGCTTGCCCAGCGTCCCCTTTCCTTCCGCGAGCTCGGTGGTGAGCGTCTTGAGCTGCGCCATGGTGCCCTTCAGGTTCTCCAGGATCCCGCCCTCCTCGAGAGCCTCTTTGATCAGCTGGGTGGTGCGCGTGGCCTCGGCGATCAGGTCCACCGGAGGGATGCCCTTGATCAGAACGCCCTTGGCCACCGGCGCCAGGGTCTCCGTGCCCTCGTAAACGTTCAGGTACCGCCCGCCCAGCACCGAGGACGGCAGGATTTCGATCTTGTAGTCCTCACGCAGCGTGACGGGCTGGGTCAGCGTGACCACCACGTGAACGCCGTCGCTTTTGATCTGCAATGACCGTATCTTGCCGACGTCGACGCCCCGCACAAACGCGTTGTCGCCTTCCCGGAGCCCCTTGACGTTCTCGAACACCACTTCGAGCCGGTAGCTCTTCGTGAAGATGTTCTCCCGGCTGAGGACAATGGTGAAGAATCCCAGCGCCAGCAGCACCATGAACATGAAGGTGCCCACGGTCACTTCCATCGAGGTTTCCTGAAGTCGGCTTCTTTTCATTTTCGCACCGCCTTTTCCCAGCTTCCGCGTTTTGTAATATACTGCGATTCGAGAAAACCCCGAATGACTTCGTGCTTCGACCGGATGAATTCCTGCGGAGGCGATATCTCCAGGATCCGGCCGTCGTGCAGCATCGCAATGCGGGTTCCGATCGCCAGCGCGCTGTGGAGATCGTGCGTCACTACCACGTTCGTCAGGCCGAGCTCCGTTCTCATGCTGTCGATCAGGCGGTCGATGGTCCGGGCGGTCACCGGGTCCAGCCCCGACGTGGGCTCGTCGTAGAGGATGATCTCCGGCTTCATGACGATGGCGCGCGCCAGGCCCACGCGCTTCCTCATTCCGCCGGAGAGATCGGCCGGGTACTTGTCGAACACGTCCTCGAGCCCCACGAGCTTCAACTTCTCGTTCACCGTTACGTCGATCGCTGCGTCGTCGAGGTCCGTCTTCTCGCGGAGAGGCAGGCCGACGTTGTCCCCCACGGTCAACCACTGCAGAAGCGCCGCGCCCTGGAACAGGAATCCGAACCGCAGCCTGATCGTCTCCAGCTGGGAACCCGCGGCCTCGCTGACGACATCATCGCCCACCGAGACCCGGCCGCTGTCCGGCGTCAACAGCCGGACCATGTGCTTCAGGGTCACGCTCTTGCCGGCGCCGGACGACCCGACGATGACGAAGGTCTCGTTCTTCTCGACCTCGAAATCGAGGCCGTCGAGAACGACCCTGCCGCCCAGCTTCTTGGTCACTTGCTCGAAACGGATCATGAGTAGAACAGCCTCGTCACCATGTAGCCCACGACCAGGATCGTCAGGAACGAGATGACCACCGTTCGTCGCGTGGCGCGACCCACCCCCACGGCACCCTCCGTGGCTGAGAACCCCTGGTGGCACGCCACGGTGGTGATGATGACGCCGAAAAGGAAGGCCTTGAACAAACCCACGAACAGGTCCTTGTTGTGGGCGAATCGCATGGCGTTGTCGAAGTACGCCGTGAACGAGACGCCCAGCTGCGAGTTGCCGACGAGCGCGCCCCCTGTGACGCCGAGGATGTTGGTGTAGACCGTCAGGATCGGCATCATGACCGCCAGGGCCACGAGCCGGGGCATGACCATGAAGCGGATGGGGTTGATGGACATGACCTCGAGCGCCGCCACCTCCTCGGAAACGACCATGGTCCCGAGCTGCGCCGCGATCGCGGAGCCGACGCTGGCGGCGATGATCAGGCCCGTCATGAAGGGGCCCATCTCGCGCAGCATCACCACCGTCACCGCCGTGCCGATGTTGACCTCCTGGCCGTACCGGCGGAGTTCCAGGCCGGTCTGCAGGGCAAGGATCATCCCGGTGAACAGCGCAACCACCGTGATCACCCCGAGGCTCTTGATCCCGGTCACGTATCCCTGGTAGAGCACCTCATGCCGCATGCGCATGTGGAAGGCATGGGGAATGTTGAGGACGGCCTCCAGCAGCATGACCAGGGAGCGGCCGGCGTTGCGGCAGCCGATCAGGATGCGCCGGCCCATGCTGGCAAACAGGTTGATGGGCGGCTCGAAATACTCTGGCTCTCGCGTGATCAGGGCGCCTTCTCCTTGGGACCGAAATGCACGGGCCAATATAGCACGCGCAGCGTCCGTTGTGTACCCTCGCGCCGGTAGCCGACCAACCCCTTCAGCACGGCCCATTCGCGCCGGCCCTCTCCCCGACTGTCCCGGCTCCACTCCGCCAGCGGGAACAGGGAGACCGAGCGCTCCTCGCTGCCCCGTCGACTCGAACGGTACAAGCCCCACAGCACCTCGTTGCCCACCGAATCACCCACGGCGGCATGCGAGTACAGGGTCCACAGCGGCGCGTAGCAGCGTTCGACGGGCGCCGTGTGGCGAAGGGGCCAAAGCTCGAGGAACCGGAAGTGCCGGGCAGAACCTTCGCGCTGATACCGGAACAGCGGCCATAGCTTGAAGTACCGGCTGACCACCTCCCCTTTCTCCCCCTTCGCCTCCGGCCTCTTCGTCAGCACCTCGGTTTGCACGAAGGGCACCGCCATGAACCTGCGCGCCACCGCATCGCCACGGTCCACCTTCTCCGTCCGGAAAATCGGCCACAGGAAGAACGTGGTTTTCAGTCCCGGCATCGTCTTGCGCCCCCAGAGGGGCCAGAAATAGAGCTTCTCGATTTCGCCCGAGCTCATCTGGAAGAAGGGCCACGGGCAGTACGAGTAGTTCATCCGCTGGCCCCACGAGAAACGGAAGAGCGGCGGAAACACGAGCCATGCCTTCTGGTCCTGAAGATCAAAGTGACCCCACAGCGGGAACACGATGTAGCCGGTGCCGGAGGAACGCGGATAATGGTAGTGCGCCCACGTCCAGAACGGCCACAGGATGAAGCGCTTCTCCCACAGGTCCCGGTGGATGGCGCGGCTGTAGAAGGGGAACACCCGGAAGCGGTAAATCCCCTTGCCCTCGGTCCGGGAGTAGATCGGCCACAGGACATCCCGGGTCTCGACCTTGTTGATGGAGCTGTACATCGTCAGGGGAAACAGGAAGAAGGTGGCCTCGTCGCGCCCCAGGATCTCGTTGACCTGCCCGCCCAGGGGAAAGACCCCCACATACGACTGCCCGTGCTTGTCCCGTCCCTGGAAGTAGATGGGGAGAATCCAGAAACGGTAGCGGGGCTCGGGTACCGTGACATCGAAGTTCTTGTAGAAGGCCAGCAGGAAACGCCACCCGTGCTCGTTCCGGAACTGCAGGTCGTAGGCCACCGGCCACAGGATGTCCTTCACCGCGTGCTGGTCGGCCGGATCGCGCACGCTTCCGTAAACCGGCCGGAACGCCCAGAAGAGCAAACCGTTCGTGGACACGGCCGATTCAAAAAACGGGCCGAGCAGCTTCAGCCGGAGGTCTCCGTTCACGTCCACCTGGCGGCTGGCGATGAAGCCCCAGTCGAAGGTCCGCGGCTCCGTCCCGGCGCCGCGCACGGGAACGGCCAAGAGAAAGGCTGCAGCCGCCCAGAGAAGGAGCCGTTTCATGGCCGTACTTTATAGAGATTGCCCACCGGAAACCCAACACAGAAGTGAGGTATGCCGCGCGGCTCAGCCGTGCCGGCGACCGAAGATCTCGGTGCGGAAGAACTCGACCAGGGCCTGTTTGCGGACGCGCTCCTTGGCCTGGTGCGGGATGAGCGTCCCCGGCGGCCAGCGCAGGAGCGACATCTCGTACTCCATGATCCCCCCGTACGCGTTGTTGAGGTACCAGGCATAGAGCAGGCCGAACAGCAGGCCCGGGGGAAGGAAGCCCTCGTTGTTGTTGATGGTGATCCGGTACAGGCGCGGGTCCCTTCCGTCCACGACCATGCGGGCCAGCTCAAGGTATCTGCGGAGCCGGCCGTCGTTGAGATAGCACTGCCGCTCGCCAACCGGCCGGAGCCGGATCTCGTAACAGCGCGCCCCGCCCGTCCCCATCAGCGTCCCCTCGATCCAGTGGCGCGACTCGATGTATCGCCCCAGGAGCGACTCTCCCAGCGCGATCAACAGGTCCTCCTTGAGGCGTGCCGGCTTCGAGATCAGCTGTTCGTGCACCTTGAGCTGCCGATCCTCAGCGTCGTAGTAGCCCAGCACGTTGTCCCAGTCCGTGCTCCGGTTCCAGTGCCGGGCCGGAACGACGCGAGCCCCGTCGAAGAACGCCAGGTGCGAGGGGTCTATGTCCCGGTTCTCCCAGGCCAGTTCCCCTATCGTGTCCCCCAGGAGACGCGGCCGGCAGTCCTTGGCGCGCAGCATCTTCTCGACGGAAGCCATGTAGTCGCACAGCAGCGGCGTGCGGTCACGTCCGCCGACGGGCGCCGGTTCCCGGTGCCGGCCCCAGCCCGAGGGCCGCTCGATGGCCTGTCGCCGCAGGGCGCCGGCCTTCCTGTCCCTCCAGGCCGTCCGCGCGTAGAGCAGAGCGCGCACAGCCAGGGCCACCTTGCCCGGGTCGTGGTGGATCACGCGGGAGAGCTTCAACTCGTCGAGCGAGAACAGGGTCGCCTCGACCGGCTGGTAGCCCATCGCTTCCACCCGCGCGCGGTCGAGATGGATCGGGCGCTTGCCCTCCAGGGCGTAGTTTCTCAGGATGTCGCCCGGGATGTGCTCGAGGTTCGCACACAGCACGATGTCAAACAGCCCTCCCGCCCCGCCCGGCACATTGCGGTCGTAGGCCTCGATGACGTCGGACACCAGGAACCCCTTGGTCTCGTCGCCGGGAGAGATATCCGTCTCCCCCTCCTGTACCCAGAAATTCGCGCCGAGCACCTTCAGCGCCTTGCGGTTGGCCCGGATGGCCCGGGTGATCTGGTGAATCTGCAGGATCGGAATCATGCTGCTGTACAGACTGCCCGGTGCGAACACGATCAGGTCGGCCTCGCGGATGGCGCGACACACAGCCTGGCTGACGGCCGGCGCGCCGGCGAACTCCGCCACCAGCCATTCGACCGGGAAACCCCGGCGCGACAGGGCAGCCTTGCGCTGCCCGTACACCTCCCCGCCGTTGGCGTAACGGAACTTCAGTTGTCCGGGCGTCGCCGTCGCGGCATGCAGGCAACCGGGCTTCGTGCCGATCATCCGGGCGACGTCGTCGATGCCCGCTTGGATTTCCCCGACGCTCGGCGCGCGGCGCCTGCCGCCGGAGGCCCTGAAGACCGCGGCGGTCAGAAGCAGGTTCCCGAGACAATGCCCGGAGGGATCGACGCGCGGCCCCCGGCCGCCCGGTGCAAGGTACGTACCGAGCAACCGCAGATACTCCGCCAGCGGCGGCGGACACACCCCTTGCAGCCGCGGGGACACGATGAGGAGGGGGTTCCGAAGGAACCGCGCATCGCGGCCCTCACCCCCAAATCGGTGGTTGAACACGCGAGCGATGATCTGTATGACGTCGCGGGTCTGTTTCTCGCCGAGGCGGTAGAGCCGCTGCAGGTTCGAGGGCAGGATCAGGGAGACGCAGGACTTGCGCAGATCGCCGATCCCGATCATCGGAAGCTGTTTCACCAGGAGCCCCGTGGACCCTCCGTCGTCGGTCGTGCACACCACGACGTCCAGGTGAGGGAACTCCTGCTTCAACCCGACGAACGGGTAGTCGGCCCAGTCCGGCATCTGCGAGTTGCCGCCGACGACCGTGGACAGCCCCGTCCCTCCACCCAGGACAACGACCCGCGTCCGCCGCGCGTCATACTCGAGCGCCTTCTCCGCCAGTTCGCGCAGGCCGGACCGCGCGTGAGCCGCGGCCGCCGGGCCGTTCAGGACCACCTCGACCAGTTGTTCGGCGGCGGTCCGCTGGCGGCCCCATGCGCGCAGACCGCCTCCACGCAGAGCCCATGATTCCCCGGCCGGCGCAGATGCTTTCATGAATTCACCCGAACTGAAGCGGACGGTCAGGATAGCAGGTCGCCGACGCGATGGCCACAGGAACGTTGGGCTTGATGTGGTCCGAACCTTCGGCGACGATACGCGCCGGCGCCCGCACCGGAACATGACCGAGCAGGAGATCATCGCGATCCTCGAACGAGCCGGCCCCCAGACGGGGGCCCAGCTGCTCGAGCTGGCGCGCACCGAGGTGTTCGACCTCTGGAGGACCTGCCGGAATGCGCCCGGAATCCGGTCTCGCATCGTGGGAAAACGATTCCTCCGGCTGGACCGCACGGTCGAGGGCTACGCGCGCCTGTCGCCCTCCATCCGGCGGGAGTTCCTGACCTACACGGTCCTTGGCCTCGAAGGCCAGGGCCGCCAGATCCTCGAGAAAGCGCAACAGTTGAGCGAGGAGATCCAGAAGATCAGCCGGAACAAGCTCGACCTCGCCCGGGAAACGATCGGCTCGACCGTGGCGCCGCTTCGAAGCGCCGCCCAGATCCTCGAACAGGCATGCTTCATCATTGCAGGCGACATCACCTACGGCATGTCCCATGCCGTCCCCCGGCCTGAGTCGAGCACCGGCAAGATGGTCCGGGGCTCCGACCTCGACATCATTGTGGTGACCGTGGACGACCTTCCCGCAAAAGCCGTGGAGGAGCTCGACGACGCGATCTTCAAGAAGAAGCACTTCCTGCTGGTCCATCCGGACTACCGCGAGGAGATCGACTACCTGATCAAGAACCTGTCCAAAGTCCGGGTCCAGCTCCGCTTCGATGCGTTTGAGTCGATGATCGCGTGCAAGATCATGGACGAGGGCCAGCTTCTCTACGGGAGCGCCGCGGTGTTCGGGACCGTGAAGGACCTCCTCGTGGCGCACGCGATTCCCGCGAAGCTGGAGGACCTCGAGAAGCAGGCTGCGGTCATGCGAGCCGAAGCTGAGATCCAACTGTCGGAGCCCGGCACCTCCCCGCGCGGCAGCGAGTTTGCCAACCTGTTTTACACGCAGGAAGAAGGGGACGAGATTTACTAGCGCCCACCCCTTTTTCTACCGCCCTCCCCCGTGGAGAAGGAGGTAGAGCCCGGTTTATCCGGGCTAGGGTAGCCCGCATGAAGCGGGCTCTACGCGGAGAAGGTCGTGGGTAGAGCGCGGTTTACCCCGGCTATCCCATCAGGCCGGTCTTCGGGTCCCTGGAGAAACGCAGGTCTTCGACCCGGACGGATGCGCCCTGCCCGCTGATGTCCCGGATGAGGGCGCCCCGCCGCGTAATGGCATCGGCTTCCTGCAGGACGCGCGCGGCCGCCACCTTGTCCAGAACGTAGAGCAGACGCCCGCCCTGCCTCGCGTAGGTTTGGCCGTACGAAATAGGGATGGCGCAGTCCGGCTCGCGCAGGAGCGACTCCGCCACGACCTCCGCTTTCCGGCTTCCGTTCGCCATGAGCATCACGGTCCTCGCGCGGAAGATCAGCGGCGCGCCCATGGACACGGCATACGCCGGGCTCCTCTCGCGGCTGGCGAAGTGGCCGTCCTGGATCGCGTTGGCGATCGTGTTTTCGTCCAGCTTGACCAGCAGCATCGTGTTGCTGTCGAACGGTATCCCGGCCTCGTGGAACCCCACGTGCCCTCTCTGCCCCACCCCCACGACCTGCAGGTCGATGCCTCCGGCGTTCTCAATCTTCCGCTCGTACGCGACCAGTATCTTCTCGCGAATCCACCGGAGATACGGGGACCGCGCCGAGGTGCTGATAACGATCGCGTGGGCGGCCTTCGTGCCCTGCATCGTCCAATCTTCGCGATGCGCCTCCAACTCGGCCGCCAAACGCTCCTGGTCAATCAAGATGCCCCAGGGGACGTTCGTCTCCGCGAACTTCTTCCGCAGGAGGCCGAAGAGTTCCTGGACCATGAAGAAGGTGTAGCTCTGAGGATGCAGGGTGCGCTGTTGCGGGTTCTCGCCGGGCAGGCCGACATACTCGTCCAGGTTGAAGCTCACCACCCTGGACGGGTCGAAGGCCCCGTCGTTGCCCGATTTCGCCAGGTGCTTGTAGAAGCCCGTCGGCGTGTTGCCCGTGGCGAAGCCCACGACGTACTTCGGCTTTCGCGCCAGCGTGTCCCGCAGGTCGTCCAGCAGGAAGCGGGCCGCCACCTCGCTCATGTGGTCGAAATCGCGCGTGACGATGACTTCACACGGCATGACGAACCTCCTTGTGCCGGCTTGCCCCGGGAATCGAAGACGATCCTGGCCGAGCGCGAACCCTCTAGCCGATGTTCTTGCGGACCAGATCGGCCAACGTCGCGGCGAGCCGATCGGTGATCTCCTCGGTGGGCCCCTCCACCATGACCCGGCACATGGACTGCGTGCCCGAGTACCGGATGAGGACGCGGCCCCGATCCTTGAGTTCTCCTTCGGCTTTCTTGATCGCCGCCTGCAGCTCGGTGATGTTCTCCAGCGGCGGTTTGGACTTCACGTCCACGTTGATGACCTTCTGGGGCGAGAGCTTCATGAGCTTGGCCAGCTCGGACAGCGGCTTCCTGTAGTACTTCATGGCGCCGAGCAGCTGGAGGGCCGAAATGATCCCATCGCCGGTCGTGTGGTGGTCGAGGAAGATCATGTGGCCCGAGGCCTCCCCGCCCAAGACCGCCCCTTTCTTCTGCATCATCTCGAGCACGTACCGGTCGCCCACCTTCGACGCCCCGTGCTCAATGCCCAGCTCCTTCAGGGCAACTCCGAAGCCAAAGTTGCTCATCACCGTCGAGATCACGAGGTTGTTCTTCAGCTTCCCCATCTCCCTGTACATCTTGGCGCAGATGACCAGGATGTGATCGCCGGTGATCTCCTCCCCCTTCTCGTCCACCGCGATCAGCCGATCCCCGTCCCCATCGAACGCCAGCCCGACGTCCGCCCCCGTCTCGAGGACCTTCGCCCTCAGGTCTTCCGTGTGCTGGGAGCCGCATCGATCGTTGATGTTGATGCCATCGGGCTCGCAGTGAATGGCGGTGACCTTGGCGCCGAGTTCCCAGAAGATGATCGGCGCGACCTTGTACGTCGCACCGTTGGCGCAATCCAGCACGATCTTCATGCCGTCGAGGCTCACTTCGTACGGGAAGGTGTTCTTGCAGAACACGATGTACCGGCCGAGGGCATCGTCGATGCGCTTGGCTTTGCCGATGTCGTCGGCGGTCGGCCGGATGTCGCGGATGCGGCCGGACGTGATGAGATCCTCGATCTCGTCCTCCTCCGCATCGGGGAGCTTGAAGCCGTCGCGGGAGAAGATCTTGATGCCGTTGTCCTGGTACGGATTGTGCGAGGCCGAGATCACCAGGCCCTCATCCGCGCGCATGCTGTGCGTGATGAAGGCGATCCCCGGCGTCGGCATCGGGCCGACGAGAAGCACGTCCACGCCCATCGAGCAGATGCCGGCCGTGAGGGCGCTCTCCAGCATGTAGCCGCTGACGCGCGTGTCTTTGCCGATCACGACCTGGTGGCGGTGGTCCTTGTGCCGCTTGCAGACATAGGCTGCGGCCCGTCCGATCTCCAGCGCCATCTCCGCCGTCATCGGCGCGATGTTGGCCACGCCGCGCACACCATCCGTGCCAAAAAGCCGTCCCATGGGATGCTCTCCTGTGTGTTCTAGCGGCCCCATAGGGCCGAGGTGGCGTCCACGACGGTCTGCAGCCACGCCGTCCCCGCCTGGCGCCCATCCGGCGCCAGCATCGCCACCGCCTTCGTGTACGAAGTCTTCACATCGATCTCTTCCCAGGCCTTGAGGAATACGTCCCGGCTGGCCGCGCCCGTGGTGTCGGGCGGGCCTGCCTTCAGGCGCGCCTCCAGGACCGGCCACTGCTTCATGAGCTTCTCCTGCTCGGCGCACCACGGCGGAAGCTCGCTCTTCCACTCGGCGCGCGCGATGGACAGCGAGTGCGACATCTTGTCGGCCAGCTCCTTCAGCCTCTTGACGCGCTCCTCGAGCACCGCCTCGATCTGCGTGAGCGCGCCGTCGTAGGTGGCGCTGGAGAATTCGTCCCGCGTCATCAGCCGTTTCCGAACGAAGCGATACCACACCTGCAGGGCCCGTATGTTCCCGATGTAGATCAGGTTGTTCTTCACGATGCGGCCGATCTGCCGGTACGCACCCAGCTGGTAGGGCCGGGTCTTCCCTTCCTTCGGCGTCGGGTACAGCAGCATCCCGCCCTCCGGCGCGTCCTCGCGGTAGATGATGCCGGCCGGGATGACGGAGCCGTAGCCGATGCGCACGGGCCCCACCAACCCTCCCTGCCCGCCCAGAAAGACCGGGGCCTGATCCAGCATCACCCCGCGCGGGACGTCGCCGATCAGGGACGCCGTCGCCTTGTCCTGGTGCGGGGTGAAGTTGAAGTGGATGTACGAGGATCCGATCTCGCTGTGGTTCTTCCGGCTGGTTCCGCCGGCCATCAGCGCATCGCAGAAATTGATGAGGCTCCCCGCCGTCACGAACGGGAAGAAGATGGTCTGTTTCAGCCCCACCGCGTGCGCGCCGTTCGCCTCCTCTTCGAGGAGCGTCCCGGGCCGGACGTGCGCCGCGCTGCCCATGTTGGACCCGTCCAGGAAGGTGGTGCCCGTGAAGTAGCCGCCCTTCAAGACCACCTGCCGGCCCAGCTGGCAGTCCTCGACGGTGGCCGGGGCTTCGGAGCCGATCTCGCTCCCGGGCCCGATCGAAGTCTTCGCACCCAGGATCTTGCAGCCGGTGTGGATGATGACCCCGGAGGCAATGCGCTGGACATTGACCGCGTCGTCCACCTCCACGGACGCCGCGCAGGGCATCATCACGCCGCGTTTGAGCAGGGCTTCTACCTTCGGAGAGAGCGGAGCGGTAATGGCCATAACACGACCCCGTCTATCAAACCGCCCGCCAAAAGCCAAGCCCGTTCATCCCCGGGCCAGCGCGCCGTCCACGACGGCCAGCACCTCTTCCACGGCGCCATGGCTCACAACGTCCGCGGCGTAGTCGAGGTTTGTGAGATCGCGGTTGACGATGACCAGCCTGGCCGACAGCGGACGGTGGTCCGGCAGAGAGGCCGCCGGATACACGACGAGGCTTGTTCCGAGGACCATGACGAGGTCCGCCCCGGACATCGCGTCGACCGCGTCGTTCCACGCCCGCTCGGCGAGGGCCTCGCCGAAGAACGTGATGTCCGGCTTGAACACGCCGCCGCAGTCGCAAGTCGGCACCCCACCCGCCAGAACCTGCGGCACCAGGACCTTTGTCTCGCACGCGCCAGAGCACTTCTGGCACGTGCTGCTCAGGATCGTGCCGTGCACCGGGTACACGCGGCTGGACCCGGCCCGCTGATGGAGATCGTCTATGTTCTGCGTCGCAATCCGGATGTCCTTGCCGCGTTGCTCCCACTCGGCCAGCAGGCGGTGCGCCGCGTTGGGCTGTGCCCCCGCCACCAGCGGGTAGAACTCCCGCGCGAACCGGTAGTAGCCGCGCGGGTCTCGCCGGAATTCGCGGATGTCGAACACGTTGGCGTTCCGCTTGTCGGAGTACAGCCCGGTCGACGAACGGAAATCGGGGATGCCGGAGGGTGTGGAAATGCCCGCGCCGGTCAGGACGGCAATCCGCCGCGCATCGCGCACCAGGTCCGCGAGCTTGCGCACCAGCGCATCCTGCAGTGTGGTCACGGGGCGCCTGCGCCTACTTCAGCAGGACCCCGATGACCACGCCGATGGCGGCGAAGAAGAGGAAGACCAGCGACTTCAGGCCGGAGACCTGGGTCACCAGCACGTTCACCTCCACCGAGCCGCGGTTCATGAGGAGAACGATGACGGTCAACCCGATGAGCACCAGGGCCGCGAGCAGTTTCTTGTTCATGAAGGATCCTCTGCGTTTCCGGAGAGTATGACCAAATCGAGGGCAGGTGAAACGAAAAAAGCGGCCTTACCCGAAGACGTCCTTGCGCCGCCGCAGTTCGGCAAAGACGTCCACCGGGCGCGCTCCTTTCATGCCGAGCGCCGCCGCCAGCTCCGGCCGGGCGGCGCGCAGAAAGGGGTTCGTTGCCTTCTCGAGAGCCATCGTCGACGGAACGGTCGGCAGGCCCTGCGCCTCCTGCCGCTCGGCGTTCTCCAGCCGCTGCCGAACTGCGTTATTCGCCGGCTCGAGCCCGGCCGCGAAACGCAGGTTCTCCACCGTGTAGTTGTGGCCGCAGAAGACCATCGTCTCGTCGGCCAGGTCCGCGAGGCGGCAGAGCGAATCCCACAGGTCGGCGGCTGTCCCTTCCAGCAGGCGCCCGCATCCTCCGGCAAACAGCGTGTCCCCCGTGAACACCATTCCGTACACCGGATCGCAGTAGGCCACGTGGCTGCGCGTGTGACCGGGCGTGGCCATCACCCAGAGGCGAACGCGGCCGACATCCACGATGCTTCCGCCCCCCAGGGGCCGGTCCAGCCCCGGGATCCGCCCGTCCGCCGGCCCGCCGATCCCGCACCCGGTCGCCGCTTTCAGGTCGGCGTTGCCCGCCACATGATCGCCGTGATGGTGCGTGTTCAGAATCAGGGACAGCCGCAGTTTTCGCTCCGCGAGGACCGCGGACACCCGCGACGCGTCCGCCGGGTCGACCGCCGCCGCGTGGTGCCCGCTGACCAGGACGTAGGCATAGTTGTCCCCCAGGATCGGCAGCGTAAGAACGACCGCGTCACCGATCTTCGTCTCAAAACAGGGACCCGGTTTGCCCATGCGGCTCTCCCGCGGCGATCTCCTTCAGCTCGGGATAGCGGGCGACCAGGCCGGGCGGCACCCGCACCTTCTGGCCCGTGATCATGGACTTCAGCTGAAGGGCGTTCGCGACTTCCTTCCCCTCGTAGTGGTTGTTGGCCACGATGGTGAGATCCCGGAACGAGTGCGCGAGCCTGATCGCGCGGTCCCGGACGTGTTCCAGCTCCTTCCGCGAATAGAGGTAGTTGTACGTCTGGTCCCGGCCGGCGGCCTTGTCGAACCAGGCGGCGGCGTTCCGGCCGTGCAGGCGGAGATAGCCCCGTTCGCCCACGCGGCACTCCTCCAGGTTGAACGAGTTCTTCGCCGTCGGGTAGTCCAGGTTCGCCACGGTCACCCCGAGCGACTGGAGGAACTCGAGGGCCTGCGGCGCCTGCCAAGAGATATGGCGGAGCTCGAGCACGAGGTTGGTCAGGTCGCCGAAGTTCTTCCTGACGGCGGCGAGGTGGGTCCGGGTTTCCGAGTGGTCGGCGAAATCGTATCTGAACTGGGCCAGCAGGTGGCGCAGCTTGCCAGCGCGGACCATCGGGTCCAGCCCGTCGTGGAAGGCCCGGACCATGGCCGGCTCGATGAGGCCCTGGTGCGTGACCTCCTGGTGCAGCTTGGCGGTGAAGTAGAAGCCAGGGAACTCGTCCGTCCGCCGGACCCACGAGTCGGCGTTCTTCGCGTCGGGCGGGCGGTAGAACGTGCTGTTGATCTCGATCAGATCCACGTAGCCGGCGAGGAACTGGAGCTTGTCCCGGATCCTCCCGGTGTAGACGAACCCCTCCCAGTCCGGGTACGACCAGCCCGCCACGCCCACGCGGATGTTGTCGGCGAGAGCATTCACGGCTTCTCTTAGGGACGGCTATGCGAACTGCAACTGCACATCGCCCCGGCTGGGCAACGGCGGCATCTCATCCCACGTACGACCTTCAAGCTCGCGACCCGCCCTCTTCTTGTTCACACCACCCCATTGCTTGAAAAAGAACGGCACGTTTGCGCGTCTGCACTGGTTGCAGATGTCAATGACCCACGATGCCTGCAAAGAACGGGCTCCAGGACCTGACTCCCCTCCTACGATCACCCAGCCAATCCCATCGAGATTCAGCTTTGGCATGGGGCCGAGTAACGGCTCAACTGACAGGAATCGAAGGGCGGCCGGAATCTGTCGAAGATGATCTATCCTGCGGCCATAGCGCGCGTCTTCAACCGTCACACCCATCCAGATGTTCCGGGACCAAGGCAGGCGAGGAGAGAGCTCGAGCATTCGGCGCGACCTCTTGGTTAGAACCTGAAACAGATGCCAGTTGGCACGATTCATCACATCGAAAACACGCAGGATGAAGTCCGTAGGAATGTCCTCGTGGAAGAGGTCGCTCATCGAATTCACGAAAACGACCTGCGATCTCTTCCAGTGCAACGGCAGCTCCAAGGCGCGGGTGTGCGGAGTCACCTTGAAACCGTTGGCATAATTTGCCTGCCCCATGGCCTGAAGCCGCACAGCCATACGCTCGGCATAGCAGTGCCGGCAACCCAAGCTGATCTTCGTGCAGCCAGTCACCGGGTTCCAGGTTGCCTCAGTCCACTCAATTGCCGATCTTGCAGCCACGTTATCTCAACTCGAACTCACGTTGGTTGTTGGGGTCGATTCGACATGCCTCGTTCCAGAATTCTAGCCCCTTCGGATGCCGAGAGGCAAACAGGAGATAGTAGTAATGCCGCACGGGCCTCATGTCCATGTGGATGAAACCATGCTCCTTCAAGCGGGCCATGTATTCGTCGGCAAAGATCCTCCTCAGCTGCTCGTCATTGCCTGCCTTGGCAGCCGCCACCACATCGCTCCTTTTGCAGAAGCCAGGACATCCAAGGAACATTTCATATTTCGTTCTAGCCTTCATCCAACTCGGTTTCAATATGGCTCGGGGCAAGTTCCTCGTTGCATCAGCACCCAGCATCACGTTGATAAGAAAGTCCACATTGTTCAGTGTTTCGAAGACGGTACGGATCGTGGCAAATGGCACATCGCAACCAGTCGGGTCCACCAATACCAGGTTCAGACACCCTTTGGGGAGTTGGCCCAAGAGATGCGCAATTCCCTTTTGGTCCGCATGGTCGCCGATCCTGGCCGACGCTATTTGCTCAGACTTCAGCGCTCTGATCCGTGCGTTGAGTGCATCGACAACCACCGGGTTGTTGTCGACAAACAGAGCCGCCTTCAACAGACTGAAAGACGGATGCCGGACAATTGCCAGAGATGTGCCGTCCATCTCCATCCCGTTGTTCTTCGTCACGCATCGCCCGGGACCGCTGCAAATCTCCACGTAGTTCAGACGTCCTTCCCACTTGTCCTTCATACCTCTGCTGAAAATGCCGTAGTACTGCACAAGGCGGTAGATCTTCTCATAGGCCCACTCGCCTACGCAGCGGATGGGTAACCCGTCCATTTCCGATTGCACTTTGGTGCAGAGCCCTTCTTCGGTCAGAGCCTTGCGCTCCTCGCCGAGACACCTGAGGCAGGTCTGATTCTTGACTTCTCTCAGGTCCAGGTAGTGCTTTCCCATCCCTCTCACGCCCCACTTTGCGCCGTCACATAGCTGCCATTAATATCTCATCTCAAACTTTGATCGAAAGTCTCGGAATATTCAACCGCTGGCGCCGGGTTTCCGTCGGCAGGAGGTTCTTTTTCCGCCACGGAATGTCGTCGCGGTCGGTTCCCTTGCGGCCCTGCAGGTACAGCGAGGGCCCCAGGCTCAGCGTGTGCTTGCCGAACTGCTCGTTGACCGCGTCGATCGCCCGCGAGGCCTGGGAGAGCTTGTCGATCCTGACCCGGTCCTCGAACAGATCGAACTGCTCCTCGCGGTCGGCCTCCAGCTTCCCGAGCACCACCATCGTCGCGCGGTATTCGACCCCCTCCCGGAACGCGTGATCGAACAGCTCCTTCGCCAGCGGGACCGCCTCCTGCGTGGACGACGTCGGGCGGTTCAGCGCGGCCTCCACGGCCTCCTCGCTGAAATCCTGGTGGCGGAGCGCCAGGCCGATGACCCGGGCGCGCAGGCGGTGACGCCTCAGCTTGATGAAGGCCGACTCCAGGTTCCGGACCAGCTTGGCGTACACGAACTCCCGGGCGCGCGACGGCGGCGTGAAGGTCCTCGACTTGCTGATGGTGCAGTACGACGACTTCTCCTCCGTCACCACCGGGTACATCGCGTTGCCCCGCAGTTCGTTCCAGATCTCGCGCCCCACCTTGCCCATCAGGCGCTCGGCCCACTTTTCGGGCCGGAGGACAAAGTCGCAGGCGGTCTTCAGCCCCAGCTTGGTCAGCATCTGCACGGTGTTGGGCCCGAATCCCCAGACCTTCTCGAGCTCGATCTTCGGCAGGAAAAGGTGGATGTGGTTGCCGGCGACGGCCGTGAAGCCCCTCGGCTTCCGGAACTTGGAGGCCAGCTTGGCAAGGCTCTTCGAAAGGCTCAGGCCGACCGACACGGTGATGTCGAGCTGCGCCTGGAGGTCGCGCTGGACCTGCCGGGCGATCTCCTCGTACGACGTGTGGAACACGCGTCGGAGCCCGGAGATATCGGCGAACCCTTCGTCGATGGAATACTCCTCCACGACCGGGGTGTACGTGCGCAGGATGTCGAACATGCGCTTGGAATAGAGGCCGTAGGTTTCGTAGTCGCTCGGCAGGATGACGAGATTCTTGCAGACCTTCTTGGCCTCAAACAGGGGGATGCCCCGCTTGACCCCCAGCGCCTTGGCCTCGTAGCTGGCGCAGGCGATGATGCCCCGTTCCTTGCCCGTCACCACCGGCCGCCCCTTGAGCGACGGATCGATCGCCTGCTCCACGGAAGCGAAGAACGCATCGCCATCAAAATGGATGATCGCCCGGGGGAAAGAGCGGAGGAGGAAAGGTTCCATAGACCCCACCTTACTGGTATTTTCTGATCACCGCCCGCACCACTCCGCCGATGACGAGCGATCGTTTCGGCCGGATGAACCGGTACTTCGGGTTGGCGGGGTCGAGGCGCACGCCGGCGTTGTCCTTCATGAAGTACTTGATGGTCCACTCTTCATCCACCTGGACCACCACGATGTCGTGCGGCTTGGGCGTGACGCCCTTCTCCACCAGCACGATATCGCCGGGATGAATGCCGGCCTCGATCATGGAGTCGCCGCGGATCGTGAGCATGAACGTGGCCTCCGGGCGCCGGATCAGGAACTCGTCCAGGCTGATCGTGTCGACCAGCTCCTCTTCGGCCGGCGAAGGGAAACCGGCCTCGACCATGCCCAGCAGGCGGATGGAACTGGTCAGCTTGCCGGCCAGCGCGATCTTGCCCCGGCTCTTCCGGAGGTACCCGAGCTCCACCAGCTTCCGGACCAGGCCGTGGACGGCGTTCTTGGACCGGTAGCCGAAAAGCCTGAGCATCTCCGCGTAGCTGGGCGCGCGCCCCTCCTGCCTGTAGAAATGGCGCAGTTTCCAAATCCGGTCGTTCAGGTCGAGGGTCCTGGGCATGGGTGTTCTCCTGCTTGATTCCAGTTAGAACATAACTGAACAATCGTTCAGTTTCAAGAACTTTCTGGATGTGGAACCGCCTTGCACCCAGGCGGTTAGCGCGATCCGGGAGGGACGTTTGAACCGGCCGACTGAATGAACTGCACGATCGCGTCGGCGACCTCGCGCCAGTCGGCATCGATGGGTATGACATGGCCCGAGCGGTCCGCGTAGATCAGTTTCTTCGGGCTCGCCGCACACACTTCGAAGAAGCGCGCGGCGGTCCGGCTGTCGATCACCCGGTCCCGCGGGGACAGCACCATGAGCAAGGGCTTCGTGATACGGCCGGCGGTCCCCACGACCTTCGCAATCGCATCGAACATCTCGGCATAGATCGTGCGGCTTATGAACCGGTCGCGCAGGCGGTGCGCGCGGGCCTCCTTCGTGTAACCGTCGATCGGAAACAGGATTTCCGCAACCTGCGTGAAATGCAGCAGGCGATGGGCGATCAGGAACCAGGTCCTGGCGGGAAAGACGGGGCTCCGCCGCCGCGACACCTCGATCAGCGGCGCGATCAACACGAGACCGTCGATGTCCCCGGGATGTTCGAGCAGGTGCTCGATGGACAGCGTGCAGCCCAGGGAATGCGCCACGATCCACACGCGCGGGTGGCTCGCGCGGAGCGCCTTCAACTCGGCCGCCACCGCGCGAAGCCAGTCGACGTGGCGCACACGGGCGGCGTCGGCGATCGGGACACTGGAATCCGGGAGGCGCATGACACGGCACGTGAAGCCGCGCGAGGCCAGCGCGTCGGCGAAGTTCTGGAAAAGCGGTGGGGCGTCCGCGAAGCCGTGGATCATGAGCAGGGCGGTCGGACCATCGCCGCGGGTGAATTCACGGCAGCCCGCGCGGACCCCATCCGCGTCGCGCTGAACGGCCCGCTCCCACCGCCGCAGGTTCCAGCCGACCATGCATGAGTAGGCATAATCCCCGACCACCCATACGAGGGGGATCGCCGGCAGGAGCAGCACCCAGCCCCACCCCCCCATCTGCGCGAGGAAGATCATCGGGGGCATCAGCGCCCGGCGCCCTCTTTGGTCAGGGTCACGGCGAAGCCGCCGCGCTCGGCGGTCGGGATATGGCGCTGGGTCGGGTACGCAAACTGCATCCTCTGATCCTTCTCGAACTCCTTCAGGATGCGCGCCGAGACCTTGTCCCGGGTGGCGGAGAGGCTCTTGTAGTGGGCCACGTAGAACAGGCTGTAGCACACGCCGCTGTCCGCGATGACGGTGTGGAGGTGGGGCTCGACGACGGTCTGGCTCAGCCCGTACTTCTTCGCCATCTTCTGCTCTCCCTGCACCGCGGCCGCGAACTGGTCGGCCGTCTCTTCCTTCAGCACGTGCAGCAGCAGGTCGCGCGCCTCCTGCGGCGGCGTTTCGAACGTCACGGTGACGTCCACCTTGTTCCAGACGTAGGGATGGACGTAGGTGAAGTTGAACACAGCGCTCTTGAAGATGAAACTGTTTGGGATGATGAGGACGCGGCCCGTCGGTTCATCCACCCCCAGCCAGTTGTTCAGCTCCAGCAGCGTGATCCGGAGCATCTGGATGTCCACGACGTCGCCCCGCCGGCCGTCGATCTCCACGCGGTCTCCCACCGTGATCTTCCGGCTGGCCACGATGACGAACCATCCCGCGAAGGACGAGCAGAGATCCTGCAGGGCGATGACGATCGCGGCGCCCACGATGCCCATGACCGTGGCGATGGCCTTGAGGTCTTCCAGGAAGAACGACACCAGCACGGCGATGATCAAGAGGAGGACGACGTAGCTTCCCAGCCTCCGCGACACGAACAGGTTCTCGTGCGACACAAAGAGCGGGAAGACCAGCCGGCTGACCAGGAAGTAGATGACGACGATGGCCAGCACGATCGCCGCCGGCACCAGGACCACATGGAAGTAGCGGGACTTCAGAGCATCGAGGTCATACTGCAGGAACGCGATCTCTGCTTCCAGGAGGTTCCGGCCCTGGGTGGCCAGCGCGAGGGTCTCGCACAGCGCGTCGTACTGCGCCTGCAGGTGCTTGATCCGCTGCTCGATCAGGAGCTTCTCGCTCTTGCTCGTGTTGAGCATCCGGCGCAGGCGGATCTGGCGGTTGTACTTCTCGCCCTGCTGATCTTTCGCGACCCGCGTCTGCTTCTCCACCCGGAACCGGTCCTGGAGGATCGCGATGTTCTCGTCGAGCTGGCCGAACCGTTCCTGCGTCAGGCGAATCGCCGTGGCGGTTTCCTCCTGCTGGACCTTGTCGGTCTCGTAGAGCAGGTCGTACTCCTCGCGGATCTTGCGCGCCCCCGCCAGGCCCTGCTTTTTCTGGACCAGAAGCTGGATCGTCGGCCGCGGGTTCGGATGAAGTTCGCGCAGGAACGTCTCGATGCGTCCGGCATCCCGCACCACTCGCAGCTTCAGCTCCCTGGCATCGCGCTCGAGGGCGCGGGCAAGGATCTCCGCGTCCAGGTTCCGGATGTGGGTGGCCATGTCGGCGCGGGCCTTCAGGGCCTCGTCGGTCTCCTGCGCCCCCGACTCCGGCATCGACTCAAGCTGCGTCCGCTGGGCCTTGAGCCGCCGGATATCCGCGTTCCGCTCCTGGACTAGCCGCTCGGCATCCGTCATGGCCGTATCGATCGTGGCCAGGGCCTCGCGCAACGCGTAGTCCATGGTCACCCGGCGCTGGGAAGCGAAGGCTTTCTCGTGTTCTTCGACACGGACCAGGCGTTCCGCGTTGGCCAGCTCCTTCTCGGCGAGGGTCACGTGCTGCTGCCAGATCACGCGCTCGGCCTCGTTCGTGACCTCGGCCAGGACTTCCTTGGAGGTTTGCAGCTCTTCCCGGGCCTGGGCGACTCGGGCGTCTTCCGGCTCCGCGCCGCGGGACGGCGTAACGGCGTTCCCGAAGAGCACCATGCCCAAGACAGCGATCCACGTCAGGTTCCGAATGGTCATCTTTTCTCCCTCCCGTCGGCCGCAGGCGGACGACGCGTTCTCCGCGCAAATGCCTGTCATCAAGATCGTTCAGCCTGAAACTGAACCGCGATTGTGGGGCAATCCCGCGGACGCGTCAAGGACACAGCCCCGCACGTTCGCCCCGCAAATCCAACCCACAAGTGAGTTGACGCACTCGTCGTCATAGAGTATTCCAAAGCGCCGAGTCGCGGCGCCCCCGCTCGTGGCGCCGCCAAGGCAGGAGCAGAGACATGACGATTCAGAAGGGCTTCGACACAGACCGCTACCTGGAAGAACAGAGCGCCGCGATCCTCGAGCGGGTCAACAGGTTCAACAACAAGCTCTACCTGGAGTTCGGGGGAAAACTCATCTTCGACTACCACGCCGCCCGCGTCCTGCCCGGTTTCGACCCGAACGGCAAGATCCGCCTCCTCCAGAAGCTGAAGGACAAGCTGGAGATCCTCCTCTGCATCCATGCCGGCGACATCGAGCGAAGGAAGATGAGGGCTGATTTCGGCATCACCTACGACGCGGACGCGCTCAAGCTGATCGACGACCTGCGCCTCTGGGGCCTCGATGTCCGCGCGGTGGTCATGACGCGGTTCCTCGAAACCCAGCAGGCCGCCCTGATGTTCAGGAACAAGCTGGAGCGCCGCGGGGTGAAGGTCTACACGCACCATCACACGCGGGGCTACCCCTCCGACGTCGACTTGATCGTCAGCGAGGAGGGCTACGGCGCCAACGCCTACGTCGAGACCTCGAAGCCCCTCGTGGCCGTCATCGGGCCCGGCCCGTGCAGCGGCAAGCTTTCGACGTGCCTATGCCAGCTCTACCACGACCACCAGCGCGGCATCCACTCGGGTTTCGCCAAGTTCGAGACGTTCCCGATCTGGAACATCCCCCTCAAACACCCCGTGAACGTGGCGTACGAGGCGGCGACCGCCGACATCCGCGACTTCAACATGATCGATCCGTTCCACCTCGACGCGTACCAGGTGGCCGCCGTGAACTACAACCGCGACGTCGAGGCGTTCCCCCTCCTCAAGCGGATCCTGGGCAAGATCATGGGCGCCGAGATCTACAAGTCGCCGACCGACATGGGCGTCAACCGCGCCGGTTTCGCGATCGTCGACGACGAGGCGGTGCGGCAGGCGGCGAAGCAGGAAGTCATCCGGCGCTACTTCCGGTACGCGTGCGAGTACGCCATGGGGCTCGCGGACCGCGAGACCGTCGACCGCGTGGAGAACCTGTTCGCGGAGCTCGAAGTGAAACCCGAGGACCGCGTGGTCGTGGAACCGGCGCGCAAGGCCGCCCACGAGGCGCGCGAGATGGGCAAGGGCCGGGAAGGGATCTACTGCGGCGCGGCCATCGAGCTGAGGGACGGAACGATCGTGACCGGCAAGAACTCACCGCTGCTTCATGCCGCATCCAGCCTCGTTCTCAATGCGATCAAGCGCCTTGCCGAGATCCCGGACAAGATCCACCTCCTCCCGCCGGCCATCACCAGGTCCATCAACACGCTGAAGGAAGAAGTCCTGAACAAGAAGGACACCAACCTGAACGTCGAGGAGATGCTCATCGCCCTGAGCATCAGCGCCATGACCAATCCCGCCGCCCAACTGGCCATGGAGAAGCTAAAGGAGATCCAGGGGTGCGAGATCCACATGACGCACATCCCGACCAGCGGCGACGAAGCCGGCCTGCGCCGCCTCGGGGTCAACCTCACCACCGATCCCCAATACGCCTCCAAGAACCTCTTCGAGGCCTGACACCTCGGAAAAAGCAACGAGGGATCAGGAGAGTGCTGCTCCAAACTGATCCCTCGTTCACAGCCCTTGCGTCCGATCATCGGACGCGGTCTCTTTCCGCAGCGGAATGGTAGTTTCCTCCGCCAAGTCAAATCATTCAATCGTCCAGATCATGGAGCCGTCGCCGTCCTTGATCTTCAGCGTTCTCATGGGCGGCAGATCATGCCGCGGCCCGTTGTGGGCCGACATCGGCGCACGCTTCTGCAGGTCGGCAACCGCAGATTTCAGGCTCCAGATCCAGACCGAGAACAAACCAGTGATGCAGAAGGCAAAGATCGTCTCCATAACTACTTCCTCCTCGGTGACAGCGCGAAGAACTTCATCTGATGGGCCTTTCCCGCTCACCTCATAATCCCAGCAGGTATCACGCCAAGCCCCATCGCGGAACCGGTTCGGCGCTGCGGGACCGCCTCGTCCCAGCCTGCGCCTCCATGGTCTGCCCACCCGCCCACCGATGAAAACCTGCAGTCGGTGCGGCCGCGCGCCGATCCGCCAAGATGCCGGCGCCCCCTTCCCGACCCAATCTCGATCGTCGGAAACGAGAAAGAATTCCGTTTTGCTTCTCACATCTGCAATGTGCGCGGGAAATCCCATGCCACTACGAATATGGGAAAGCACCCCACTTAGCGCCAGGAGCCAATGTATTCTGAGGCGTTGGAAGGGCCAATGCCCCACATCAAGTGCGACCGCATGCGCCCCGTGCTCGTGGATCGCGTGTCCCGAATTGACTTGGTGCCCGCCAAGGCTCTAAATTCCACCTTGTGCGTGCTTCGCAGCGCAGCGGGTGAAACGTACCTGTTCACGACGCGAGGGGAGAAACGAGCATGGAACAGAATCCGAGTCCGGCAGCGCAGGACGAACCCAGGTTCGATGTATTCGTCGCCGCCAAGTTCTTTGACCGGCTGCTGGCCGGCGCCAAGCGCCGCCTCACGCCGGCCTTCTTCGAATCGAGCACCGCCCGCCTGACCCGTTACGGCCACTGCGCGCTGCTGCTGGCTGCGGCCGTCGGCCTGCTGTCCTCGATCGTGATCACGATCAAGCACGACACGTTCTCGGCCTTCGTATCAGGGCTGGGCTGGGTGCTCCTGCTGCTCGTTCTCCAGTACACGGCGGTCAAGTTCGAATCGTCGGGCGACACCTTCGTGAAGGGGAACCCCAGCCAGATCGCCTCGCCGGCGTTTCTCGACTGCGTGGCGCTCGCCAACTTCATCGTGGGCTGGCTGTTCCTCCTCGGTTTCCTCGTGATCGCCATCCAAGCCCAGCGGATGAACGCGCTCCTGTTCGGCGCGTGCCTTTTCGTCCTGTGCGAATACCTGGCCTGCCTGGCCATGAACCCCGCCCTGCTGAACATCTCCGCGGCGTCGCAGGCGGGTGCCGGGGAAGAGGCCGTGGGCATCATCATGTTTCTCATGAAGGCCTTCCTGCGGCTCGTACCCGTGGCCTTCGGCACGGGCCTCGTCCTCGGGGCCCTGCGCCTGGTCGTGGACTGCGTCCAACTGCTCCGGGGCCGCGGCGACGTTTTCGCGGCCATCGGCCAGCCGGGGTCCGTCTCCCTGACCGTGGCGGCGGCCGCCTTGCCTTTCTTCGGCTATATCCTCTTCGTCCTCTGTTACCTGCACCTCGATGTTATCCGGGCGATCCTGGCGATCCCTGCCAAGCTCGACGAGTCGCACTCGAAACGATCCCACTAGCGGTATCCATGACCCCCGGCTCCAAATCCACGTGTGAAACCTGCGAGTTGCCGGCCACCGTGCAGAACGCGATGGGCATCCACTGCAGGCCGTCGGCCGTGATCATCAAGGAGGCTGCGGGCTACCCGGGCCAGATCCGCGTCTCGGCCGGGCAGCGCGAATGCGACCCCCGTTCGGTCATGCACCTGATGGCGCTCGGGCTCCCGCAGGGCGCCGAGGTCACGATCCGCGTCACCGGCCCCGACGCCGAGAATTTCTGCCGGAAGATGGTGGGGCTGTTCGAGAAGCACTTCGACTTCCCGCCCCGCGCAGAGGGGGAACCGCTCCCGATCCCGCTCGACGCGGATGCCGTCCCGCCCGCCATGGAGTGACGTGCGGAGCAGGGCCGTTTTCACTCCGAACGCGGAGCGGGCTCCCCTACCAGCCCCGAGACCACCGTTTCCAGCCCCGCCACCACTCGCGCCAGGCGGTCGTAGTCGACCCGGTCCGGCGTGTCGTCGGCCGAGTGATAATACGGGTACCGGTAGGGCGCGGTGTCCGTGATCATGATGGCCGGGTAGCCCTCCTGCCAGAATGACCAGTGGTCCGACCATGCCACGCCGGGGATCACGGAGGGAAGCGTCGCCCCCTCGGACGGAAAACGGACGTTCTCCCGGAACAGGCGGAGCGCCTGGCGCAGGAGGCGGCGCGACCCGATGTTCCCGATGAACCCGATGAAATCGGCGGTATCCGGGTAGAAGAAACTCAAGGGAAACGGATACACCTGGCTGCCGGCCGCCTCGGCGTAGCAGCCGATGCTCTCCACGCTGACCATCCCGGCGATGTTCTCGCCGCGTTCGCGGGACCGCCGCGCATACTGCAGGCTGCCCATCCGCCGCGTCTGGAAGAAGGGGGGTTCCTCGTTAACGAACGCCACGAATCGGAGTGTGCACGCGGGCTTCGACCGCGCGAACGCCCGCGCCAGGGCCAGGACCGCCGCCACGCCGGAGGCGTTGTCATCCGCGCCGGGGGAACCGCCCACCGAATCGTAGTGCGCGCCCACAACGATGATCTTGTCCGGCAGCACGGAGCCCTTGATCTCGACTTCGATGTTGTGGAACGGCTTGTTCTCCAGGAGATACTCCTGGAGCGCGACCTGGAATCCGGCGGAACGGAAGGACTCCTTGATGAAATCCCTCGCCGCCTTCAGAGAGTCATAGCGGATGAAGTTGCGCTCGCCGATCTCGCCGCCGAGCTTCCCGATATCGCGCCGCAACTCGTCCCGGAACCCGCACTCCCGTCCGCTGAGCGGCGCCAGGGACCCCGCGTAGCTTCTGCCCGGCATGCTCAACATCCAGCCGACCCCTCCCGCCACGACCAGCGCCAGGACAGCCAGCCGGACCACGGCCCCGCGAGTAAGGACTTTCATGCTCCAGCCCCTGCCCCGCCGACAGCGGCCGGCCCGCCCCGCCTCGGGCGCGTCATGGCTTCGCTGCCGTCGTCGGCTGACTGCCTGCTGACGTTTTGGCCGGCGCCGGCCTGGGAGTCAGCGCGGCCGGCTTCGGCGCCGCCGTGGCAGGCCTTGAGACTTGCGCGGGCGAGCCCGTCCGCGACATGTTCTTCTCCATCTCGCCCAGCCAGTCCGTGATCCGGCGCATCACGGCCTGCATCAGCTCCTGCACCTGGGCCTCCGCGTCGGCCGCCAGCTGCTTGACGGACCGGTCCAACTCCTCCCGCCGCAGTTCCGAGATAATGTCCCCGTACCCGTTTCGGATCAGCGCGTCCCGGACGTTGGGGTGCTCATCGAAGTCCGTGATCGACCACGACCGCGTGTCGGCATACGTTTCCTCGTAGGTCAGGAACCGCTTGCCGACCAGGACGGCCCCCTTCTCGGTCAGGATCAGGTGGTGGGTCGCGACGAACCAGGCCAGCCCGGCCACCGCCAGCAGGACGATAACCACGGACCACACGGCGACTTTCATCATGCTCACTCCTGTTGCGGGTCTGTTGAACGGCGTAATCACGGAGGCACCCCCGGCGGCGACGGCTCAAGCTCCGCCAGCAGGGCCGTGACGGTCTGATTCACCAGCCTGCCGTCGGCCCGGCCTTTCACTTGGGGCATCAGGACGGCCATGACCTTGCCCGCGTCTTTCTTGCCGGCCGCGCCGGTCTCGGCGATGCACCGCCGCACGAGGTCCTCGATCTCCCCCGGCTCGAGCTGCGTGGGCTGGTACTTGCGGAACAGGCCGATCTCCATCTCCTCCTTGTCCGCCAGGTCGCCCCGCCCGCCCTGCCGGAACTGGGCCGCCGAGTCCTGCCTCTGCTTGATGGCCTTGGCCACCACCGTCGCGACCCCGGCGTCCGTGGCCTCCTTGCCCGCGTTGACGGTCGCATCCTTGATCTGCGCATGCAGTGTGCGGAGCGCCGTGAGCTGGTCGCCCTGCCGCGCTTTCATCATCTGCTTGATGTCTGCCTGAATCTGCTCCAGCACTTTCGAGCCCATGCCCCCTCCTCCCGCGCTTCGACCGCCCATGCTACGGGCCGGGATGCTTCGCCCTCATCTTCAGCCAGAGCTGGATGAGGAGGAGAACGGCGGCCGCACACGCTTCGATCAGCGCGATCAGCCGGACGTTGACCCTCGGCATCAGCTTCTGCCAGTAGTTGAGCCCCCACAATCCGATGGCGGCATCCACCAGCATCACAATCGACACCCAGAATAGAATGGTCGCCACGGGCATAACATCGCCGCATGGTATGGCAATCGCGCCCTCCCCTCAACCTGGAACTTGGGTCTTGCATCCCGAAACCCAGTGCCGCCATCATGCTTGAAAGGAGCCGGTGCCCAGCGCCATGCATCTCAAGAAGGTCTCGCTGAATCCCGCCCAGTTCTCCGTCCGGCATCATTACCCCTTGAACCTCAGGCTGTTCCACGAGAACCCGGCGGTCGAGTTCCCGGCGCCCGTCACGTTCTTCGTCGGCGAGAACGGCACCGGGAAGTCCACGCTCCTTCGGGCCCTGTGCCACAAGTGCGGCGTGTACATCTGGGGCGGTTTCGAGGAACCTGACCGGTACGAGCGGGAACTGCTGAAGGCCATGACCGTCGAGTGGGCCAACGGACCGGTGCCGGGCTCCTTCTTCTCGTCCGAGCTCTTCCACAACTTCTCCGAGATCGTGGAGGAATGGGAGGAAGCCGACCCGGGGACGATCGATTACTTCGGCGGGAAATCCCTGGTGGCCCAGTCCCACGGCCAGTCCCTGATGTCGTACTTCCAGGCCCGCTACAAGATTCCGGGCATCTACTTCCTCGACGAGCCGGAGACCGCCCTGTCGCCCCGGAGCCAGCTCGAACTGCTCAAGGTGCTGACGCACATGGGCAGAGCTGGCCACGCCCAGTTCATCATCGCCTCCCACTCGCCGGTCCTCCTCGCCTGCCCGGGCGCGTGTCTCTACAGTTTCGACTCCATGCCGATCCGGCCGGTGGACTACGAGACGACGGACTACTACCGGTTCTACCGGGACTTCATGAACCACCGCGACCGCTTCCTGAACGACGCGCAGTAGATTGCGGCAGAAGCTATTTCGTGACGTCGTCCAGGGCCGAGATGCTCACGACCTGGTCCCGGGGGACGAGGACATGCTTCCGGTTGATCTTGAAGCCGTGCTTCTTGGCCTGGACGGTGTACAGGTCGCGGGTGGCCTTGGCGTCGCGCAGGTCGTGTACGTCCGCGTTCTCCAGCTCGAAGTACCGATGATCCGTGCCGACGAGCGTTCCGAGGACCACGTACTGGCTTTCCAGGTCAACGACGACCGCCTGGCCCTTGTACCGTTCCACCGCGTCTGCCTGCTCGCACATGCTCCCCCCTTCCTCGGTACCCGTACTCTTACTCGTACTCGTACTCGAAAAGCAAGAGGCTGTAGACCGTGCCGCTCACCGCCTACGCGTCGCCGGCCGCATACCAGTCCACCTTCCGCGTCAGGAACATGACGAGACCGAGGATGACAAACAGGCCGATGCTACCCAGCAGGAGTGCGTAGTCCTCGAGCTGAAGGAGAACGTACAGATAGGCATAGAGCACCGTCAGCAGGCTGCCCACCAGGAGCGCGAGTGACTGCTTCCTCAGCACGCTGCGCGCATAGCCGGTGATCAGCGCGATCGTCGCGGCGCTGGCCACCAGGTAGCCCTTGCCGAAGGAGAGATGCTCGGAGATGGAGATCAGGAGCGTGTAGAAGACGATCAGCGCGAGCCCGATCAGCAGGTACTGGAACGGGTGGATCCGGATGCGCCGCATGGTCTCCGAGATGAAGAACGCAAGGAACGTGAGCGCAATGAACAGGGCGGCGTACTTGGCCGTCCGCGTCGACTTCAAGTAGGAGTCGGTGGGGATGACGAGGCTGACCCCGAACACCGAGTCGTCCGTCTGGTACGCGTTGTCGGTCCAGAATTGCGGGTAGCTTCGATTCAGGTGCAGGACCTTCCATTGGGCCGTGAACCCGTCCTTCCCCACGCGCCTCTCCGCGGGCAGGAAGCTGCCGTCGAAGCTCGGGCTCGGCCATCCGGAGGACAACTCCACCGTGGTCACCCGACCCACGGGCACCAACGCAAACCGCCGGCTTCCGTTCAAGTCGATGTCCAGGCTGAAGGCGAGTTTCTCAGGCGCCCTGCGAAGGCCCACCCGCGCGCTGACTCCGGGTCCCTGCAACGCGGCCGTTTCCATCCCGGGGTTCAGGACCACCTCGGCGCCGTTCAGCGTGGCGCGGATATCCTCGTTGATCCCCTTCATGTCCGACAGGCCTACCGAGATGGTGGCCCGCGACCAGTCGAGGTCCCGCTCGGACAGGCCCAGTTCCTTCAGATCGGGAAGAACGAAATCGCCGGCCAGGCGCGCTTTCGCGGTGTAGAGCACCGCTTCGTAGATACCCCGGTAACGGAGCTGGGTGCGGACGTCCCCCGTGATGCTCAGGTTCTCCGGCAGGATCCGGAGGCTGTGTTGAACGGCATACCCGCTCCCGTCCCCCGTCCTCGAGGCGACGCGGTACGGCACCGAGAGGATGGGCCCCTGGATGGTCTGGGCCTGTCCCCACTTGGAGCTGATCTCGCGGATCACCTCGCTCTGCCGGCATTCTCGCTCCCGGATGAGCGACTGGACCATCCCGGCCGGGATCAGCAGAACCAGCATGAGAAACCCGATGACAAGGATTTTGAACGTCGTGGAAGCCCTGATGCGCGCTATCCTCCCGCCCTCCGCCTTCTGCTCAGCCATGGTGACAGCTCCTTCCCTGTTGCCTGGTGGGTCCGACAGCCAGTATGTGCCGTCCGTTCAAAGAAAGCCAACCGCGGATCGCGCGATGGGCCACAGAGGACTTGATGTGGACCCCGTCCCCGTTCGATCATAGGGCCTGTGAAACCCCGTCTCCTCTTCGTCTGCTCCGCCAACCGCGAACGCAGCCCGACCGCCGAGGCGCTCTACAACCAGGGCGGCGCCTGCGAAGCCCGCTCCTGCGGCCTCGACTCCGCCGCCACTCCGGCCAGCGGGGAGCTGATCGAGTGGGCCGACGTCATCTTCTGCATGGAACAGGTCCACGCGGAGACCCTCCTTCGCCGTTTCCCCGCCGTGCGCTCGAAGAAGGTCTTCGTCCTGCACATCCCCGACGACTACCCCCGGCACGACCCGCACCTGGTTCTCCTGCTGAAGGCCAGGATAGATCCGATCCTGGCGCGGCTGTGAGGCATCACCCGCCGAGGCGCTGCAGGCCGGCAGCCAGGTCCTCCGGGAGCTCCGACCGGAACGAGCGCGGAGAGCCCGTGGCGGGATCAGGGAACGTGATCTGCTCCGCATGAAGGAAAAGCCGGCCGGAGTATCCGGCGTCGGATTCCTTTGAGCCGTACAAGGCGTCGCCCGCCAGGGGATGGCCCACGAAGGCGAACTGGCAGCGGATCTGGTGCGTCACGCCGGTGAGCATCGTGACGTCCAGCAGGGTGTGGTACGGAAAGGCCCGGCGTACCGCGTGCTCGGTGATCGCCAGCATCGGCCGCTGGCCGGGACGCGCCTTCTCCTTGTCCACGACGATCATGCGGTGCGCCCCGGCAAACGAGTGCACGAGGTGATGCTCCAGCCGGCCCCCTTCTGCGATCACGCCGCAGGCCAGGGCCACGTACTGCTTGACCACGTTCCGCTCACCGAACTGGCGCCGGAAAAAGTCGTACGTGGCCTGGTCCCGGGCCACGAGCATCAGCCCCGAGGTCTCCGCATCCAGACGGTGCACGGCGGCCGGGAAAAGCGGGTCCGCCCCGATCCCGGCCAACTCCGGGTAGGCCGCCAGGAGCCCGCTTACAACGGTGTCCGTCTCGCGGGGGTGCAGCGGATGAACCGGGATGCCCGCGGGCTTGCTGATGACCAGGAAGCCCTGCTCCTCGTGGATCAGCGGGATCCTGACCGCCGGATTCGGCGCGGCCTTCCAGTCGCTGACCTCCATCAACCCGACCACCGTGACCTCGTCGCCGGCCGCCACCTTGTATCCCTTTTTCGATGGCCGGCCGTTGACGCAGACCTGTCCTTCGTCGATCGCGGTGGTCGCCAAGGCTCGGCTGGTCGTGGGAATGGCGCGCGCCACGAAAACGTCGAGGCGCGATCCGGAGTCTTCCGGGGCGACGCGCAGTACCTGATCACGAATCATGCCTTCAGCATATCGGACGCCGCACCGGCAGGAAAGAGCCTTCGGCCGCGCACGGCGGGGTCGCCGGAGAAACGAACGCCGGGAGCACACGTCGTATCGCCCGCACTCCCGGTCTCACTCGCAGAAGGCAAACGCTATTCGGTCCTGCAGCCCTTGTTCGAATCGGCGGGCTTGTCGCACGTGGGAGAGGTCTTGGCCACACCGGCCTTGCGCAGTGCGCAACAGCCGGGTTCCTTGGCGGCCCCACCCTTGCAGCACATGCTCTTGCAGCCCGAGGTCAAAAGCCCCACGCCGACTGCGCCAGCCAGAGCGATCAGCAATACTCGTTTCACGGCGCATGCTCCTGTCTGTTACTTGGGGACCATATGCAATGGCCGCCGCAAAATGCAACCCGCGGCTCGGGGAACGGGGAAGCCCTACCTGGTCTGGAGCTCGGGCACGGTGTCCAGGTAGCGGCGAACTTCCTTGACGTGCTCCCACATGTCGCGCTTTTTCGTCGGGTCGCGCAGGAGAAAGGCCGGGTGATAGAGGACCACGAACTTGATGCCGGGGTACCGGGCCAGGTCGAAGATCCGGCCCGCGTCTTTCTCCATCGAGAACTCCTCGGTCACGCCGGCCACGTACTTGTACGCGACAGCGCCGAGAAGGATGATTACTTTCGGTTTCACCAGTTCGATCTGCCGCTGGAGAAAAGGCTCGCAGGCCCTCACCTCTTCGGCCGTCGGCGCGCGGTCCTCCTCGGCGATGCACTTCACGACGTTCGTGATGAGGGTGTCGCGATTGGTGTCGAGCTGGATAGCGGCCATGATCTTGTCCAGGAGCTCGCCGGCGCGGCCCACGAAGGCCAGGCCCCTCATGTCCTCGTTCTCTCCCGGACGCTCGGAGATGATCATGATGGCGGCCGATGGGTTCCCGCGGTCCACCACGATCTTGTGGCGGGCGTTGGCCCGGGGACAGCGGCGGCAGTCGTAGGCCTTCAGGGCCGCGCTGAAATCTGCGTAGCTCCGCGCCTGCACCACCGAGTTGAAGGCGGTGTCGAAGAGATCTAGCTCCATACCGCCACCCTTAGGAGAAAAGGGCGCGCGGGGCAATCACGATCTGAAAGCGCGCCAGAGCCCGTCACCGGAGCAAGGCCGCCGGAACGACCTGCTCACGGCCCTGTTCCGGCAGCCTGGCCCGGCGTCTCAGACGCGGGCGAGGTTGGAAGGTCCGCCAGCACCCGCCCCGGGTCCACGGCCTGCTCACACGCCGCGAGCCAGGCGTTTACCTCGCTGAGGTTAAAGGGCTTGTGGAATACCTGGCAGCCGAGTTCCTCGGCGCGCGTCAGCTCGGCGTACGACCAGGCGCCCGAGACGAGCGCCGTGTTCGCAATCGGGCATCCCCTCTTCTTCTGCCTTTCCAGGAACTCCAATCCCGTCATCCTGGGCATGCGGAGGTCGGATATCAGCACGTCGGCGCAGGCGGCGTAGCACACCCTGCCTTCCTCCAGAGGGCACTGGCTCGGATCCTCGAAGGGAATCACCTCGTAGCCGCGCCTCTTCAGGAGAGTGACCAGCAGGAAGCGCGTGTATTCGTCATCCTCGAAAACCAACGCCCGAAGTTTCATGTTGCGTTCCTCCCCGGGGGCAGCTTCGTGGGACGACCTGTATCCTACGGGGCCAACGCACCCCTCACTGAGGAAGGTACAACAGGTTCAAGTTTCTGCAAGTGACCGGGCCCAGGACGGGCTACTCGGCTGAGAGCGCGGCCTGGTCGAACTTGATCGCGCCGCCGCGCAGTCGGTCCCCCTTTGCGGGGGTCAGTATCACGACAACCCGCAACGTCTCGGTGGGCGCCGCCGCGCGCACGCGCAAGAGGCTCCAATCGTTGCCGGCGGCCAGGGCCTCGAACTTGCATAGCTTGGACACAACGATGACCGGTTGGCCATAAAGCGTGGTCTCCAGCCGGAGCTCCACGCTCTCAGCGTTGACGCAATCGTCCTTGGCGGGATCCGTATTGGCGTAGAGGCTGAACGTGTAGACCTTGCCCGGCGTGGCGTTCGTGAAATCTTGAAAGAAGCCCGACGGGTCGGGCGTCTCGATCTGCCAGTGGTGATAGGCCATCAGGCAGTTCCCGTCGCGCACCGGCGTCCACCCGCAATCCCGGTTGATCCATTGGCCCCACCTTTGCCAGCCGGCGGCCAGATCAATCTCGGCCCCCTGTTCCTCGAACGAGGGGTTCGCGAGCGTCTGCGCAGCCGCGGCGGCCGCAGACAGAAGGAGAACGGCGAGAACAGCCGGAGCGCGTTTCATCTAGTTCGTCTCCGGCGTGACCTTGATGCCGTCGAAGCGGGCCCTGGCCAGGTAACGGTTGTCATGGCTGAGCACGGCCATCCCGGTGTAACACTCGCCCGCCAGCCAATCGAAGGTGAAGGCTGGACCTTCGACCCAATCCCCGTTGCCGATGGCAGAGAACGAGGCCACGGCGGTACCCGTCTTCTTCAATCGCAGGCGAACAGGGAACTCGCGCACGGCGAACTTCTGCTCCTCCATCATCCCCCCCGCCGCGGCGCGCCAGCCCACCGTCACCTGGCTGTCAGGAAACACGTGGATCAGGACGTGGGGCGCATTCGCTTCGAGCCCGCCGCGGATCATCAGGCCGGCCTTCGCAAAGGGGTTGACCTCGCTCAACCCCTCGACCGTCGCCTCGATCTCGAAATCCCCCGACTTCTTCTGCCAGACGAACCGGAATTCGTCCAGGTCGCTCCAGAGATCGCGACCCCCGCCGAAGATCGTCATCTTGGACGGCGACTCCACCCTCTGCCCGCCGGGCGGCTCGCAGGCGATGTCGGTGGCCTGCCACGGGCCGAGCGCATCCTGCGCGGGCGCGGCGAGCGGTGAGATCGTCTCATCGAGCTCCAGGCTGACCGGCTGGTCCGTGGTCAGGGCCTCGCGCAGGTCCTCGTAGATGCCGTACCGCATCGTGCCTAGCCAGTGGAAGAAGGCGGCGATGTCGTTGTAGCTGGACTCGCGGACGGAAAACGGGGGCGCCGGGTCCTGGTTGGTGACCATGTACCAGTTGTCCGGAGCCACCCCTCCGGCTTTGCTGATGATCTTGTAGCTCCACATGGTGGCCCACCACCCTTTGGACGCGAACAGGTCGTAGTACTCGCGCATGAGCGCGGGCCCGCCGGCGCGGCGGAAGACCACGTTGAACTCACCCACCAGAAGCGGGGTCTGGAAGCCGCGCAGGTACGAATCCAGCCATACCAGCGTGCGGTTGATCAGGTCCTTGTGCGCTTCCAGGGTGGGCTGGCCGTAGATTACGCCCTGGTAGTAGTGCTCGGTGAACATCACGTTCTCCCACCCCCGGTCGCGCGGCGAGCCGTAGAACCGCAGGCCCTGCTGCGTCCCGGGGATGATGACAATGTGGTTCGTGTCCACCGACCGGATCGCCCTGTACGCCCGGTCGAAGACTTCCAGGAGGCCCTCCAGGTGCTTGTCGCTCTCGTAGTCGCCGAACGGCTCGTTGACGGGCTCGAGGGCGGCGATGACCGGCGAATCCTTGTAGTGCGTCGCGATCTGCTCCCAGAGCCAAACGAACCTCTGCTTGTAGGGCTCCTCGTGGAACAGCTTGTTCTGGTCAGCATGCCCCGTCGTGTGATCCTTGCTCTGGCCGCCGGGCGCGCCGTGCAGGTCGAGGATGACGTACAGGCCGTGCCGCTGGGCCATCGCCACGGCGGCGTCCAGCCACTTGAACGCATCCGGCTTGAGCTGGAGCGGGTGCTCGTCGTCTTCCAGCAGGCCGTAGTGGAACGGAAGGCGTATCACGTCGAAGCCGAACGAGCGGATGAGCTTGAAATCCCGGTCGGTGACCCAGTTCCGCCGGTAGATCTCCATCAGCTCGTCTTTGCGCTCGCGCCCGAAACGCTCGGCCAGGATGCTCTCGAACTCGTACTGGTCCCGGACGTCCTTCACATCCAGCATCCACATCTCGAGCAGCAGCCAGTTGCCGATGTTGCAGCCCTTGAGGGTTACCTCTTGGCCGGCCTCGTTGACCACCTTTCCCTGGTCGACGCGAAGAAAGGAAAACCCACCGCCCCGCGAAGGGGCCCCCGGACCCGGTGTGCGGCACGAAGAAAACATGGCTATACCCAGCAGAACAACGATGGCGGGGAGGATACTTCGGATGCGCCCGGTCGTCCATGTCTTATTCATTGGGTTATTCTGCCTGAACGCCGCGCAAAAGGCAAGTCTCGCGTGGGACCGGTCCCTGCCAAGGCCGCTTTGTCCCACGCCTGTCCCACGCAGAGCGATACGCCCACGGCGGACTTGCGGAATCCGAGGCTTTCTGGTATCCTAAATTTAGTTAGAGGTGCAGCGATGCCGGACCGAGAAGTACTGACGGTGCTGGACCTGGTGTACTACCAGTTCGCCAAGATCCTGGCGCGCAGCCGGCTCGGCGTGCCCGGCGTAGACGTCGCCCGGAAGACCCACTTCGGCTTCGCCAAGGACACCTTCCGCGACCTCAAGGCGGGCCGCAAGCTGTGGTCCGAGGTGGCCGAGGGAAATGGGGCCGACCTCGACAAGGCATGCGCCTACTGCTCCAGCCGGGAAAACCTCGCGCTCGATTACCTCGCTCCCCCGTCCCTCCGCATCAACGAGCGGTGCGCCACCTGCCCCACCCTGCAGGGATCGGCCAACCAGGCTTGGGCCTGCGCCAACTGCCGCGCGCGGAAGAGCACGAGGGGCTTGTACGAGTTCTATCACTTCCTCCAGCCCGACGATGACCGCTTCTACCGGCGCATACCGCCCGCCGTGGAGAAGAAGTACCTCAAGACCATCCACGACTGCCTGCGGTGCGCCGACGTGCTCGGTCAGAAGGATATGGACGGCGACGGCGAACTGACCGTCCTCGATTTGGATTACGCCCTCCGGACCTCCGGGAAGCTTCCGCCCCCGACCTCCACGGAGTCCATCCAGCGGATCGTCGTTCAGGAACCACCCCGCAAGCCGGACGAGGCGTGAGCCTGATGCACGCCAGCAGGATCATGGCTCCCGTTGTAGGGGCGCTTCTGTGAAGCGCCCTGGGCGCTTGGTACAAGCGCCCCTACACCATCACTCCCACATCGACTTGATCCGCGAGCGGACATCGCCGCCCGGCGGAAGCGTACTCTCGCGGTCTTCGGCGCCGGCCTGCGACAAGTCCACCAGGTCAAACGTCGACGCAACGTCATCGGTGAAAAACCGCGAAAGCTGGGCATAGCTGTGCCGGTCGGTGTACCGGCTCCAGCGGTGGTAGTACCGGAGCGGCCACGTGACGTAGAGAAAGTCGCGGGCGCGCGTCATGGCCACGTACGCCAGCCGGCGCTCCTCCTCGATCTCCTCCTCCGAGCCCGTGGCCAGGTCCGAGGGAATACAGCCGTCGGCGGCGTGGATCAGGGTGACGGCGTCCCATTCGCAGCCCTTGGCGGAATGGATGGTGGACAGGACGAGCCAGTCCTCGTCCTTCGTCGGCGGACCCGCCAGGTCCGCCGTGGAGGTCGGCGGGTCGAGAGCGAGGTCCGTCAGGAACTGCCGACGGGAACGGTAGCCCGAGGCGATCTGTTCCAGGTGCTCGATGTCCCGGATCCGCACCTTCGGATTCTCGTACACCTTCTCGAACACGGGCTCGTAGAACCGACGGATGCGTTCGATCTGAGGCGCGCAATTCTTGCCCCCCAGCGATGCGAGGTCGGCCATCAGCCCGCCGAGCTTCTTGATCCCGTCGCGCGCCGCCGCCGGCGCATCGAACTCGCCGATCGAACGCGGGTCGTCCCGGCGTGCCCGCACGTGCGCGATGGCGCGCGACGCGCTGGCGGGGCCCATGCCGTCGAGCAGCTGGAGCACGCGGAACCAGGCCATCTCGTCGCGCGGGTTTTCGAGGATCCGCAGGAAGGCGATGAGATCCTTGATGTGCGCCGCCTCGAGGAAGCGCAGGCCGCCGTACTTGACGAAGGGGATGTTCCGCCGCGTGAGCTCGACTTCCAGCGAATCCGAGTGGTGCGCGGCCCGGAACAGCACGGCCTGCCGCTGGAGCGGGATGCCCTGCTCGTAGTGCTCGAGGACCGTCTTCACCACGAACTCGTCCTGCTGGGCCTCGTCCTTGCAGGTCACCAGCTGGGGCCGCCGCCCCCCGGTGCGGGTGGACCACAGGTCCTTGGTGTACCGCTCCTTGGCCTGGGCGATCACGCGGTTGGTGGACTCGAGGATGGGCACCACCGACCGGTAGTTCTGCTCCAGCGTCACGATCGTCGTGCCCGGGAAGTGCTTCGGGAAGTCGAGCATGTTCCGCACCGTGGCGGCGCGGAAGCTGTAGATGCTCTGGGCATCGTCGCCGACGGCCATGACGTTGGGATTGAACTTCCGCATCCCGATCAGGATCTTGGCCTGGACGCTGTTCGTGTCCTGGTACTCGTCCACCAGCACGTGATCGAACCGCCCGCCCATGTCGCGCGCGATGCTCTCGTCGGAAAGGACCTGCTGCCAGTACAGCAGGAGGTCGTCGTAGTCCAGCACGTCGCGCTCCTGCTTCCGCGCCACGTACTGTTTGAACAGGGCCTTCAGCTCCTTCTGCCAGTCCTTGCACCAAGGGAAGTACCGCTCCAACACCAGCTCGAGGTCCTCGGCGCCGTTGACACACCGCGAGTAGATGTCGAGGCACGTGGCCTTGCGCGGAAAGCGCTTCTCGCGGCTGGAGAGGTCCATCTCGTGGCGGATAACATCCATCATGTCCTGTGCGTCCGGCTCGTCCATGACGGTGAAGTCGCTGCTGATGCCGGCGGCCTTCGCATAGACGCGGAGCAGGCGGTTGGCCGTGGCGTGGAACGTCCCGCCCCATACCTTGCCAGCCCTGAGCGGCGTCGAAGGGCCCGTGACCGCGGCGCCGCGCGCGGAGATCGCCGCCGCCCGCTTGACCATCTCCTCCGACGCGCGCCGGGTGAAGGTCAGGAGCAGGATCCTCTGCGGGTCCACGCCCTGCGTGATCAGCCACGAGACCCGGTACGCCAGCGTGCGCGTCTTGCCGCTGCCGGCTCCCGCCACAACGAGGAGCGGCCCCTCGCCGTGGGTCACCGCCTTCCGCTGTTGGGGGTTCAGCTCGTCGAGCCAGGAGGTATCTGCCGGTTTGGTTTCCATGTGGGACGCCTGCTCGGCGGCACATGGTATCAGGCGGACGGTCGAGGAGCAACGGGATGTCCGAGGGAACGTCACGCATGAGCCTCGGCGCGCCCGCTGCGGGCACGCCGTAGTGCTCCATGCGCTGGTTCGACGCTTCCATTTGTCTTCGTGTTCCCGTTGTGATCCTGAGTTAGCGACCAGTCTATCCCCACGGATCAGTGATTGAAGAATCCGTATCCACCACGCACACGCCACACGTAGTTACAGTTCACTTTGTTTGCGGTGCTGACGGCGCCGCTGTTAAAGAACACGACTAGTGCCTGCGACGTGTTCTCGGCATAGGTTGTAGATGACCAATATATCCACGACTGGACATTTGTGAATGGATGCCCAGATGGTAATGACGGGGCTCCGGTGGTCGTATCCACCAAACTCGCCAATTCCTCGATGCTGGGCAGCCTCCAACCTCTGCGGTTACCGATCAGCCCGTTGTACGCAACAAAGGGTGCTTCAATCCACCTGTAGGTGTTCGTCGACGGACCTCGTTCCCAGACCAAGCCAGTTTCCTTGTCCAGCACGGCCTGGTTGGTCAGCACTAGTGCGAACCGGTTTGAGCCTGGGATCGTCAGGCTCCAAGTGGGCGGAATCTCATCTAGCGTCTTCATCATGATCGCCGGCGGTCCCGGCGGCGTCAGACTACCCTGCGCCCAGACGTTCGTTGCCATGCCGCACACGGTCATCAACGCCAAGAACACCCATTTCGTCATCTTCATGTGTGCGCATCCTCTCTTTCCGGTTCCGGTCGAACGTTAGCCCTCAGCGGACCCGCGTAGCGGGGTACGCTGAAGGGCCTGGTTCGCGTCCCCTTATTGGTTTCCAGATGTACAAGTACCAGAAGACTGGCATGGCGAGGGCATTCGCGCAGAAAAGGACGACAGCCCAAAGCCCTCGTTTCGCGTGTGGCACGTTTCGGGAATTGAACAGGTACCTCAGGTAGATGACGAAGAGAACGCCGATGTCCAACATGGTGAGCAAATGGAGATTGAAAAGGATTTTGAAGCTGTTCTGATCCGTTCCTCCGACCGGAAGGTAGTCTCTTCCCGTCATGACCGTTGCATACATAAGGATGAGCATGAGGGATATGTAGACGATGGGCCAGATCGTGAAGGCGGCGAGGACTAGTGCTGGGCCTCGTTTCATTGCATTATTCCTATGCCGCGAACGATAGTGATGAGCCGCGCCGGGGTTCTTCTCCGGGGGCGTCGGCTCGATCACCTGGTTAGCCGGCTGGATCGGGTGGCGGGTCAGTCCGTCTCTGCAGCGATCGACCGGCGCGCCTTCCCTCTGCCCCCTCTTCCCTC
>JAZDKK010000043.1:0-13727 GCA_043803015.1 Verrucomicrobiota bacterium
GCTTCCCTTGTAGTGGTATGTCCCGCCGGCTGCGGCAACAACATACGCAGCGGGCCGCGAAGCAGCACCATAGACGGCCTCCTGCAGTGCGATCGAAAAAGGTGCAAAAGCCGGCAGATTTCCCGCCTTCGCGGGTCCGCGCAGGCGGAACAGTCTGCTCCGTTTGGCCACTTCGGTACCCCACCTCGAAGTCCACGCGTACATAGCGCAAAGACACCGCATTTTCAAGCGGAGACATTTCTGTGCGCGGCCCCGGCTGTTGGCCCCCTTTCCTGCTTGGCGGCGGGGGAGCGACCCGGTAAGGTTGGTCAAGCTGCTCCCGAGATTGCCCTATGGATACGCTGCGCCTGCCCGCGAAGATGAAATCCCTCGAGGCGTTCAGGACGTTCGTCCGGGAGAAGGCGGTCGTCAGCGGCGTGTCCCAGGACCTCGTTCCGAAGATCGAGTTGGTCTTGGAGGAGATCCTGACCAACCAGGTGTTTCACGCCTACCGCGGCGGGCGCGGCGATGCGGAGATCCACTGCTCGGTCGGCAAGGACGGGGCGTTCTGCATCCGGTTCGCAGACTGGGGTCCGCCTTTCGATCCCCTGAAGCAGCCGGCGCCCGATGTCTCCCTGCCGCTGGAAGAGCGGAAGCCCGGCGGGGTGGGCATCTACCTCACGAAACACATGGCGAGCAACCTGGAATACCGCCGCGAGAACGACCGGAACGTCCTGACGGCCCACTTCAAGGGCTGATCCGCCGGCATTTGCCGCATCCGTGTCACGTAGAGCCCGCTTTAGGCGGGCTAGGTAGCCCGGGTAAACCGGGCTCTACTTCACCAGGCGCAGGTACACCGCGCCCAGCGGCGGGAGAGTCAGCGGCACCGAGCACGGCCGGCCCATCCACGGGATGTCGTCCGAGTTCATGAACTGCGGGTTGCCGACCTGGCCGCCGCCGTACTTGTCCGCGTCGGTGTTCAGGATCTCCTCCCACCTGCCCGGCACGGGCAGGCCGAACCGGTAGCCGTGGCGCGGGACCGGCGTGAAGTTGCACGCGCAAAAGACGATGTCGCGCGGGTCGCGCCCCTTGCGGACAAACGAGATGATGCTCTGCTCCCAATCGCAGAAATCGATCCACTCGAACCCCTCCCACGAGAAATCGATCTGGTGCAGGGCCGGGCTCTCCTTGTAGATGCGGTGCAGGTCCTGCACCAGGAGCTGCAGCTTCCGGTGCGTGTCCCAGTCGAGCAGGTGCCAGTCGAGGCTCTCGTGGTAGTTCCACTCGCGCCACTGCCCGAACTCGTCGCCCATGAACAGGAGCTTCTTCCCGGGGTGCGCGAACATGTAGGCGTACAGCGCGCGCAGGTTGGCGAACTTCTGCCACCAGTCGCCGGGCATCTTGTCGATCATCGGCCCCTTCCCGTGCACGACTTCGTCGTGGGAGAACGGCAGGATGAAGTTCTCGCTGAAGGCGTAGATCATCGAGAACGTCAGCTCGTGGTGGTGGTACTTCCGGTGCACGGGTTCCTTGCACATGTACACCAGGGTGTCGTGCATCCAGCCCATGTTCCACTTGAAGTCGAACCCGAGCCCGCCCAGGTAGGTCGGCCGTGACACCATCGGCCACGCGGTCGATTCCTCCGCGAAGGTCAGGAAGCCCGGGTACTCGGCGTGAATGATCTCGTTGAACCGCTTGAGGAAATCCACCGCCTCGAGGTTCTCGCGCCCGCCGTACTGGTTGGGGATCCACTCCCCCTCTTTGCGCGAGTAGTCGAGATAGATCATGCTGGCCACCGCGTCCACGCGCAAGCCGTCGATGTGAAACACGTCGGCCCAGTAGACGGCGTTCGACATCAGGTACGTGCGCACCTCGTTGCGCCCGTAGTTGAAGATCAGGGTGCCCCAATCCTTGTGCTCGCCCTTCCGCGGGTCGGCGTGCTCGTAGAGGTGGCTCCCATCGAAGTACGCCAGCCCGTGCCCGTCCTTCGGGAAGTGCGCCGGGACCCAGTCGATCAGGACGCCGATGCCCTCCTGGTGGCAGCGGTCGATGAAGTACATGAAGTCGTCCGGCGTGCCGTGGCGGGAGGTCGGGGCGTAGTAGCCGATGGTCTGGTAGCCCCACGAGCCGTCGAACGGGTGCTCGGAGATCGGCAGCAGCTCGATGTGCGTGTAGCCCATGTTCTTGACGTAAGGGACCAGCTGGTCCGCCAGCTCCCGGTACGTCAGCATCCGGTTGTTCTCTTGCGGCACCCGGCGCCAGGAGCCGAGGTGCACCTCGTACACGCTCATCGGCGACTCGAACCAGTTCGTCTTCCGCCGCTTCTCCATCCAGTCCCGGTCCTTCCAATCGTACTTGTGGATGTCCCAGACCACGGACGCGGAGCGCGGCCGCAGCTCGGAGAAGAACGCGTACGGATCGGCCTTCTGGCCGAGGAACCCGTGCCGGCCTTTGATCTCGAACTTGTACAGGTCGCCCGGCTGCAGGGCCGGGATGAAGAGCTCCCACAGGCCGGAGTTGCCGCGGTGCTGCATCGGGTGATGCCGCCCGTCCCAGCGGTTGAACCAGCCGATCACGCTGACCCGGATCGCGTTCGGCGCCCACACCGCCAAATGCACGCCGGACACGCCGTCGATCGCCATGGGATGCGCGCCCATCTTTTCGTAGGTGCGGTAGTGCGTGCCCTCGCCGAAGAGGTAGAGGTCGAAGTCCGTGATCTGGAGCGGGAAGCGGTAGGGGTCCTCCAGCTCCCACTGGTGCCCGTCGCCGGCCGTCATGCGCAGGCGGTAGCGGAACGGCTTGCGCCCCGGACCGAAGTACTCGAACAGGCCGTGTTCGTGAATGCGGGTCATCGGGAGGGCCTTGTTCCCGTCGGACAGGTCGATCACGTCCACCTGCGCCGCGTAGAGCTGGAAGGTGCGGATCACCACGCCGGGATACTCGCCACCGATCTCGTGAATCCCCAGGATATTGTAGGGCGCCCCGTGCGTGCTATCCACGAGCGACTGGATGTTGCCGCTGTCGAGCAATGGTTTCATGTCACCGTCTCCGTGTCAGGATTGAGCTATTGTAGGGCGATTCGCCGGAACTACAAGGCTGGTCAGGCCTTCGGGACGAGATTCACCACCAAGCGCGTGTCCCGGTCCGCCGGCAGAACCCTGATGACCGCGCGGGCCAGCCTGATTCCGCCCTGCGGGAGCGGCATGAAGGCCAGCGGCTCCGCTCCCGGCCGGCCGACGCGGGCGACCCGATCGACCACGTACCGCCCCGGCCGCAGGCGATGCCTGTTCTCGAACGTGATGACCAGCGGCCGGTCGGCGAAGAAGGTCCGGATCGAGCAACGCCCGTCGGCGCCGAAATCCTCCGGCGCGAGCTGGGGATCGATCACGAGGTCGCCCAGCTCCCCCCGCACGCCGAAGACCTGGGTGAGCATGAGGTAGACGAGCCACGAAGCCGAGCCCGTCAGGAAGCAGTACATGCCGCGCCCCTCGGCGTTGAAATACTCCGGCACGCACGGGAAGATCTTCGCCGTGCGCTGGTCCACGGCCATCCGGTACAGCGCATGCCAGACCTCGCGGCCTTCCGCGGGCCGGCGCCGCAGGTACAGGGCGTAGGCGTACATCACGGCCATGTGGCTGAACACCGCGCCGTTCTCCTTCTCCCCGTAGGCGAACGAGAACGCCCGCCCGAGGGCGGGCTGGATGCCGCCAAAATCGGTGTTGAGGCGTATGCCGCCGGTCCGCGGATCCTTCAGCAGGCGCCGCACGGCGCGAATCACGCGGTCCGTCTGCCCGCCCGCGGCGATCCCGGCCATGACCGGAAAGACCTGGCTGGTGAGCATCATGCGGATATCACGCCCGTGCCGGCCTTCGACGCGCCGGCCGCGGTTGTCGTAGTAGCCGTTGAAGAAGGCTGTGTCCCGGTTGACCACCACCCACTCCCGGCGCCGGATCCGGTCCCCCAGGTCCAGGCTCTTGGCCCGGAGATCCCGCGCCAGGTCCTCGATCCCAACCGCGATGCGCCGCCCGGAGACATCCCGCGCCACTTCGTCCAGGTACGCCTTCAGCCGCCGGCTCTTGGCGGCGGCCGAACGGTAGTCCACCCGTTTCTGCCCCGGCAGACGGTCGAGCAGGAGGCCGAGCTCCCGGGCCACGCGGACCTCGGCACGCCCGCGCTCCGCTAGCCGCTCGGCGATCTGTGCCAGGCGCTCAAGGTTCCAGACGTAGAACGCGCTGAAGGCGGCCGACTCGCCCCGGTCCGGGGCCATGTCGAGGCCGTCGTTCCAGTCGGCGCCCTCGAGGCGACAGACGTTATGCTCGCCGACGTTGAAGAAGGCAGCGAGGTTCTGCAGCAGCATGTGCTCGAACACCGTTCCCCGGTAGACCTTCCCGCCTGCCCCGCGCTTCGCGGGGTCCCGCGCACGAAGGGCGTTGCCGTACGCCTCGCTCCAGCCGGGGTCGTGCCGCCGGCAGCGGTACAGCTGGGGATCCCTGAAGTACTCGCGCTCCTGGAGCAGGAAACCGAGATCGCCGGTCTGGTCCACGTACAGGAGCGTGGTGTAGGTCGGCCACGCGCCGTGGTCCATCCACGTCCGCGGGATGTTGTTCCGGTCCGCGATGAACTGGCCGCCCCGGCCGATGATGGTCGCGTTCGAGCCGTCGATCCGGACGCCGCCGAAGTTGTGCAGAAGCATGGGGCGGACCGACCCCGGGTCCGAGATCAGGAGCGCCAGGCAGTCCTGCCAGAGATCGCGCCAGCCCTTGCCGCCCCGGCCGTAGTCGAACTGCGGCAGGTACGAGTTCCCGTACAGCCGGCGCAGGATCGGCTGGGCATTCACCCACTCCAGCCAGTGGTCGAGCTTCCGGTCCGGCAGGAGGAACGAGACCCGCTGGATCTTCTCGAGCCAGGAGGATCGCGTGGCCGCGAGCGACCGGGCGAACGCGCCGGGCCGGCGGGCCCACCGCGTCCATCGGCGAACGCCGGCCGGGTCGCTGGAGATTCCCGAAACCAGCCCGAAACGGGCGCTCCCTCCCGGACCCACCGTGAGCTTCCTGAAGCGGAACCCGCCCAGCGCCTCGCGGCCCGGCCTCTGCCGCTCGCCGGCCTTCGGACCGCGTTCCCGATTCCAGACCGCGGCGGGCGCAGCGAAAGTCCCGCCCTCCCCCAAAAAACTCTCCTGCGTCGCCCAGATGCCTTCCGGACGCGCCGCGCCGGGCCCGAAGGCCAGCACCGAGTACCGGACCCGGTTGACCTCGTGCCCGCGCTCGTCGAACGACATCGTGGGGCAAACCGTCACGCCGTGCGGGTGGAGTTGGACCCGGTGGAGCAGTGCCGTCACGTGGCGGTGGTCGCGGATGTCGTCGGCCGACCGGGCAAACATCGGGATGGCCGCGTAGGCGGCGAAGGTCAACTTCCGGCGGGACGTGTTGCGGACCTCGACCCACATGACCTCCAGCGGCTCGTCCAGGTCGGCCGGGCACCACAGCGTGGCGCGAACTTCGAATCGGCCACCCCGGTCCGTCCTCGAAACGCTGAACCAGCCGGGCCCGGCCTGGATCCGCGATCCGGTCCTCCGCCCCGGGATCGGCAGGGCCGACAGCGAGAAGGGCTCCCGCCCGTCTTCCACCAGCCAGAACCCGCGGTGAACGAGCGTATGGGGCAGGTCCTCCGCCGTCAGGGGCAGGCCGAGATACTCATTGTGGCTGAGCGCGGGTCCGCCCTGGAGCCGCGGCGACACCCACGATTTCATGCCGGCCTCGTTCGCGATGGGGAAATAGAGGCGGTCGATGCGCTCGGAGCCGACGGCCTCGAATTCGCCTGTCGCCGGCCTGCCGGGACGGCCGTCCAGGAAACGCCACCAGTCAGAAGGAGTTGAGGAGTCTTTCATTCAGAGAACGGGGCCATTCTAGGAGCCAAGCTTTGATTGTCACGCGGAAAGCTGACCCCGGCTCGACACGGCACCCCCATTTTGGTACCACATCAGCCTTCCCCAACGGGTGGACCATGAAGGAAGCGGGACAATACAGAAAGGCCTTGGGCCAGGCGCGCCGGATCGTCGTCAAGATCGGCAGCCGCGTGCTGGTACAAGGTTCCGGCCGGCCTGACTTGAGGCGTATGAGCCAGTTGGTCAAGGACTTGGCCAAGCTCCGGCGGGAGGGCCGGGAGGTGGTCGTGGTGTCCTCCGGCGCCATCGGAACCGGCATGCAGGCCCTGGGCATGAAGACGCGCCCCGCCAACCTTCCCGACCTCCAGATGGCGGCGGCGGTGGGGCAGTCGCGCCTCATGGCCAACTACGACAGGCTGTTTTCGGCCGAACGATGCCGGATCGGGCAGGTTCTCCTGACCCACGACGACCTCAAGGACCGCCGCCGGCACCTGAATGCGCGGAACACGATGATGGCGCTCCTGCGCAACGGGATCGTCCCGGTCGTCAACGAGAACGACGTCGTGGCGGTGGAGGAGATCAAGTTCGGCGACAACGACATGCTGGCTGCGCTCGTGGCCCTGCTGATCGAGGCCGACCTGCTCATCCTGCTCACGACCGTGGATGGATTCCGCGCGCCCGCCGGCAAGACCGGCAGCAAGCGGGTGCCTTTTCTCAAGGCCGTCACGCCCGAAGAGCTGAAGCACGCGGTCGGCAAAGGCGGCGACATGTCCACCGGCGGCATGAACTCCAAACTGCAGGCGGCCCACATGGTCGCCACGGTCAGCGCCCCGGTCGTGATCGCCGACGGCCGGAAGTCGCGCGTGATCTCCCGCATCCTGAAAGGCGAGGACACAGGGACGCTGATCGCCTCGGCGGCGGCCTCCGCCGGCGCGGTGCTGGGCGGGCGAAAGCGCTGGATCGCGTTCTTCCACAAGCCGCAGGGCGTTCTCATCGTGGACGACGGGGCCCGCGACGCCATCGAGAGGAAAGGCAGGAGCCTGCTTCCCATCGGCATCAGGGAGGTGGAAGGTCATTTCGCCTCGGGCGCCGTGGTGAACGTGCGGACCGTGCAGGGGGTGCTTTTCGCCTGCGGTGTGGTAGATTATTCGAGCAACGACATCCGCAAGATCAAGGGCCACCGGACCGACGAGATCGCTAACCTGTTGGGCTCCAAGGACTACGACGAAGTCATCCATCGGGACAACATGGTGGTCCTGGGGATCGATATCGGGGGATTGTCATGAGCCTGCACGATGACATGGTGCTGATGGGCGACCGGGCCGTGGTCGCCTCGCGCGCCCTTGCCCGGCTCTCGCCCCGGAAGAAGAACTCCATTCTCGGGGCCATGGCCGACGAGCTGGACGCGCGCCGGCAGGCGATCAAGGACGCCAACGCCAGGGATATGGAAGGCGGGCGACAAGCCGGCCTGCCCGCCCCCATGCTGGACCGGCTCGAGCTGACCGACGCGCGGATCGACGCCATGATCAAGGGCGTGCGCGCCGTCGTCAGCCTCAAGGACCCCGTGGGCACCAAGATCAGTCGCTGGATCCGCCCCAACGGGCTCGTCATCCAGAAGGTCCGCGTGCCGATCGGCGTGATCGCGATCATCTACGAATCCCGGCCCAACGTGACGTCCGACGCGGCCGTCCTCTGCATCAAGACCTCGAACGCCGTCATCCTGCGCGGGGGCAAGGAGGCGCTCCAGTCCAACATGGCCATCGCGGATGCTCTGCAGGCCGGCGGCCGGAAGAAGGGCCTGCCGGAGCACTCGATCCAGGTCGTGGTCACCACGGACCGCGATGCGGTCCGCGAACTGGTCCAGCTGGAGGGCCGGGTCGACCTCGCCATTCCCCGCGGCGGCGAAAGCCTGATCCGGGCCGTGGCCGAGCAGGCGCGCGTGCCCGTCATCAAGCACTACAAGGGCGTCTGTCACATCTACGTGGACGAGAGCGCCGACCTGGAGATGGCCCTGAACATCGTCGAGAACGCCAAGTGCCAGCGGCCCGGCGTCTGCAACGCGGTCGAGAAGGTCCTGGCGAACGCCCGGATCGCCCAGGCCTTCCTGCCCCGGATGGCGGAGCGGCTCCAGGCGCGCAAGGTGGAGCTGCGCGGCGACGCCGCGTCGCGCGCGGTCGTGCCCTCGATGAAGGAGGCCGTGGAGGACGACTGGTACGCCGAGTACCTGGACCTGATTCTCGCGGTGAAGATCGTCTCCGACGTTCATGCCGCCGTGGCGCACATCAACAAGTACGGCTCGCATCACTCCGACGCGATCGTGGGCCAGGACGAGGCCGCGCAGGGGGTTTTCACGCGGGAAGTGGACTCCGCCGCGGTCTACGTGAACGCGTCCACGCGCTTCACCGACGGCGCCGAGTTCGGGATGGGCGCCGAGATCGGCATCAGCACGGACAAGCTCCACGCCCGCGGCCCGATGGCTCTCGAGGAGCTGACCACCTACAAGTACGTCGTCCTCGGCACCGGCCAGATCCGGGAATGAAGCGCGCGGCGGCCGGCCCGTCCTCCTTGCTCTGTAGCGCCGGGACTCACGTCCCGGCGATCGCTGGCGCATAGCGCCGGCGCTACAGGTGGCGCGCGTTGGGGACAACGCAGTCCACCTTTTTTTCCAATGATTGGAGAAAACGGCCCCGGTTTTTCCAACCTTTGGAAAAAACGCGCTGGTTCCCTCCCCAAGGCCATGATCACACTTCGCAAAGTGTGATCATGCGGCTCAGGTGACCCAATGATGCGTCGGTACCACACCTTGCAAGGTGTGGTACCGCAGTTGTTGCGGCCGGGCGCGCGAGACGAGCACGGCGAGACGGATGCTCCCAGCAACGTCCTACGGATTCGGATACGCGCGCTGGATCAACAGGTCCGTCGTGTTCGTGCAGCCGGGGACCTGGCTCGCAAACGACTGGAAGGTCCGGTTGCCCGACATCCGCTGCAGCCCTTCGTAGATGGGGAGGACCGTGTACGACTGGCTGAGCGTTTCGAAGATGAACCGGCCGTCGTCCGCGCCGTTATAACCGGCGTCGTTCATGTACGGACTGGCCACGACCTCGAAGCCATAGGGGTCCTGGCTGTACGACGCATGCCAGTAGCCCTTGCTGTCGTTCTTGAGGAGCACCGCGAGCTCGAACGCGCGCTCGACGAAGCTGTCCTCCAGCACGTCCAGCGCGCCGAACCACACGAAGAGGCCGTGCGGCTGGATGTGCGCGGGCGGGGTGGGTTCCACGATGTTCGGGATGTTCGGCGGCGCGTAGCGCGCCACGAGCGCCTGGCCCAGCCACGTCTGGGTCATCGCATCCGAGAACCCCGCGTAGTCGATCCCCGCGTAGTCCGCGTAGAGGAAGTGGCCACGTCCCGCCGGGATGAACGAGTAGATCCCGTAGATCCGCTCCCGCGCGTCGCCGAACATGGGGAAGCCCAGCATGGTCCGCTGCGGCCAGGTGAACGCCGCGCTGAACCAGGCGCTTTCGCGCGTCGTCACCCCGCTCCAGGTCCGCGGCGGCCGGTTCTGGCACGAGAGGATGAGGTCGAACTCGTCGAGCGTTGTGCTGCCGGCCGTGTAGCTGACGGCGTTGACCAGCCCGCCCTCGTCGGCCCAGTTGTTCCAGGTCGAGGCGGACAGGTTGCCCGTGTCGGCGTTGATCAGCATCGCGATGCCGTAGTTCGTGCCGCCCAGCACCCGGTAGCAGCTGCGGAAGTCCATGGCGTCCTTCATGCTGACCGCCTTGGCGACGATCTGGGTGAAGCCGTTCTGGCGCAGCCATCCCTCGGCCACGTTGACGCTGCCCCACAGCAGGGCGCAGTCGCCCGAAGGCAGTTCGTGGTAGGCGTCGTGGTACGGGAACGGCACGTCGCGGCCGTCCGCGCCCACCACCGTGTAGTAAGGATAGAAGAGGCCGTACTTGAACTGCGAGGGATCGGCCTGCAGGGCCAGCATGGTGTTCAGGCTGGTCTCGATCCGCGCGGCGGCCGACGTCTTCGCGATCTTTCCGATCTCCGCCGCGGCGATCCACGCCTGGATGGCGAGGCCCCATTCGGTCGGGTTGCTGTACCCGTACCGCGGGCGGTCTGTGACCTTCAGCGCCGTCAGCGGGAACCCGTCGTGGTGGACCGCGTTGGTGCTCAGGTAGAAGTTGAGCGAGGTGTCGAGCACGGTCAGGAGCATATCCTTGACCACGACCGGCTGGTCCACGCGCTTCATCAGCGCGAGCCGGTCCCACACCACCACGGTGGTCCCGCCGGAGCCGCCGAGCACATGCAGGCGCCAGTCGTTGACGCCTTCCTTGAGCTCATCGGCCGGGATCTCGATGGTGCCCGGCAGGGCGCTGCTCAGCTCGGCCCAGCCGATCTGCTTCCACGTGCTGCCGTCCCAGCGCTGCAGCGCCACGGACAGGGCGCCGGAGCCGTCGTTCCACGACACGTCGAAGTTCAGCTGGTACGGACGCTGGCACCCGGCCTGGTCGAGCGTGAACGAGAGGTACTGGTCCGGGTACCACGAGCTGTTGATCTCTTTCGGGAAATCGGCGCTGGTGGCCGTGTCCGCGTTCACCCACAGGTTGAAGTTGCCCTGCTGGAACTCGGCGCTGCCGTAGTCGTTGACGCCGAAGGCCCACCGCACGTCCTGCGCCTGCAGGCCGAACACGAGCTGGTCCCAGTTCACCGCCGTGGTGCCGGCCGTCCCGCTGTACGCCATGAGCCGCAGGTCGTTCATGCCCACCCTGAGGTAGCTCGGGTGCACGTAGACGTAGCCGGCGTCGTTCATGCTGCACGGCGTGCGGCCCGCCTCGACCCAGCGGCTCCCCGTCCATACCTCGATGCCCACGTACAGGACGCCGGAGCCGTTGTTCCAGGCGGGCACCAGCGAAACGGTGAGCCCGCGGTCCACCTGCACCTGGTTCAGGTCGGCGTGAACGTAGACGGCGGGCAGCCACGAGGTGTTCAGCTCCTTCGGGAACTTCGACACCGGGTCCGTCGCCAGGAAAAAGTCCAGGATGTAGTTGCCCTGCGCGAACTCGGCGTCGCTGTGGTTGTGGGTGCCGAGGATCCGGACCATGTCGTTGGTGTCGGACACGCTCAGCGCCACCGTCGCGGCGGCGCTGTTCATTTCCCCGTCGTTCGCCACGAACGTGAAGCTGTCGGCGCCGGAGTAGTTGAGGTCCGGCTGGTACGCCACCTGCGGCGGCGTCCCGACCACCGACCCGTGGGCCGGGGCCGTCGCAACGCGGTACGTCAGCGCGTCGCCGTCCGCGTCCGTCCCCGACAGGGTGATCGGTTTGGCCGTGTTCTTCGCCACGGCCACGGACTGGCCCTGGACTACCGGCGCGTGGTTGACGACGGTCACCGCGATCGGGGCGCTGAAGCTTCCGTAGTTGTCAGAGCCGTTGGCCGGAACGTTGGACCGGACCCGGTAGTAGTACGTCCCCGACCGCCTCGGCCCGAGGCCCACGGACGTCCCCGATGGGTAGTACGCCGCCGAACCCGTGAAATTCAGGTTGTCCGCTTCGACCAGCTCGTAGTTCGTCGCGTTGCTCACGGCGTTCCAGCTCACCGTGAAGCAGCGCTGTACCGGCGCGCTCGCGGCCAGGCCGGCCGGCGCCACGGGGAGGACGGGCCCGGAGCCGCCGATCAGGTTGAGGTCGTCGAAGTACACCGTACCACCCGTGTCGGCCTTGCCTGGGTACGGGTAGAAGACCATGTTGTTGACCGCCCCTGCCCCGCCGAGGGCGGAGTAGTCCCACGTCAGCCGCTGCCACTGGCCGTTGCCGGTGTAGGTCTGGACGCTGACGTCGTTCGCGTCCAGCTTCAGGAGGATGGGGAGGTTGTTGTCGGTCGTGCTCTTGACCCAGAGCTCGACGAAGCCGTTGCCGCCGAGCAGCAGGTTCGGGTAGGCGCCGATGCGGCCGGCGGGCGCCGCCGGGTCATGGCTCGGCACGTAGGCGACGTTCGAGTAGTCGGCTGTCTTGTTGGTCCAGCTGACCTTCAGGGACTGCTGTCCGAGGCCGGTGAGCGAGCCGTCGTTGCGGAACTGGTTCGAGACCGAACCGATCACGAAGGGCCCGCCCGAGGCCCAGCCGTAGTAGTCCGACTCGAACACCTCGAGCGGCGCGCTGTTGCCCGCCCGGTGCAGCTCGATGTCGTCCAGCCAGAAGACTCCCGACGTCTTCACGTTGCCCGGCTCGACCATGAACATGACTTGCGTGATTTGCTGCATGTCGATGTTCGTGGCATTGTGGGCCGCGAACGTTCTCGTCAGGTCCACGACCAGGTTCTCCCAGTCGGCCGCGGCCGTCATCATCCGGGGCTCGATGTTCGCCCAGCACGATTCCCACGGCCGGCCGGCGCTGTCTTCCAGGTGGAGCCGGAACTTCAGCGGGCTGCCGTTGTTGTAGACCCAGAAAGACAGGTAGTCGTAGTTGCGCAGGTTGAGGAACCCCGCCATCGAGAAGCAGCTGTAGCCGTTGTTGGTTTCGTGGGCCTTGTTGTAGGTGACCTTCAACGCCTTCGTCCCCGAATGCACCGCTTGCGTGCTCGTGAAGTCGAGCGTGTAGACATACGGCGCGGCGGGGTCGCTCTGCCAGTACGTGGCCGCGAGCGTCTTGCCGTCGTAGTTGTCCAGCACCTCGTACTGGCGGGCCGCGTTCGGGATCTGCTTCACCGTGGCCGCGACCGGCGCCGTGCAGGAGCCCTGGTTCGTCACGCCGCCGGAGATGATCCGCGAGCACACCCGGTAGTAGTAGGTCACGCCCGCCGGGGTGACGGTCTTCGTGAACCGGATGGCCCTGCCCGTCAGGTTGCTGACCGTGTACGTGGCGAAGCTGGCGTTCGTGGACTCCTGCAGTTGATAGCCGGAGACCCCCGACACCGCGGACCACAGCATCGTGTAGACGCCGTCGCCGTCCGGCGCGGTCGCCGTGGTCCAGAACCCGGTCGGCGCCGTCGGGATGACCGGGGCCGTCCCGCCGACCAGGTTCAAGCCGTCAATGTAGATCGTGCCGCCCGTGTCGCTCTGGCCGGGATACGGCATGAACCACACCGTCTGGACGTTCGTGGACGCCGCCACGTTGGTGTAGATCCAGCTCAGCTTCTGCCAGGAACCCCTCGTCGTGTAGTTCTTCGTGCCGACGTCGGTGCTGTTGAACTTCAGGAGGACGGGCATGTTGCTCTCGGTGTAGCTCCTGACCCACAGCTCCAGCGTCTTGTTGTTGCTCAACTTGAAGTTCGGGTAGAAGCCGATGCGGTCCCGCGGCGAGTTGTTGGTGTCGTGGCTGGGCGTGTAGATGAAGTTGTCGTAGTTCACGCCCTTCCGTCCCCACTTGATCCGCAGGGACCGCTGGCCGAGGCCCGTCGCCGCGCCGCTGTTGTAGAACTGCTCGGTGGTGTTGGTGAGCACGAAGTTCGTGCCGGCCGACCATCCGTAGAAATCGCTCTCGAAGGCTTCGAGCGGCGCGCTGTTCGGCGCCCGCTGGACCTCCATGTCGTCCAGCCAGAACTCGCCCGACGCGGAGCCGTCGCCCGGCGCCGCGATGAACATGATCTGCGTGATGGCCCGCAGGTCGATGCTCCCCGCCTTGTGCGCGCTGAAAGCGCGCGTCAGGTCGACCACCAGGTTCTCCCAGTTCGCGCTCGTGGTCGCCATAGCCGGCTCGATGCCGGCCCAGTTCGACTCCCAGGGATTCCCGTTCTTGTCCTCGAGGCGGATCCTGAACTTCAGGGGCGAGCCGTTGTTCCAGACCCAGAAGGAGAGGTAGTCGAAGTTGTACAGGTTGAAGAAGCCCATCGCGGAGACGAAGCTGTACGTGTTGCCGGGATCGTT
>JAZDKK010000044.1:0-16061 GCA_043803015.1 Verrucomicrobiota bacterium
CCACGTGCACGCTCAGCGTGGCCGACCCGTATTCCAGCTCGTAGGATTCGTCGATCGTCTTGAACGGCAGCTTGCCCTTCTTGCGGATGGGAATGAATCCGGCGCCGAGCTTCTGCGCCATCGCCGCCCCGAAGATGAACCCGCGGGCGTCGATCGCGGCCACGGCGGTGATTTTCTGTTTCAAGTGGCGTTCACTCAGGACATCCACGGCCAGGCTGAACAATCCGGGATGCGCCAGGATCGGCGTGATATCCTTGAAGCCGATGCCGGCCTTGGGAAAATCCTGAACATTTCGAATGGCGGCTTTGAGCTTGGCGGCGCTATCCATGGTCGATCCTCCTGGAGATTGAATTAACGTTTTGTTCTTTTATCCTGCTCTATTCATCTGCCACTAAGTCACGAAGGCACAAAGTGTGTGCCGATAATAATTAAGCTCTTAATTCGTCCTATATTCCGGTCTTTTTTGTCGAATTAACCAAGTGAAAATATCTTTTTCCGCCAGAGGCGGATCTGCCTGCGGCATGAATTTTCGGTCTTCTTCGTGCCTTGGAGCCTTTGTGGCGAATAATCCAGGCTAGGGCAAGTATATAGAGCAGAAAATAAAGGTTGCATTAAAACCGCGGTTTTGTCACAATTCATGCAATTCGATTATATCGGCTGTTTTTATACAGCGGCGATGGATGGATTAACGGCTAACAGGAGGTTCAATGAAGAAGTTGTTTGCGTGTCTGATGATCGCGTCCGTGCTGGCCTGCCTTGCGCCGTCAGCTTCGGCGGTGAACGAAAGCCGCGGTGGTCTGATGGGCTTCATTGCCGGCTGCTGCTTTGGCATTCGCGCCGGCGCCGCCTATAACGACGGCAAGGAAATCCACTGGCGCGAATGGGTGCTGCTGATCCCGTATGTCGGCATCGTCTTCGCGATCTGGAACGGAGTCGAGGGTGCCAAGGGGGTCACGACCAAGGACCTGGCGGCCCGCTACGGGGCGATGTATTACTAGCTCAATTCGAGGACATCACATGAAGAAACTGATTGCAGTGATGCTGGTCTGCGCGTTCATGGCCTGCACCGTTCAGGTGGCCGGCGCGGCGACGGAAGGTCGCGGCGGGTTCATGGGTTTCCTTGCGGGATGCTGTTTCGGTCTCCGCACGGGCGGCGCCTACAACGACGGCAAGATGATCCACTTCCGCGAGTGGGCGCTGCTGATTCCGCTCGTGGGCATCGTCGTGGCCGTCTGGAACGGCGTGGACGGAATGAACGGGGTCACCACCAAAGACCTGGCTGCCCAGTACGGGGCGCAGTACTACTAATCTGTGTTGAACGCGTTACGCAAAAGGATCCCGGGCTTCGCGTCCGGGATCCTTTTGTTTTCGGTCGTTGGCGCGCTGGCCCAGGCTTCGCCGGATCTGGCCGTGGACCTGTTTGCCGAGGGGGACTGGGCGGCTTGCCGCCGCGAGTGCCGCCGCGTTCTCGCCGAGGACACGGAACAGCAGACGGCCCGGTTGTTGGATGCCGTGGCGCGCCTGCGGCTCGGCGAGGACCGGCCCGAGATCCTCGATTCGCTGGCCCGGCTCGCCGCCGTCACGGGCCGTGTCGAGACGAGTTCCATGGCGGCGTACGAGCTGGGGCGGCAGCTCTGGAGGAAAGGGAATACCGCGGCCGCCTTCGGGCACATCAAGCAAGCTTTCGAGACGACCCGTTCGCCAGACCTCTTTCTCCGAGCCGGGTGTTCGCTGTCTCTTCTGACCGTTGATTTTCCAACCCTTGGAAAAGACCACCCCTCGCTTCGCCAATCGCTGGAAACGTGCCGGCCGTTGTGGACGTCGGACATCCGGAAGGAATGCACCATCGAACCCGCGCGGGAGCGGGAGCATCTGCTGTCGAAGCCCGGGCAGTGGATCGTCCGGTTCTACCGGGCTCAGCTCCGTCCCGCGATCGGGGCGCGGTGCTCCCTCGAGCCCAGCTGTTCCGAGTACTTCCGCGAGGCGAGCCGCGAGCACGGGCTCCTGGCCTTCCCGATCACCGCGGACCGCCTCGTGCGCGAGCCGTCGGTGGTCGCCGCGAAGGAGAAGGAAGTCCAGGTGGGGGAGCAAATGAGGATTGCAGACCCGCTGGCGGATCACGACGATTGGATGAAGAGATGATAGCCGCGAGAGAACGCAAAGAAACGCATAGGGTAGGGCCGGCCCGCCTTGGCTCGGCGAAGCGCAGCGAAGACGGCTGGGCCGGCCGCGGCGCTCGCAGCGCGAGCGCCCTACCTTTCCTTGTGCTTTCTTGCGCCTTCTTGTGGCCATTCCTCCTGCTGATCCTCTCTGCGGTGCCCGTCTTTGCGGAGTCTCCGCCGCTCGCCATCGAGCTCGCGGGCGAGGGCGATCATCCGGCGGCCGCGCTCGAGTTCCGCCGGCTGGGCCTCGGGGCGTCCGGCGCCGCGCGGGGCGGCTACTACTGGGCCTCGGCCTACGAGTACTGGAAGGCCGGTAAGTACGATCTCGCGGACAAGATGCTGAATCGAGCAGAGGACGCGGCGCCGATGCTGGGAACGCGGGCCGTCCTTCTCCGCGGCGAGCGGGCGCTCTCCGCGCGGGACTACCGGGAGGCGGCGTTCTACTGGGAGACCGTCCTCCACAGCCCGGCGGATGCCGACGCCAGGTCGCTGGCGGCGCGGCGGCTGGCGGTGACCCGGCTGCGCGAGAACGACGCGGCGCGGGCGCGCGAGGCGCTTCTGGCCGCGCCGACGAAGCACGACGACGGCCTTGCCGCGCTGGACAGGTACACGGCCGGCCGCGACAAGAACCCGAAGCTGGGCGGGTGGCTCGGTGCGGTCCCGGGCCTGGGCTACTTCTACGCCGGCGAATGGGCCAACGGCCTGCGCTCGATCATCCTGAACGGGCTGTTCCTCTACGGCATGGCGGACACGGCGGACCGGGAGCAGTGGGGCGCGTTCGCGGTCATCACGTTCTTCGAGTTCACCTGGTACTCGGGCAGCATCTACGGCGGGATCGATGCCAGCCACCGCTACAACCGCCGCCGGCTGGAGGACGCCGTTGCCGGCGTCGACGGCGGCGCGAAGTTCGAGCCGGACTTCAGCCAGCTCCCGGTCGTCACTTTACAGTTCCGGTTCTAAGGTAGGGCGCGCTCTTCCGCCTTCGCCGGGGGCTTCGGCGGGACAGGCCGAGCGCGCCGCGGGGAAGGGGTAGGTAGGGCCGGCCCGCTGGGCCGGCCGCCCAGGCTTCGTGGCGCGGGGCGCGCCACTACGCCGAGGCGAGCGGCCGCGGCAGCGCCGCGGCCCTACCAGGAGGCCCGGCAGCGCGCCGCGGGGCGGTTCAGTCCTGCTGTTCCCGCGGCTTTTCCGATGTCGGCGGCGTCTCGGCCAGCTCGGCGCTGATGACCCGCGGGTTCAGCTCGTAGATGGCACCGCTGACCATGTCCGCCACCAGGCCCACCAGCCCGACGGGGCCCCAGATGATGTTGCCGAAGAGCCAGACGTTCATGCCCTGCGCGAGCGTCGTCTCGTACGGCGCGCGGCCCTCGAGCTCGATCCGGATCGTCTGGGCGCTGTCCCGCTTGAGGTACAGCCGGAGCGGCGTCTCGCCGCGCGCCACGCCGTTGACCTTCACGACGGCCTTCGGCGGCGTGCTGTTCACCTGCACGTGCTGGGCGCTGCTGCAGATGGCGGTGGCGCATCCCGAGCCGAGCAGCAGGGTCAGGGCGGCCGAAACGATTCCCGCGAATGCTCCGACGTGCTTCATGGCGACACCTCCTTCGATGCCGCGTCCGGCGTCGTCTGCTCGTGCACCGGCGGTTCGGCCGCACGCCGCTCGTCCACGCCCGCGGCCTTGATCCGGCCGAGGACGTGGCCGGGGATCACGACGCCGAGGTAGATGACCGTGGAATAGGCCGGGAAGAACTGCCCAAAGTTCCCGCCGATGTAGGTGCCGTACGCCGGGTACAGGACCTTGTACGCCTGCTTCTCCGTCTCCGCCGTGTCGTCGGTCCGCAGGTAGCCGATGGCGTCGCCGGTGGCCAGCGCCTCGGGATACAGGGCGAAGAACGGCAGCATGTAGAGCGCGCCGTAGGTGCCCTTGTAGGTGCGCCTGGCGAAATCTTTCGAGTGGCCGCCCTCGTGTCTCGCGACGGCGGGATGGTCGGAGTAGATGCTGATGGTGTCCGTGTACGGGTTGTAGTTGTCCCCGCCCAACAGGCGCCCGGGGAGGAGGGTGTAGCCCAGCAGGCTCAGCGTGCCCAGCGTGTACCGCCACGCCCAGCACACGTCCTTGTTGCGGAACAGGCGGCTCCATTCCCCGATGGGCGCGTACTCGTTCAGCCGGACCTTGACCTCGGTGAGGCTGTTGGCCTGGAGATAGCGAACCAGCGCCTCCTCGGTCTCGGGCGAGATGTAGTGGTTGTCCATTCTCCGGTCCAGCAGGATGATCTTGGACGGAATCCCGATGACCCAGCCCAGCCCGTCAAGGAGGCCGAGGGGCATGCCCCGTTCGACCTGGGGTTCGCCCGGCCTCAGCTTGAACGTGCTGACGTGGTCGGCCGGCCGGTCGTGCTGGTACGGCACGCTGGCGCAGCTGGACATCCACAGCGCCAGGGCGAGCGCGGGCACGAGTCTGCGGAAAAGGAACGGCAATCGTGGCACGTTGGCTCCTCCTTTGCGATTCCCAGCAAGCTTAGACGATGTTCCCGCTGCCGCAAGCCAAAGGTTCCCGGCCGGGGCTCACGCCCCGGCCACAGGCGTTGTAGCCCGGGCGTGAGCCCGGGCCTCACAGCGGCGGCGGTTCGATCGGCGCCCGCCGCCGGTTGGCGCGCGAGACGTCCACGAGGTTCAGAACCCAAACCAGCAGGGCCAGGAAGAAGAAGATCGCCACGGCGGGCATGGAGACCTGCTCCAGCGGTTCCTCGGCGCCGGTCATGAAGTCGGTGCTTACGACGGCCCTCAGGTCGTGGAACAGCGGCCCCAGCACGCTGACGGCGAGCGCGATCACGAATACGGTGACGCTCGTGACATACGCGATCGCCGCTCCCCAACGGCGCTGCGCGAACTGCCCGAGCCCGGGATAGGCCGCCGACAGCAGGATCGGCAGGCGGCCTGGCTTGTCCATACCTTGGCTCATGGCTGTGCCCCGTCCCCGCGGGCTCGTCCGAAGAGGGAGAACGCCCGCGTCTCCTCGATCACCACGTCCACGATTCGACCCCGAAGATCGCGCTCATCGGGGAAAAACGCCAGCCGGTTCTGCGGCGTGCGCCCGTGCCACTTCCCGTTGCCGCCCCGCTCCTCCGCGAGCACCTGGACGCGCTGGCCGCGGAGCGCCGCGTTCTTCCTGGCCGCAAGCTCGTTGAGCAGTCCCTCCAGCATGACCCGCCGGCGCTCTTTCTCCTCCCCCGGCACGTCGTCCTTGAAGCGCTTCGCCGCGACGGTCATCGGCCGCTCGGAGTACTTCGCGATGTGGGCCATTTCGAACTGCACGTCCGACATCAGCCGGTACGAGTCCATGAACTGCGCCTCGGTCTCGCCGGGGAAGCCGACGATGATGTCCGTGTGGATGGCCACGCCGGGGACCCGCGCGCGGAGGCGGTCCGCCAGCCGGCGATAGTCGTCCGCCGTGTAGCCGCGCCTCATCCTGGCCAGGATCTCGTCGTTGCCGGCCTGGACCGGAATCTCGATGCATGGGCAGACCTTCGGCACGGTCGCCACGGCATCGATCAGCGAGTCGGTCATCCAGTTCGGGTGGCTGGTCAGGAAGCGGATGCGCGCCAGCCCCTCGACCTCTGAGACGTCGCGGAGCAGGGCTGGCAGATCGGCGCCGCGGCCCAGGTCGAGTCCGTACCGGTCCACGATCTGGCCGAGGAGCGTCACTTCGCGGATTCCCCGGCCGACGAGCTCGCGGACCTCGCGGACGATGTCCTCGCTCGGCCGGCTGCGCTCGCCGCCGCGGCGAAGCGGGATGACGCAGAAGGTGCACGCGTGCGAACAGCCGAGCACGATGGGCACGTTGGCGGTGACGACCTTGCCCTGCTGGGATGGTGGGAGTGCACCGACATGGGATGCCGGCCTGCAACCGGGTGGGGCGTCGACGTCCCTTTGCGCCAGGTAGTCCAGAAGCGGTTGCACGTCGGAAGGGGGCATGAAGACATCCACGAACGGGAAACGCTCCTTCAGCGGCGCGTCGGCGTTGCGCCCGACCATGCAGCCTGCCAGCGCAATGGTCGTGTCCGGGCGCCTGCGCTTCGTTCCCTTGAGCTGGCGCAGGCGGTCGCAGGCCTTGTCCTCGGCCTGCTGGCGGACGACGCAGGTATTCACGATAACGAGGTCCGCGTCCTCGGCCTTGGGGGTCGGCTGGTAGCCCAGCGATTCCAGCTCCGCCGCGAGGTAGCGGGAGTCCGCCTTGTTCATCTGGCAGCCGATCGTCCAGAGGTGGTAGGTGCGAGCCAGGGTTCTCATGCGTCGGGCGGAGTATACAGAAGAGAGGGGCTGGAATCACACCAGGCTATCATTTGGTGGCCAAAAGAGGGGTTCCGGCCTCCCTCTTGGGGGGCCGCGTCGGCTGATACATCATGTCGTTGTATGTCAACTTAAAAGTGGTTATAACAAGCCGCAAGTCGTTGTCAGTCAATCGGTTAACTACTCAATAGAAACGAGTAACTTGATGATGCCTGAATGGTCAAGAAAGGCACAAGTTCCACCTTTAACATTTTGGTCCCTTTTAACACTTTGGTCTTGCCATTATTCCACGCATATAGTATGCCGTATACATCGAAAGAAGGTTCCAAAGGCGGTACCTGGGACAACCGCTCAGAGACGTCCGAGAGGAGTGCAACATGAAGAAGTACACCGACAGGATTTTTGTAGCCGTGGCGCTCGTCGCGATGGCCATCGCACCGGCCGCGTTCGCCGCGACCAACGAGGTGATGTACCTCGCGGACACCATGGCCGATCAGGACGGTTTCTCGTCCATCTACAGGGTGCGCCTCGAGGGCGGCGTGGCCAACCTTGAACTCATACCCAACGGTCTTCTCCCTTACAACCATTGCGACGTCATCGCCGCCGAGCCGGATGGCTCGAAGCTCTGGGTCATCGATGACTACTTCGGCCTGGGCACGGACGACACGGGCAAGCTCCTGTGGTACAACGTCATCGATGCCACGCTCCATGAGGTCGCCGTGGTGACCTACAACGGCATTCGCATGGTCCAGATCGACCAGGCGGCTATGGCGCCGGACGGAACGCTCTACATCGCGAACAACCTCTCCGACAGCATCTACACGCTGGACAAGGCCACAGCGGTCGCCACGCTCGTCGGGAAGGTGATGACGCCGGCTGGGGTCGCCGTGGACGTGGCCGGGTCTGACATCGCCTTCGGGGCCGAGGGGTCGTTCTACCTCTGGATCAACATCGGCAAGTCCGGCGCGCCCCAGGGCCTGTACCAGCTGCAGCTACCCGCGCAGAGCGGGATCGTCTATGCGACCTGGCTGGGCGGCACGACGGACGTCGCGCGCCGCTTCACCGGCCTGGCCCTCCGGGCGAACGGGCTGGGTGACCTCGTGGGCTCGATCACGAAGGGCGCCTTGGAGAACACGATCGCCGTGGTCGACAAGGCCACGGGCCTGTTCGTGGGAATCTACCCCATGATGAAGAACGGCGTGGCCTTCGATCATACGTGGGGCGACATGTCGGTCGGCCCGCTGGCGCGCAACCCGGACAGCTTCTGCACGTACACGATCGGCTACTGGAAGAACCACGCCTGGAACGGCGCGGTGGTGTCGATCCTGGATGTGTACGTGGATGAGACGCTCGGCAAGGAAATCCTGGGGAACGCCAAGGCCAAGAACATGTCCATGCTCTTCGCCCAGCTGATTGCGGCGAAGCTCAACGTCAACAACGCCTCGGGCATCGCGATCATCGACGGTGCCGAAGATTTCTTGGCGATGCTGGACGACGCCACGGGCGACATCGTGGTGTACGATGCCGCCGGCGTGCCGCACCTGAACTGGAACCGGGCGTTTGATTCCGACACCGTCAAGCAGATGACCGGGTACTGGGCCGGCCTGCTGGACGAGTTCAACAACATTTACCACTGCGCGGACGACGTGTCGGTCTCGGCCAACACCACGTCCGCCGGGGGCGGGAAGAAGAAGTAACCCGGACACAGATTCGCGGGCACGTTTCAGCGGGGCTGCGGGAAGCGACTTGCTTCCGCGGCCCCGCTCAGTTATTGGAACGGCAGACCCGGTGAACCCCGACTGGCATGGCCCGCTGTTCGTGGTCGGCTGCTCCCGCTCAGGGACCACGCTGCTCCAGCAGATTCTGAATGCCCACCCCAGGGTCGCTGTCGCGCCGGAGACCCACTTCGTGCCCGACTACTGGCTGCGGGCCGGGGAGTATGGACACCTGGCGCGGGAGGAGGACTTCCAGCGGCTCGTCGGGGATATCGCGGCGTCGACGTACTTCCCCGACCTCGGCCTGCCGGCCGAGGAGTTCCGCGCCGCGGCCGGCTTGGCCCCGCGCACGTTCCCTGCGGTGTTCGGGCTGCTGATGGACCTGTTTGCCCGGTCCAAGGGCGCGGACATCGTGGGGGAGAAGACGCCGCTTCACGTCCGGCACATGCTGCTGCTCAAGGAAGCCTTCCCTCCGGCCCGTTTCATCCACGTTGTGCGCGATCCGCGTGCGGTCGTCAATTCGCGCCGGCGCCAGCCGTGGGCCGCCGACGGCATCCGGGAGAACGCGGAGTTCTGGCGGGAGACGATGGGCGCGGCGCGGCGCGCGGGGCGAAGCCTGGGGAAAGACCTGATCACGGTGCGTTACGAGGACCTGGTGGGGTCCCTGGCGTCCACCGTGGCCGCGCTCTGCAGGGACCTGGGCGTTGCGTTTGAGCCCGGCATGCTCGAGTACTGGAAGGTCAACGCCCGGCTTGTGAACACGCAGCGCGAGCCGTGGAAAAGCGCCGCGCTGGAGCCGCCGCGGACGGACCGCATCGACGGCTGGCGCCGGGAACTCCGCGCCGAGGAACTCGGCGAGATCGAAGCCGCGACGTGGCCGGTCCTGTGCCGGTACGGATATCGCCCCGTCACGCCCCTCCTTCGCTTGTTGCCTCGCGCGGCGATAGGCATTACAAGAAGGAGCGTGTCCCGCTGGCGCAAGGCCGCGCGGCGGAAGTGGCGGCGCTGATCCCCGCGGCGGGCGGTCTCAGGGCGGTGCGATGAAAATCGGGCTGGTAGCCTTCCAATATCATTCGGGCGTCCTCCAGATGTACCTGGCGTTGTGCGCGGCCGCGCGCCACGACGTGGTCCTGTTCACGAGCGAGCCGGTGTGGCGCGATGTGCGGCAGTACTACGGCGACCAGGCGGTGCCCGCCGGCCGCATCGTCCTCAACACCGGGGTGGATGACGAGGCCTTCATCCACCGGATCGCGGAGGAGTCGGGAGACCTGGACGTCATTCTCTTCGTCGAGATGCAGTCTCAGAAGCGCCTCGTCTGGTCAGGGTTCCTCGGCGAGGATTTCAGGTGTCCGGTCTACTGCGGCGTCCACGACACGGTGCGGGAAATGAGCCTGGGCTGGGAGCCCTGCTGGCCGTTCGGCGATCGAGGGCTGGCGCGCCTGCGTCGCGAGGCGTTCTCGAGGATCTGGGGCTACGTGGTGCACTCGCCGGAGATCCGGGGCGACCTGGCGCCCCGGGTGGCCCCCAAGAAGGTCTGCTACCTGCCCGCGTATTTCATCGATCCGCTCTTCCGCCGGAACGGGGCGCGACGGACTGGGCCGCTGAACGTCTGCATCATCGGCCTGTACACCCGGGCCAGGCGGGACTACGCCCTGGCGTTCCGGGCTCTGCAACGCGTGCTGGAGATGGGAGGCGAGGCGAAGCTGACCCTGGCCGGAAGTCCGGCGTGGCACGATGGCCAGCAGATCATCCGCTGCGCCGAGTCGCTGAACGCGAAACACCCCGGCGCCGTCACCTGGTCGGGGAGGTACCTGCACGAGAACGAGTTCCGGGCGGCCCTGGAACATGCCGACGTGGTCCTCGCGCCGGTGATCCCGCCGCCCTCACGTTTCCGCCTGCGCCTCGGGCGCGCGCCGGAGAAGAAGCGGTACGCGCTCGACACGCACATCACGGCGTCCACGTACGACGCCATACGGTTCCAGATGCCCGTGATCTACCCGTCCGTCTACCTGGGCCGCCATGCGCCGCACCCCGGGGCGATGGTGTACCGCGAGCCGGCGGACCTGGTGCAGCTGCTCTACCGGCTCAGCCGGGACCGCGACCTGCTCGCGAAGCACACGGAGGACATGATGCAGTACGCCCCGTCGTTCGCGCCGCAGCATTTCACGTCCGCGCTGGGCGAGTTGCTGGGCGGATGAGCGCGGCGGGAGCGTTCTTCGCGATGCACGGCGAGAACCCGTCGCGCGTGGCGCGGGAGGCACGCCCTGGCATGAAACAGGAGCCGAAAACGCTGCTGGTCTTCGTCGACGGCCTGGGCTTGGGGCCGGACGATCCGGCCGTCAATCCGCTCCACGGCGGAGCCTGCCCCTGCCTGGCGGGCCTCCTCCGCGAGGCCGTGCCGGTGGATGCCCGGCTCGGCGTGGCCGGCCTGCCGCAGAGCGCGACCGGGCAGGCCACGCTCCTGACCGGCCTCAACGCCGCCGCCCTCGTCGGCCGGCACGTCGAGGGACTGCCCGGTCCGGAGCTGAAGAGACTCGTGCAGGAGCAGAACGTCTTCGGCCAGCTGATGGCCCGCGGCTACCGCTGCACGTTCGCCAACGCCTACTTCACCGACGACATGGCGGAAGTCCGAGCCCGCCGTTTCCAGTCCGTGACCACCGTGGCCTCGCTGGCGGCCTTCGGCGCGGTGCGCGACACGGCCGCGATGCTGGGCAACCGCGCCGTGTACCAGGACCTGACGCGGGAGTTCCTGCGGACGCGCGGGTACACGGGGCCCACGGTGGGCCCGCGCGAGGCCGCGGAGCACCTGCTGGCGATAGCCGAGGAGCACGATTTCACGCTCTTCGAGTACTTCCAGACGGACCTCCTGGCGCACAAGGGGAACCCCGAGGACCTGCGGCGCATGCTCGGCCGGCTGGACGAGTTCCTCGCCGGCGTGCTGAGGTTCGCCGATGAGCCGGGGCGCTTGTTCGTGCTGACGAGCGACCACGGGAACATCGAGGACCTGCGGACGCGCCGGCACACGCTGAACCCGGTGCCGCTGGCGGCGCGGGGGGAGGGGGCGGAGGAGTTGAAGACGGCCGTGAAAAGCCTGACGGACTTCGTTCCGGCTCTACTGCAACTCTATCCCCAAAAGAAGCTGGAAACTTGAAACTGGAAACTCGAAACTTGGAGCCCGGAATATGAAACTTGGAAGTCACGCGCCGAAGCGTCCCGACTGGGACACCTACTTCATGGACATCGCCCACGTGGTGGCCCGCCGGAGCAACTGCCGGCGGCGGCAGGTGGCGGCGGTCATCGTCATCGAGAAACGGATCATCTCGACCGGGTACAACGGGACGCCGCGCGGGATCAGGAATTGCTTCGCCGGGGGGTGTCCGAGGTGCGCGGGCGATGCGCCATCCGGGGCGGACCTGGGCGACTGCGTCTGCGCGCACGCCGAGGAGAACGCCATCGTGCAGGCCGCCTACCACGGCATCTCGGTGCGCGGCGGCGCCGTCTACTGCACCGTCAGCCCCTGCCTGATGTGTGCCCGGATGATCATCAACGCCGGCATCGCCGGGGTGGTGTACGAGCACGAGTACCACTTCACGAAGCAGGCCAGGGCCCTCCTCCGCGCGGCCGGCGTCAGGTGCCGGCGGTTTGTGAGAAAGGCCGGATCATCAGGAGGGAGATCCCTCGCTACGCTCGGGATGACCCACCGGCCATGAAGAGAATGCTTGTCATCCCGAGGCGCCGCGCAAGCGGGGCGAGGGATCTCTCGATCAACATATGAACCGCAGCCGAATCCTTGTCACCTGCCCCAAGGCGATCCCGCCGATCCTGGCTGGGGAACTCCGCGCGCTCGGGTTCCCCGTCGCGCGCACGCGGCCCGCCGGGGTGGAGACGGAGGGCACGCTCGACGACTGCATGAAGCTCAACCTCTGGCTCCGCACGGGGCACCGCGTGCTGTTCCTCATCCGCGAATTCAGCGCCCGCGATGCGAACCAGCTGTACGCGGAGCTGTCCCGCGTGCCGTGGGAGGAGCACCTCGCGGAGGACGGGTACGTCTGCGTCAACTCGTCGGTGCAGAACCCGACGATCCGGGACACGCGGTTCGCGAGCCTGAAGTGCAAGGACGCCATCGTGGACCGCATCCGCCAGGCCAAGGGGCGCCGGCCGGATGCGGGCTCCTCGCAGGAACGTTCCGTGGTGTTCCTGCACTGGAAGGGCAACGACGCCGCCGTGTACTTCGACACGTCCGGCGAGCCGCTCTCCCGCCGCGGCTACCGCAAGATCCCGCTCCAGGCGCCGATGCAGGAGACGCTGGCGGCCGCCGTGGTCCTGAGCACAGGCTGGAACAGCGCGAAGAATTTCGTCAACCCGATGTGCGGCAGCGGCACGCTCGCCATCGAGGCCGCGCTGATCGGGCTCGGCCGCGCGCCCGGCCTCCTGAGAACCAACTTCGGCTTCATGCATCTCAAGGGCTACGCCTCCGAGCCATGGCAGAGCCTGCGCCGCGAGGCTGAAGCGCAGGCGAAATCATCCATCCCCGCCCGGATCATCGCCACGGACATCAGCCCCGAGGCCGTGGCCGCGGCGAAGCAGAACGCCGCCGCGGCCGGCGTCGGGGAGCGGATCGAGTTCCGCGCCTGCGATTTTGCGGACACGCCCGTGCCCGAGGGCGGGGGGGTCGTTGTCTTCAATCCCGAGTACGGCGAGCGGCTCGGCGACGCAAAGAAGCTGGAGCCCGTGTACCGGCGGATCGGGGATTTCCTGAAGACGCGGTGCCGGGGCTGCACCGGCTACGTGTTCACCGGCAACTCCGACCTGGCGAACCGGATTGGCCTGAAGCCGGCGCGGACGCTCACCCTCTTCAACAGCAACATCGAGTGCCGCCTGCTCGAGTTCCCCATCGGATGAGGTTCACGGCACGCGGGGCTTGGGGCCCGCTTCGCGCGAGGACACCCACACCGGGCCGACCAGCACGGAGAAGTCGTCCGCGGTCTGGTGTTCCGCGTAGTCGATGCGCGCGCCGATGCCCCATTTCCTGGTGAAGAAGAAGTTCAGCCGCGCCCGCACGACCTGGAAATCTTCGTCCAGGTCCTGGCTGTCCTGGTAGTAGTAGTTGACCCCGCCTTCGAGCATCCGCCAGCGGTAGCCGAGCGTCAGGCCGTAGAGCCAGGAGTCGTTGTCCGAATCTACGTCCTGGGTGCCCATCGGCGTGTCGATCTCCACCTCGACTCGTTCCCAGGCGTAACCGAGGTAGGGATTCAGGGAGAGATGCCACTTGGGAAGCTTGAGGCGGAGACCCGCCTTCACCATCGGATCGGTGACGGTGATGCGCACGTCCTCCGGCCTGATCTCGTGGTACAGGTACCCGCCGCCGAGGTTCCAGGTGACCTCCCGCCTGGAACTGCCGTAGAAATTGGCGTAGAAGAGGTTGCCCCAGACGTCGGCCTTGTTGACGTCCGAGTAGAACAGGAAGTTGTTGATCACGAGGCTCGGCCGCGCCATCAGGGCAAACACGCCGTACTCGGGCCCGGTGTCGGTTTCCGCCGTCACCGATCCGTCCGGCCCGCGCACCTTGAGCCGGTTGCGGTCCACGCCCGCTATGGGGCTCACGGTCCACACCACGCCCTCGTGCGTCCCCTCCACCTCGCCGCCTTCCGCGAGGGCTTCACTGGCCATGTTCGCCAGACCGAGCAGAACGACCCCTGCGGCCACGCCCCTGCGCCATGTCATGATCCTTCCCTTTCTCTCTGTTCATCTCCACCCTTCACAACGTCAGTTCCTTCTCCAGTCCCTTGGACGACGGCCAGCTCAAGCTCCGCCCGCCCAGGGTGATGCTCACCTGGCCCCCCTGCGAGCGAACGGTCACAGCGTCGCCCGGGTGCCGGGCCTTCCAGATACTGGCCAGGCAGATCGCCCGCTCGAGCCCGTCGCCGCGCTGGTAGTTCCACACTTCGTCCGGCTGGGCCGTGCGCGCGCCGTCGTAAATGGATTCGTTGGGCAGCCCGGCCAGGTACTCGATGACCTGCTCGTCGGTCTTGCCCTCGGCGCCCTTGGCGGAGACGGGGCTTCGCTCGAGGGCCGCCTTGAGGAACGGCGCCCAATCCGTGCGGGCGAGGTCGCGGAAACAGTAGAAGGCGAGGTCGACCACGGGGTGCCCGGCGCGCTGGGCCTCGAGGCGCGCGATGATCTCCTCGCGGCTCATCTCCGGCGCGAGCTCGATGGGTTCGCCCGCGACGAGCTTCTTGTCGCCGCCGGGCAGGCGCGGCTCGAGCCGCGTGAACCGGATGATGTCTTTGATGATGTCGCAGGCGCGCGCGTTGTAGCAGTTGAACTCCTTCATCAGGAGCTGGACATCGGCCTCGAGGTCGAGGTCGATCGTGTGCTGGCGGAAGAAATCCTCGAACTTGTTCAGCGGGATCCGGCCGTCGATCATCTCGGCGAAGAACTCGTCCTCGTCGATCTCCTCCAGCAGCTTGTCCCGCGTGCTGTCGCTGACCTTGTACGAGCTCGAGTGCTCGTAGGCGTAGACCTTTTCGGCCTCGATGTAGCGCGGCTTGCCGCTGAAGTGGTGGACGACCTGGAAGCACTTCTGGAGGCTGGAGTTCTGCCGGAGGTAGTTGGCCAGGATCTCCATGTTGATGTCGGTGGTGAGAAACGCCTTGAGCCTCTGCCGGAACCGGTCGTACGCCGCCGGCTCGATGGTCGCCTCCGGGTAGACGACGTGGATGTGGCCGGTGTGGTGCGCCACGATGGTCACCTGCTCGTGGCGCAGGGCGCGCTGGGCCTTCTCGGTCAGCTCCGTGCCGTTGAACCACATGTTCTTGGACACCACGCGGCGGTTGTTCGTCAGGACGCCGTCGGCCGTGTCGATGAAGTTCTGCGAGTGGAGCGGCGTGGCCATGAGGAAGATGTCCCGGAGCGGGATGCCGCACACCACGAACATGGCCGCGGCGTAGAGCGTCGAGAGCGAGACGCACTCGCCGGCGCCCGTGCTGTAGCCGTCCTTGAACCGGAACGCGTCCATCGCCTCGAGGGTCTCGGTTTTCCAGTACGGGATGATGTTGGTGTTGTACTTGTCGAGGCCGAAGTGCCGGCGGATATCGAGCTCGAAGTAGTACTTGTCGCCCTCGTAGCCGAAGAGCGCGTTGCTCAGCGCGACCGTGTCCTCGGTCATCCACGGCTTGAACCGCTCCAGCTCCCGCTCCTTCGTCGTCAGCCCCCAGGTGTCGAGGTCCAGGTTGAACTCGTAGTGGTCGATGATGAACTGCTTGAGGCGCAGGATGCGGCGGTAGGGCGTCATCTTGTCGAGCTTGGCGAACCACGCGTCGTTCCGCCAGGCCCAGAGCTTCGGGGACATGATGTTGGCGAGCACGAGGCCGTAGAGCAGCTCCGGGAACATGAAGATCTCCATGTCGGAGAGCGTCATCGCCGACGAGTACTTCTCCAGCTGGTCGGGCGGGATCGCCTGGAAGCTCATGGTCGGACACCTTACTACAATGCCGCACCGCTTTCCAAGCCGGCGGAGAGGGAATGGGTGAATGGGGGAATGGGGGTATCTGACACCCGACACCTGCCCCCCCGCAAGATCTTCCAATGTTTGGAAGAAACGGCTATAGTTTTTCCAATCCTTGGAAAATCGGCCGTTGTTTTTTCCAACCTTTGGAAGAAATCGCCGTTTTTTCCGGGGCCTGGGCCACTCCGTGGAACCTGAAGCGCCACAAGAGCAGGAGAAGTCGCGTCCGGAATCGGACAGGCAGGACCTCCTCCTGGAGCTCAACTTCGTCCCAACCTGGGCCCGCCAGCCGGCCGGGAAGAATCCTTACGCGCAGTTCGAGGGCGGTGATCGCGGGGAAGGCCGGCGCGGCCACCGCCGCGAGCGGCCGCGCGGGGAGAGGCCCGGAGGCGG
>JAZDKK010000045.1:0-67509 GCA_043803015.1 Verrucomicrobiota bacterium
GGGAATTGCAACCGCAATTCCCGTACCGGAACACGTCGCGAAATGCCCGCTCTCTGAGCGGGGCATTTCGCCAGTGGCTAGCCCCTTGGGTGCCCGTACAACGGGCACCCGACGGCCCTTCGGGTGCATTTTGCACGAGCACTCGTGCAAAATGCAGGCTAGTATCAGCTCACCGTGAGTCTGCTGAGCAGTGTTCGCGACAATCTCCGGCAAGCCCGCTTCAACCGGCACGAAATCGCCGGTTCGCTCGGCGACATGGGCACGTTCCTGCCGCTGCTGGTGGGGATGGCTTCCCAGAATGGGTTGAACTTCGCGTCGGCCCTGTTCTTCGCCGGGCTCTTCAATGTCGTGACGGGCCTGACTTTTGCGATCCCGATGGCGGTCCAGCCCATGAAGGCCATCGCGGCCATCGCGCTCACGGAGGGGCTCTCCGCGAACCAGATAGTGGCTGCCGGCGCGACGGTAAGCCTGGTCGTGCTCGTCCTCGGGTTGACGGGCCTGATCGACTGGCTGAACCGGGTCATTCCGCGGAGCGTCGTGCGCGGGCTCCAGCTGTCGCTTGGACTCTCCCTGCTCATGAAGGCGCTCCAGATGATCCAGAAGACGGGGACCTGGTTCGCGCCGGACAGCTACCTGGTCGGCGCGCTGGCGGCGCTCGTCGTCCTGTTCTTCTTCTTCTCGCGCCGAGTGCCGCCGGCGCTCGTCCTGTTCGCGGCCGGACTGCTTCTGGCCGCGTGGGCAAGCCCGGAAGTGCTCCGATCGCTTCGCTTTGGGTTTACGCTCCCGGCCTGGTCGCCGCCGGCGTGGAAGGACTTTGCCAGCGCGCTTCCCAAGGCCGTGTTGCCACAGATCCCGCTGACGACCCTCAATTCGGTCATCGCCGTGACGGCGCTTGCTGCCGACTTGTTCCCGGGCGCGGACTGCCGGCCGCGGAAGGTGGCCGTGTCGGTCGGGCTGATGAACCTCGTGGCCTGCTGGTTTGGCGGGATGCCGATGTGCCACGGGGCGGGGGGGCTCGCCGGCCAGTATCGGTTCGGCGCGCGGACGAACGGATCCATCCTCTTCCTGGGGGCCGCAAAGATGCTGGTGGCGGTCCTCTTCGGCGGATCGCTCATCGCCGTGTGCAAAGTGTTTCCGGCCAGCATCCTCGGGGTGATGCTCGCGTTCAGCGGAATGGAGCTGGCGCTCGTGGTCCGCGACCAGACGCGCAAGACCGACGTTTTCTCCATGCTGCTGACCGCCGGCGCCTGCCTGGCGCTGAACAACATTGCGCTGGGCTTCCTGCTCGGCCTCCTGATGACCTGGTGCGTGCGGCTGCCGGCCTTCCGGGTCGAGGAGTAGGGCGCGTGTCGCTGTTCTTCCAATGTTTGGAAAAAGGCTCGAAAAATCTTCCAACCCTTGGAAAAATCCTGTGGTGCATTGGTGAAAGGGGGGGGCATGTACGTTACGCTGGTTCATGTGCTGGTGAAAAAGGACAGGCTGCAGGACTTCATCGAGATCACCCGGAAGAACCACGAGGGCTCGGTTCGCGAGCCCGGGAACAAGCGCTTCGACATCCTGCAGTCGGCGGAGGATCCTTGCCGCTTCGTCCTCTACGAAGCCTACTCGAACCAGCAGGATGCGGCGGCGCACAAGAGCACGCCGCACTACCAGGCGTGGAAGGAAACGGTGGCCGACTGGATGGTTGAACCCCGCAAGGGGGTCGTTTACAAGAGCCTCTTCCCGAAGTGAAGAGGGGAGAGGTGCTGCGGAGGTGGTTATGACACAAGTCTCGCTGAAGGCCATTATCGAGTCCTGTCACGCCATGGAGAAAATGGCGGCAGAGCTCTACGAAGGCTTCGCCTCTGCCGCGGCAGAGAGCTATGAACGCGCCTTCTGGCACAATGTGGCCGAGGATGAACGGAGGCACATGGGTTACTGGGAGGAACTCCGTGACAAGGCCGAGGAAGGACAGCTTCGGAACTTCTTCGAGAACCCCAGCGAGACCCATGCGGAACTGCAGGTGACGAGGTCGAAAACGGCCGCCCTGCTCGAAACCGGCACGGAGACGCGGGGAGTGCGCGACTGCATCCTCCTCGCGGCACAGCTCGAGTTCTTCATGTTGAACCCGGCCTTCGAGATTCTTTTCCACTTCCTTAAGGACAAGGCAGGCGGACGCTCGCCGGAAGATGATTACGACGCCCACCTTCACAAGTTCGAGATGCTGCTTCGCCGGCATGCCGCCACGTACCCCGAGTACAACCTGCTGGCGGATATGCTGACCAACATGTGGCGTCACAGCCGTTCCTGCGCGACGCAGCTTGCACACATCAAGGCGCTGCAGGGCATGATTCCGATTTGCGCCGGATGCAAGAAGATCCGGAACGATGCGGGCTTCTGGCAGCAAGTGGAGGCCTACCTGGGCGAACACACGGATGCCGAGTTCACCCATGGCCTTTGTCCCGACTGCGTCAAGAAGGTCTACTCGGAGTATGAGGATTTGAAGCAGGGAAGAGCGGATGGGGAGGGCGGACATGGCGGGAAGGCCAAGAGCTAGGGGCCGTACGCGGGACGCGTTCGGGCAGGGGCTGAAGGCCTTCCTGGCCGGCGACCCCGAGCAGGAGATCGTCGAGCGCGAAGACGGGCATATCGATGCCGTCCCGCACGAGCTTTACTTCCAGAGCTCTCGTTACTGGCAGCCTCACACCAGGCAGGCCATGCGCCTTGTGAAGGGGCGCGTGCTGGACATCGGCTGCGGCGCGGGCCGACACAGCCTGTACCTTCAGAAGAACGGATTCAGAGTCACCGGCATCGACGTCTCGCCCCTGGCGATAGAGGTCTGCAGGTCCAGGGGACTTTGTGACGCCCGCCTTTGCTCCATCACGCGCATCGGCCCTCGTCTCGGGCGGTTCGACACGATCATCATGATGGGCAACAACTTCGGGCTGTTCGGAAGCTTCCGCCGGGCCCGCTGGGTACTCCGCCGCATGAAGGCGATCACGAGCGACAGGGCACGGATTATCGCGGAAGTGACCGATCCGTACGGGACCAAGAACCCCTGTCACCTGGCCTACCACCGCATGAACCGTCGTCGGGGGCGGATGTCCGGCCAAATCCGGCTTCGCGTCAGGTTCCGGCAACACGCCACGCCGTGGATCGATTACCTCCTCGCGTCGCGAGAAGAGGTCAGGGACATCGTTCGCGGCACGGGCTGGCGTATCCGGGCGTTCGTGCCGCCGCGCGGGGCGAGGTATGTGGTCGTCCTGGAGAAAGAACATTCACGCTTGGGTTGAAGAAACCCAGACCACGGCGTATTATTCTTTCCAGCGGTCAGACCGCTGGCCGCCGATTGCTGATCTCTGACATCTGAAATGGGGGCGCACCGGCTTCGACGGGCAGGTTGAAGCCTCAGTGGCGCGCCGAGGAACCCGGTTGGCCTCGTTAAAAACCCGGGAAACAAACACAAAAGCCAATTCTGAATTGGCCCTCGCGGCGTAAGCCGTGACGTCTCGGTACCGACACCTGCTGGGTACATGAGGCGTAGCAGCAGGTTAGTTCTGGCGCGGGGTGGCCGCGCGACGGGATGAAACACTTTCGTGGCCGCTGGTCCTGCTGATGGCCTGTCCGCCGGCAGTTGGCAGGACGAGATTCAAAGACGGAACACGCGCGTAGAAACTGGGGTGACTCTTGTTCGGACGGGGGTTCAATTCCCCCCGCCTCCACCATCCTTCGCTCTGAAGGCGACGAAGGCGCCGCCAGAGCGAAGGATGGTGCCCTCCATAGCCCCGCGCAGCGGGGCGACGGAGGGCCTCTGACGTCGCCTTCAGAGCTACGGATGGCAGGCCACCGAAAGGCTGGCTAGAGCGTGTTCTACACTTACATCATCGAGAGTTGCGCCGCGCCTTCGCAACGATAATGTAGGACACACGGCTGATTTACAGCAACGGATGAAGGCGCACAGCTGCGGCAAATGCGCGCATACGGCGAAGTTCGCTCCCTGGCACCTGTTGTTCTATGCTGCATTCCCGCAACAGAGAGACGCGATTAGCTTCGAGCGGTATCTCAAGTCTGGTTCTGGCCACGCCTTTGCCCATCGCCATCTGGGCGTCTGAAGGCGGCGAGGGAGCTGGCAAAGCGAAGGATATCCCCGAAGCCTTGCGCGAAGGGGGGCGTGAGGTTAACGTCCTTCACCCATGAGGGCTCTCCAGCCGACATGAATGATCTCAAGTCAGCCGCCCTCCGACACATTGCAGTCCTGTTGTCTGTCGTCGGCGCCGTCTTCTTCGCCCTCTGGCTCACGCGCCAGGAGTACTACTCCAACGCGGCCGATCGCGTGTTCGACCCGATGCACATCGTGTTCGAGGTGGTGACCGGCGTGCTCGCGTTGTTCCTCGTGTTGGACGGGTGGTGGGGCCTGCGATCAGGGGCCGGCGGCCGCTGGAGCGGCCTTTGGAGTCCTCTGCTGCGCGCCGCCATGGGAGTTGCCTTGTTGGTCATGCACGCCGCGGTCCTGCTGGCGGGAGGGTACCGCGTGTGAAGCGGACCTGGCTCGTCCTGCTTGTTGTCGGGGCCGCGACGGCTTGCGTCGCCGGGCTGAAGCTGAACGGGATGGCGGCCGGCACGTACATCAACTGGAGCGTGAGCATGGCGGCCGGAGTGTTCCTCGTGGCCGATGGCTTCCTGGGTGTGAAGCGCGAGACCGAGGGCCTGTGGCGAAACATGCTGAGGGCCGCGATCGGGACCCTGCTCGTCGTTTTCCGGTTGAGGGCCCTCGGCGGGTTGTGAAGCCTGCTACCTGAGCGCGATCTCCAGGGCCAGCAGCGAGTACGAAGTCACCAGGATGGGATCCGCCTCCCACCGGGCTTCGTTCGGAGCGCAGCGACGGGCGAAGCCCGCCACGGCGTAGCGGCGCCTTGCGCCACGAAGCCGGGCACCCCTCCACACCCCGCTCCGAACTTCGCCCCGGCAAGCCACCTCCCGGTCTCTTACTTCAGGGCAATCTCGAGGGCTAGGAGGGAATACGACGTCACGAGGACCGGATCGGCCTCCCACCACCGTCCCGCCTCGTTCACCCAATAGCCCTGCCCGTTCTTCGGGTCGATTTTCTGCAGGTTCAGGAGTTTCCTGATCAACTCCGCCCGCCAGTTGATCCGCCGGCCGTCGGCCAGCGTGAGCTGGTCCCGGCCGTACGCGGCGAGGGCCTTGGGAAGGACGTTGTAGAAGTAGTAGAGGCCCTCGGGCCCCATCCCCGGGTTCTCCTCAAGCGTCCAGTGCTTCACAGACCAGTCGAAGGCCGACTGAACGCGGGGATCGCCCTTGTCCACCTCGGCATAGATCAGACTGAGAAGTCCCGCGTAGGTCATACTTCCGTACGAGCGGAACCTGATCTCCCCGGCTTCGTTGGTGACGGTGCCCGCCTTGCTTTCGGAAGGATGATACGCGAAGCCGCCCGCATTGTCGTCGTTCGTGCCGGCGGGCTTGTTTTGGATCTTGGCGAGGAATTCCTCGACCGCTTTCCAGTCGAGGTCGGCCGGCTTGTCGCCGTCCTTGCGCAGGTCCTCGACATTCTGCGTCAGCCGCATGGCCTCGTAGGCCATGTAGGAGTTGGACAGGTCGGCGTAGGGCTTGCCGGTTTCTGCGTCGTAGCCCATGCCGCCGCGGTAGTCGTCTGCGCCGAAGTGCTGGGTCCCGGCCAGGTACCTGCGCGCCTTCTGTACGATAGGGACCAGGTTGGGATCGCCGACAGCATGCAGGGCCACCATGCACAAGGATGTGTTGTAGGTGCTGAGACCGCCGCCCTTCTGCTTCTCCGCCGGCTCGCGCCAGATCGAGCCGTCATCGTGCACGCAGGAAAGGATGAACCTCACCGCCCGGTCCACGGCTTGGGTATCCGTGTTGCCGCCGCTCCGGACCAGGGCCCAGAGGGGGAGGGCGGTCAGCGCGGGAAAACCCTCGTTCGACCAGTGGCCTTCCGGGTTTTGCTGGGCCAGGAGCCACTTGACCCCGCGGTCAATCGCCGCGCGGGCCTCGATCGCGAGGGAGCGGCTGAGCGGGCCCGGCTCGCCCTGCGTGGCGGTGATCGTGACCGCTGACCCAGTTTCCTGGCCCGACGCGGCAGCCGCGATCAGGACCACCAACGATAAATGAACAAAGCAGTTACTCATTATGGTCCCAAGTGTTGAGCCACCGAGCGACCTGGCGCCTTGAACCAGAGCGGAGCTCGGTTCAGGGCAGCCATGCAGTGATCGCGCTCCGCGCGATCTACTGCATGGCGTACCTGGCAGGACTTGAACCTGCAACCTTCTGATCCGTAGTCAGATGCTCTGTCCAATTGAGCTACAGGTACACCGCAAATCTTCAGCAATCCCATCTTGCCGGGCGCGATCCCCACAGCACGGTGGCGCCTTCGGCGCCATGTCCAACCCGTCTTCGTGGCGCGCGACGCGCCACTTCGCCGGGGCAAGTTGAGCTACAGGTACGCGGCTATCTTCACTCATACAGAAAAACGGGGCCGGTTTCAACCTTCGCTTTCCTTGCGAGGGCTTCCCGTGACCCGTATAGTGGCGCCATGACCGGCCCCGCCGCATTCAAGCTGGTTTCCGACTACGAGCCCACCGGCGACCAGCCGGAGGCGATCGAAGCCCTGTGCAAGGGACTCGCTGCAGGAAAGCGATACCAGACGCTGGAGGGCGTAACCGGCTCCGGCAAGACGTTCACGATGGCGAACGTGATCCAGCGGTTCGGCCGGCCGACGCTGGTGGTCTCCCACAACAAGACGCTCGCGGCCCAGCTCTACGGGGAGCTCAAGGGGTTCTTCCCCGAAAGCGCGGTGGAGTACTTCGTCAGCTACTACGACTACTACCAGCCCGAGGCCTACATCCCGCAGACCGACACCTACATCGAGAAGGACGCCTCCATCAACGAGGAGCTCGAGCGGCTCCGGCTGGCCGCCACCGACGCGCTGATGAGCAGGCAGGATGTGATCATCGTCGCCTCGGTGTCCTGCATCTACGGACTCGGTTCCCCCGAGGACTACCGGGAGATGCTCGTCAGCCTGCACACGGGCGACACGGTGGACCGGGACGAGGTCCTCCGGAAGCTGGTGGACATCCAGTACGGCCGCAACGACATGGAGCGCGCGCCGGGCACGTTCCGGGTGCGCGGCGACACGCTCGACATCTTCCCTTCGTCCAGCAAGGCGGGCGTCAGGATCGATTTCTTCGGCGACCAGGTGGAGGCCATCCGCCGGATCGACCCGTTGACCGGCAACGTGCAGGCACGCCTCGACACGGCCATCATCTCGCCGGCCAAGCACTTCGTCATGCCCCAGAGCAAGATCGAGCGCGCGCTGGATGGCATCCTGAAGGAGCTGGAGGAGCGCGTCCGGTGGTTCGAGCAGCAGAACAAGCTGCTGGAGGCCCAGCGGCTGCGCATGCGGACGGAGTACGACCTCGAGATGCTTCGCGAAGTGGGCTACTGCAGCGGCATCGAGAACTACTCAAGGCATCTCTCAGGTCGTGCGCCGGGCGAGCGGCCGGCGACGCTGCTGGACTTCTTCCCGGGCGAGTTTCTGACCATCGTCGACGAGTCCCACGTCACGCTGCCCCAGGTCCGGGGCATGTACAACGGCGACCGCTCGCGCAAGGAAGTGCTCGTGGAGCACGGCTTCCGACTGCCCTCCGCGCTCGACAACCGGCCGATGCGGTTCGACGAATTCATGAAGGTTACGGGCCCCATGCTCTTCACGTCGGCCACGCCGGGCCCGTTTGAGCACGAAACGGCAGGCGAGCCCGTGCAGCAGGTCGTCCGGCCCACGGGCATTCTCGACCCACCGGTCGAGGTTCGCCCCCTGGCCGGCCAGATCGATGACCTGATCGAGGAGGTCCGCGCCCGGGCCGAGCGCAAGGAGCGCGTCCTGGTGACCACCCTGACCAAGAAGACCGCGGAAGACCTTTCCGAGTACCTGCGGAACATCGGCCTGCGCGTGAAGTACCTGCATTCCGAGATCGACGCGATCGAACGTGTGGAGGTCCTGCGCGGTCTGCGGCGGGCGGATTTCGACTGCCTCGTCGGCATCAACCTTCTGCGGGAGGGGCTGGACCTGCCCGAAGTCTCCCTCGTGGCCATCCTGGATGCGGACAAGGAAGGGTTCCTGCGCTCGGAGACGGCGTTGATCCAGACAGCGGGGCGCGCCGCGCGGCACGTCAACGGGCGTGTCATTCTCTACGCGGACCAGGTCACGGAATCCATGCGCCGCATGATCCAGACCACCCATGCGCGGCGCGAGAAGCAGGAGGCCTACAACCGCGAGCACGGCATCACGCCGAAGACCATCGAGAAGAGGATCCAGGAGAGCCTGGCCGAAGAACACGAGGCGGAAAAGATCGAGGAGCTTGCCGTGCGGGAGACGGGCATTGAATACAACGTTCACAAGGTGCTCGCCGACCTCGAACGCGAGATGCTGGAGGCCGCGGAGGCTCTCGAATTCGAACGGGCGGCGATACTCCGGGACCAGATCTTCGAACTGAAGGCGGCGCACAAACTGGGGCAGGGTGCCGCGGCGCAAAAGCCTAGCTCTGCAACACGATATACGGTATCAAGAAGGGGCCGCGGGGGAGACGCGCTTCGGGGAAAACCGCCGCGAAAGCGTTCCCGCCGGCAAGGAGATGGAGTTGAAGCTTCCTGACATTACAGCGCGTCGCGAGGTCCAGGACCTTGTGCGCCGCGCCCTCCGGGAGGACGTCGGGCCGGGTGACGTCACCTCCGGGGCTGTCGTGAGGGTGGGGGAGCGGGCGCAGGCCTTCGTCGTGTCGCACGGCAAGTACGTCGTTTCGGGCGGGGGGCTTGCTGCGCTGGTCTTCCGAGCCAGCCGGCGCGATCTCGCGGTCCGGCAGCTCGTCCGCGACGGCCGGGCGGTCTCGTCCGGCGCCCGTGTGCTGGAAGTCAGGGGTAATGCTCGAGGCATCCTTGCGGCGGAGCGGGTGGCGTTGAATTTCCTTCAGCATATGACCGGGGTCGCGACGCTGACGCGCCGTTTTGTGGAGAAGGCGGGACTGCGGCGGGGGGTGCGGATTCTTGACACACGCAAGACCACGCCTGGTCTCCGGATCCTCGAAAAATACGCGGTCCTCTGCGGAGGGGGCTCGAACCACCGCAGGGGTCTCCACGACCAGGTGCTGATCAAGGACAACCACTTGGTCCTGTGGCGGCGACGGGGCCGGGAGAATCTGGCGGACGCGGTCCGTGCCGCGCGCCGGGCATGCCCGGGCCTTCCCGTCGAGATCGAAGTGCGGACGGAGAGGGAATTGAAGGACGTGCTGGCTGGATCCCCAGACTGGGTTCTGCTGGACAACATGCCGCCGGACCGCATCCGGCGCTGTGTGAAGATCTGTAGGGGCCGGTGCCAACTGGAGGCATCGGGGGGTATAAACCTGAACAACATCGAGGCGTTTGCGCGAACCGGCGTGGACGCGATCTCGATCGGAGCGATAACCCATTCGGCACCCGCGGCCGATCTATCCCTGGAGTTCGAAGACTAAACACATGAGCACCCACGGAGGCGCAGGAGACAAGTCGGCCTGGAGCAGGAATATCGAGGCGAATCTGAAAACGCAGATTCTCGGCAAGCCGATGGTCATCTATGAGACCGTCACCTCGACGAATGATGCCGTGAAGGATTTCGCCGGCGGCGGGGCTCCGGAGGGGCTCACCGTGGTGGCCAGGGCCCAGAGCCAGGGAAGGGGCCGGAGGGGGCGAACGTGGGAATCGCCAGAGGGGCAGGGCGCCTACCTTTCCGTCCTGCTGAGGCCAGAGCTCCCGAATGCCGATGCCGGGTGGCTGGCCATTCTGGGAGGTGTGGCGGCGGCAGACGCCCTGGAGGAGCTAGGGCTGAAAGGACTCAGCCTCAAATGGCCCAACGACGTGCTGGTGGGGGGGCGCAAGATCGGCGGCGTCCTGGTTGAGCCGCGCGTTGGCGCCGCGGCGATCGATTTCGCCGTTGTCGGTATCGGCATCAACGTCGAGCAAGGACCAGACAGCTGGACTGGTTCTCTGAAGGGGACGGCGACGTCGTGCCGGATGGAGGGATTAAGCGTCGGCTGCGAGGACGTGATCGCACGGGTGCTGGAGCACACGGACCGTTGGTATCTCCGTCTGAAGGCGGGCGAGTCGCAACAGCTGATGCAGGCCTGGGTCAGGAGGGGCGGAACCTCCGCGATCCCAACCTTGGACTGAGCAGGAGTGGCTGCCATGCCGCGTCGCACGAGAAGCGCTGTCCTGGTCATAGACATCGGCAATACGAGCACGTCCTTTGGCGTCTACGCGGGGAAGCGGGTCCTGAAGAGCGCGCGCCTGGCCACGCGGGTTCGCAGCAGGGACGCTGTGGCTCGCGCCCTGGCGCATCTCGTGGGGCGGACGATGCTGGAGGGCGTGGTGCTGTCTTCCGTCGTGCCGTCTGTGAACGCCGTGTGGCTGCGCGCTGTCAGAACGCGCTGGCCGAGGGCCAGGGTCCTGCGCGTGAACCAGCGGCTCAAGCTTGGCGTGCGCGTCACGTACCCGCGGCCGGAGACGATCGGCGCCGACCGGCTGGCCAATGCCTGTGCCGCCGTCAGCCGCTACGGCGCTCCGGCCATCGTGGCGGACTTCGGCACGGCCGTGACTTTCGATGTGATCTCGCGATCCAAAGGCTACATCGGCGGAGTCATCGCACCCGGGCTTCCGCTGATGTTCAGCTACCTGGCGGAGAAGACGGCCTTGCTTCCGCGCATCGGGCCCGGACGGGCCAAGCACGGTGTCGGCAAGAGCACGGTAGAGGCGATGCGTTTGGGCGCAGTGTGGGGCTACCGCGGGCTGGTCCGGGAGATCATCGGGGAGTTGACGGACAACCTGGGCGAGAGAAACATCAAGCTGTGTGCAACGGGCGGGTACGCCTCCTGGGTGTTGAGGGGATCAGGCCTCCGCATACCGATCGATCCGGACCTGACGTTGTACGGCCTTGGCCGCATCTACGAGTTGAACCGATGAGCCGAAAGACACGCATCGAAACGCGTTTCGACGAGCTGCGGCGTTGCGGCGAGAAAGGATTCATCGCCTACGTCACAGCGGGTGATCCCGGCTTGAAGGACACCGTGGACGTGGTTCTCAGGCTCGAAGACGCTGGCGTGGACATCGTCGAATTGGGGATCCCGTTCTCGGATCCGCTGGCCGACGGTCGCGTGAACCAGGAGGCGGCGACCCGTGCTCTCGACCACGGGGCGACCTTGGAAGGGGTACTGACTTGCGTGCGAACCATACGACGCCGGAGCGGGATCCCTCTTCTTTTCTTCAGCTACCTTAATCCGTTGCTGGCCCGCGGTTTTGACCGGACTGTCGAGGCGGCGGCGGCGGCGGGCGTAGACGGGTTCCTGGTGCTTGATTTGCCCATCGAGGAGGCGAGGCCGTACGCCCGGTCTCTCTCCCGCCATCGCCTCAACAACGTCTGCCTGGTAACCCCCACCAGCCCGGACGAGCGCATTCAGCGGATTGTCGGCGCCTCGAGCGGCTTCGTGTACTGCGTTTCGCGCGAGGGCGTGACCGGGATGCAGAAACAACTGGCCCGTGCCGCCACGGAGCTGGTCAGGAAAACGCGGCGTTTTACTTCTTTGCCCGTGGCCCTCGGATTTGGCATATCATCCTCCGATCAGGCGCGTGCGGCGGCTCGTGTAGCTGATGCCGTCGTCGTGGGAAGCGCAATCGTTGATCGGTTCGCTTCCGCGCCTCGGACAGCGGGAGGCCGTGCCGAAACGGCGCGGTGGGTGAAGAAGCTGGTCCGCGCGGTCAAGCAGGTGTGAATGAACAAGCGCTTCTATGCAGTGATCCTGGCCGGGGGGAGGGGAGAGCGTTTCTGGCCGCTGAGCACATCGCAGCTTCCCAAGCAACTCCTGTCCCTCGTGGGCGGCAAGCCGTTGCTCACCCGCGCCTTCGAGCGGCTGAAAGGGCTGATCCCGCCGAGCCGTGTCTACGTGATTACGAACCGGGACCTTGTGGCGGCAACGCGCCGCGCAGTGCCGGCTGTGCCCAGGCAGCACATCATCGGCGAGCCCATCGGCCGCGACACCGCTGCCGCCATCGCCGTGGGGGGCGCCTTGGTCAGCGCCCGCGACCCCGATGCGGCGTTCTGTGTTCTTACGGCCGACCATATGATCGGGGATCTCGATGTCTTCCGGCGTTCCCTGCGCGCGAGCCTGGAACTCGGACTGGTCGAGGATGTACTGGTTACCATCGGCATGAAGCCCACGGAGCCGAGCACGGCGTACGGCTACATCGAGTCGTCCACGCCCATGGCTTCGCGCCGCGGCGTCGGGTTCCGGCGCGTCCACCGATTCGTCGAGAAGCCGGACCTTGAGAAGGCCAAGCGGTATTGCGCGGCAGCCCGCTACTTCTGGAATTCCGGGATGTTCATCTGGTCCGCGCGCTCGCTCGAGACGGCGCTGGGCCGCCACCGCCCGGCGCTCGCGCGCATGATGGCGGACTTGAGGCCCAGGGCGGGCACGCCCAGCTTTGCCCCGGCGCTCAAGCGTCACTACGCCGCCCTCGAGAAGATATCGATCGACTATGCGCTTATGGAGCGGGCCAACAACATCGTCATGGCGGAAGCCGAATTCGCCTGGGACGATCTGGGCTCCTGGACCGCCCTCGAGAACCAGTTGCCGCAGGACGCGCTGGGAAATGTTGTCTTGGGGTCGTGCGCGAGCCTCGCATCCGCAGGCAACATCGTCGTCTCGAAGGGCCGCCTTACGGCTCTTATCGGGGTGACCGACATGGTCGTGGTGCAGGCCGGCGGCGTAACGCTCGTGTGCCCGAAGGCCCGTGCCCAGGACGTCAAAACGATGGTCGAGAGGCTGAGGGCCAGCGGCAGGCACGGCGGGGTTTTGTGACATGCCCCGGATTCTAGGCCTCGACTTCGGCGAGCGGCGCCTGGGCTTTGCCGTCAGCGATGCCGACGAGGTGCTGGCCACACCGCTCTGCGTGGTTCACTGCCGCAACCGCCAAGAGGCCTTGCGCGAGGTCGAACGCCTGTGCCGGGAGACCGGCGCGACGAAGCTCGTGGTCGGCCTGCCCATCCAGATGAACGGCTCGCGAGGCTCACAGGCAGAGAATGTCCTCGCCTTCGTCGAGGAACTCACGTCGAGACTCCCGGTGCCGATCGACACGTGGGATGAGCGCCTGACCACGCGCACGGCGGAGAACGTCCTCATAGAAGCAGGGTCGTCGCGCCGCCGGCGCAAGGAAGTGGTGGACAAGCTCGCTGCGCAGATCATGCTGCAGAACTACCTTGACGCCAAGGCGTCCAGCCGGACTGATTGTTCCTAAGTAACAGTATACAAGTATGTTATGACAGACAAGCACCGGTTCAGGATGGTTGTGGCGTACGACGGGACCCAGTACGCCGGCTGGCAAGTCCAGCCCGCGCACCGTACGATCCAGGGCGAGCTGGAACGGGTGCTCTTCGAGCTGACGGGGCAGAAGGAGCGCGTTCACTGCAGCGGGCGAACCGACACCGGTGTGCATGCGAGAGAGCAAGTGGCCCACTTTGACCTCTCCGTTCCGGTGATTCCAGGCAAGCTGCTGTTGGGCTTCAACGGACTTCTCGACGACGATATCCGTGTCCTTTCGCTGCGCAGGACGCGGGCCGATTTCCACGCCCGCTTCAGTGCTACCGGCAAGGAGTACAGGTACTTCATCTGCAACGACGAGATACTGCCGCCGTTCCTGCGGAACTATCGCGCTCACGTTCGGAAACCACTGGATGTCGCAGCCATGAATGAGGCGGCCAAGCACCTCGCAGGCCAGCAGGACTTCGCCGCTTTCTCCGCCAATCCGAACCGGGAGGTGAGCGGTACCGTGCGGCACCTGCGGGAACTTTCCGTGCGGCGCCGGGGCCGCGAGATCACGATTACGGCGAAGGGGGACGGCTTCCTGTACAGGATGGTACGGAGCCTCGCGGGCTTCCTGATCAGGGTCGGCGCGGGCGAGCTCGAGCCGCGCATGGCCCCGGAGATCCTGCGATCGAAGGTCAGAACGGCGCGGGTCCCGACGGCTCCTCCGCAGGGGCTGTTTCTCTGGAAGGTCCGCTACGGAGCTGCCGGCGGGCAACCTTGACGCAGCACCACGCATGGGCTAGCCTCAGCCTTCAATCAACAACGGTCCGCGAACGACATGCCGAGAATCCAGATATTCCCGTCTCTCCTTGCGGCCGACATGGGCCGGTTGGAGGAAGCCTGCATGCGCGCCGAGGCGGCGGGCGTGGATGGACTCCATGTCGACGTCATGGATGGCCATTTTGTGCGCAACCTCAGCATGGGACCCGAGGTGGTTCGCATGGCGCGGCGCTGCGTCAAGGTCCCGCTCAGCGTGCACCTGATGGTGGCGCGTCCCGACGTTTACGCGGAGCCTTTCCTCGAGGCGGGCGCCGACACCGTGCTGATCCACGTCGAGGCGCCCTGCGAACCGCGCCCGGTCCTGAAGTCGATCCGCCGATGGGGAGCCCGCGCAGGCATCGTCCTCAACCCGGAAACGCCGGCCGAATCGGTATTCGACCTTCTGGGCGAGGTGGACGAGGTCCTGTGCATGACCGTCCACCCGGGGTTCGGCGGCCAAGCCTTCATCCCGGAGGTCCTCCCGAAGATCGCAGCGCTCCGGCGTCGCATGCCGGAGCTGGATATTTCGGCCGATGGCGGCTTGAACGACGAAACGGTCTTGGATGCGGCTGTCCAGGGCGCCAACATCTTCCATATCGGAACTGCGCTGTTCGACGCCGACGACATGGGGCTGAGCATCGGCAGGATGCGCGAGCGCATCGGCGCACGCCTGCGTGAGTCGGCCGGATAGAGAAGGCATCTCATGCCATGACCGACCTGGCCCACACCCGCAACTTCTGCATCATTGCCCACATCGACCACGGCAAGTCCACGCTGGCCGACCGGATGCTGGAGCTGACGAAGACCATCGACAAGAGACAGTTTCGCGACCAGGTGCTGGACGACATGGACCTCGAGCGGGAGCGCGGGATCACCATCAAGGCCCATCCGGTAACCATGTTCTACACCGGGCGCGACGGCGAGCTCTACCGGTTCAATCTCATCGACACGCCGGGCCATGTCGATTTCTCCTACGAGGTATCCCGCAGTCTCTCCGCTTGCGAGGGTGCGCTCCTCGTCGTCGACGCCACCCAGGGGGTCGAGGCCCAGACGGTGGCGCATACCTTCCTGGCCGAGGGGCAGGGGGTGACCCTCATCCCCGTTCTTAACAAGATGGACATGCCCAATGCCAACGCCGACGAAGTGGCCAAGCAGATCGAGGACGTGCTGGCGATCCCGATGCGGGACAGTTACCGGGTGAGCGCGAAGACGGGCGAGGGGGTAGGGGAAGTGCTGGAGGCGCTGGTGCGCAGCGTGCCCCCGCCGGCATCGCACGCGGAAGAAGGCACGCGGGCGCTCGTATTCGATTCGGAGTACGACGCGTTCCGCGGTGTCGTGGTCTACGTCCGGGTCTTCGACGGGGACCTGCGGCAGGGCGATGTGATTCGCATGATGGGCACCGGCCGCGACTATGAAGTCAAGGAAGTCGGCATCTTCACCCCCAAACCCACTCCCGTGAAGGTGCTCGAGACGGGGCAGGTGGGGTACTTCGTGGGGAACATCAAGATCGCTTCCGAGGTGCGGATCGGAGACACCATCACCAAGGCGACGGCGCCGGCCAAGAAGCCGCTTCCCGGCTTCAAGGAGTTTCACCCGATGGTGTTCACGGGCTTATACCCCGTCGACACGGGCGACTACGAGAAACTGAAGTCGGGCATGGAGAAGCTCAGCTTGAACGACAGCTCCTTCGTGCACCAGAAGGAAAGCTCAGCGGCGCTCGGTTTCGGATTCCGGTGCGGATTCCTGGGCCTTCTGCACATGGAGATCGTACAGGAACGACTTCGCCGCGAATACGGCCTCGATATCATCGCCACGTACCCCGGCGTGGCCTACCGAGTCTTCCTGAAAACTGGCGAGATGATGGAAATCGACAACCCCATGAAGTTGCCTGATCCCGTCAAGATAGAGCGTATTGAGGAACCGATGGTCTCGGCGTTCATCATATGTCACAACGAGAACATCGGCGACATGCTCCAGCTGGTCATGGACCGAAGAGGCGAGGTGGAGAAGACCGAATCGCTGGACACGCGGCGCGTGATGCTGACCTGCCGGCTGCCCCTGAACGAGATCGTCATCGACTTCCACGACCGCCTGAAGAGCATCAGCCGGGGATATGCTTCCATGGACTACGAGCATGCCGGGTACCGAGAGTCCGACCTGGTCAAGATGGATATCCTGGTCCACAGCGAGGTCGTCGAGGCATTTTCCTGCATCATCCACCGGTCGAAGGCGGCCTGGCGGGGCCGCCAGCTGTGCAAGGCCCTCAAGGAACTGATCCCGCCTCACATGTTCTCGATCGCCATCCAGGCAGCCATCAACCGCAAGGTCATCGCGCGGGAGACCGTCCGCGCCTTCCGGAAGGATGTCACCGCCAAGTGCTACGGGGGCGACGTCACCCGGAAGCGCAAACTCCTCGAGCGGCAGAAGGAAGGCAAGAAGAAGCTGAAGCAGGTGGGCCGGGTGAGCATCCCTCAGGAGGCGTTTGTGTCGGTGCTCAAGACGACCGAATGATGCGGGACAAACCCATGAATTTCTTCGAAAGGCGGCGCTACAGGAAGGTGGTCGAGCGGCTTCTGCAGGAGGCCCGCCATGCGCGACACATGAGGGAGGATGTGGCGAGCGCCCAGCAGCTCGACGAGTTAGCCAAGGCCGAGGCCGGCGTAAGATCCGCATGGGTCCTCCGGAACAGACCGGCTCTGGATGGCGCCCTGGAGCGGCTTGTGGCGTCCGTGTCGGCGGTGTATCCGGTCAGGGCCCACGCGTGGCTGCGCGAGCATGTTGAGATCCTCGTGGTGGCCTTGTCGGTGGCCATGGCTTTCAGAACGTACTTCATTCAGCCGTTCAAGATACCGACGGGTTCGATGCAACCGACCCTGTACGGCATTACAGCCCAGACCCAGCCCCAGCGAGGGGTAGGGGATATCTTCCCCCTGAACCTTGTGTCGCTGGCGCTGTTTGGGGAGAGATACATCGAGGTCAAGGCCCTGCTCTCGGGCAAGGTCGATTCGCGCTACGCCATCGACGAGGACTCCAAACTGCTGATCTACTTCGTCGCGGGCGTGCCGCACCGCGTGTACCGTGGGTTCAACGTGTACTTCTCGCCGGGCGACTATGTGGTAAAGGGCCAGCTCATGGCTTCGGGTCGCGTCAGGATTGGGGACCATATTTTCGTTGACAAGGTGCGCTACAATTTCTCGAAGCCGAAGAGGGGCGACATCATCGTCTTCAGCACGGACACGATCACGTACCCGCGGATCCGGCCGAATTCGTTCTACATCAAGAGGCTGGCGGCTTTGCCGGGCGAGGAAGTGAGCATCAATCCGCCGTACCTGATCATCGACGGCCAGCCCATAACGACGCCTTATCCGTTCGAACGGCTCCTCAACGAGAGAGGCAGGGGCTACATGGGCTACACCTTGCCGCATAAACAGCAGGATGCGCCCGTATTCCTGGCCGAAGCATGGGATGTCAGGCGTCTGGGGCCCGCGCAATACCTCCCGCTGGGCGATAATACAGCCTTCAGCTACGATGGGCGCTATTTCGGACCCGTAACTCAGGACGCCTTGGTTGGTCCCGCATTCTTCGTATACTGGCCGATTTCCGACCGCTGGGGCATCGTGCGGTAGCCACAAGCCTCCCGCCCGCCGCGGCACAGGCGCAACCCTCCGCAATTCCGCATGCGGGAGCGCATCCAAACGCCGCCGCTTCTGACGCACATGAGTTGATCGCGTGCAGTAGATGCTGATTTCCTGGCATGCGTGGCTGTTGCCGGCTGGATCGTGTGGATACAGCCTGCTCGTATATAACGTCGCATAATATATATTATGTCTACTACGGGGTGCCCCGAGCCCACTACATATCGCATCTTCTATCTCCGAAACGCGCCCCCGCGACCTATTGGATTCATGCTGCGCGCCGCAGACATGTGCATGGATGCGTGCATCCGGTCACCACGCTGGTTCATTGCCGTTTCGACATGTGCGCCGGTCTCGGGGCCTTTCTCGGATCCCGGCCGTTTCTGGGCATCAATGGCGTGCGGGCTGTGCATTTACGTGGCCATGTGGTTTCGATAGTCGAGCGGTTGACTGCGAGTGCCAGGATTCACTGAGGTGAGCGAGGAGTTGTTCCGGGCGGGATAGGGGTCCCCTACCCTTGTCAGCGTCCGGGGGCGGAGGAGCTGGGTCAGGCAAGCAGTTTCCGGTACAGCAACAGGTACTCCTCGGCCACGCGGTCCCAGGAGAAGTCCTGCTGCATCGCACGGAGCATGATCCCCGTCCAGACCTCGGGGTGCTTGAACATCTCAAGAGCCCTGCGCGTGGCGTTCAGAAGCCCGTCAGCCGTGTAGGTTCTGAACTTGAAGCCGGTGCCGCGGGCCCCGTCGGCGCTGATGTCCTCCACCGTGTCTTCGAGCCCGCCCGTCGCGTGCACGATCGGCAGCGTTCCGTACCGCATGCTGTAGAGATGGCTGAGCCCGGAGGGCTCGAAGCGGGATGGCATCATGTAGATGTCCGCGCCCGCCTCGATCTTGTGCGCCAGCGGACTGTCGTAGCCCAGCCGTACGGCAAACTTCCCAGGCCATTTCTCGGCCCACTGCTTGCAGAGCGAGTGGTACCTTTCCTGCCCCGCGCCGAGTATGGCAAAGCCCACGTTCATATCCATCAGGGCCGGCATGGCTTCGACCAGGATATCCAGCCCTTTCTGGTCCACCAGCCGGCTCACCATCCCGATCAGCGGTGCGTCCGCGGGGATATTGAGCCCCATGATGTGCAGCAGTTCTTCCTTGCACTTCTTCTTCCCGGAGAGTTCCGCCGTGTGATATCGCTGTGCAAGGAACCCATCGCTGGCCGGATCCCACGACGAGTAGTCCGCGCCCTGGATGATGCCCGCCAGGCGGTCCCCCATCGCCGCCAGCATCCCATGAAGCCCGCATCCGAATTCCTCCGTGCGGATCTCCTGCGCGTACGTACGGCTGACCGTCGTCACCGCGCTGGCTGCCGCTATCCCGCCCTTCATGCAGTTGATGTTGCCGTAGAACTCGAGCACGTCGATGTTGAAGCAGAAAAACGGCAGGTTCGTAAGAGAGTAAAGTGACCCCGAGAAGATCCCCTGATACGCGAGGTTGTGGATCGTGAAGACGGTCTTCTCCACAGCGTTGCGCCCCGCGCCCTGGACCCCGTGCCTCAAGAACAGGGGGATCAAACCGGCCTGCCAGTCGCTGGTGTGGACGATATCCGGCCTCAACCCCAACGCGTCGATCAGTGCCACGACCGCCTTCTGGAAGAAGACAAAGCGCTCGAAGTTATCGTCATAGTCACGATCCGGCAGGCTGTACAGTTGCGACCGGTCGAAGAACTCATCTCGCCGGATAAAGTAGGTCCGCGGCGCAGGTTCCTCGGAAACCCAGACCTCTGCGCGGTAAACTCGGAATCCGACCGGTATGTCCAGCCGCAGCCCGGTGTCTTTCAGCGCGAATCCGCCTTCGGCGACCGTGCGGTACAAAGGCATGACCCGGAACACCTCGACGCTGTGTTTGACCAGGGCCCGGGGCAGCGCGGCTCCCATGTCCGCCAACCCGCCGGTGGACGCAAACGGAACGATCTCGCTGGCCGCATAGATGATCTTCATGCCTTCCGCTGTGCCTCCGGGAGTCCGGCGGCGCGGAGCCGGGACGTCCGCACTGGCCACGCGCTCCTTGACCGTATAGTATTATTCGGTGCCCGAGTCCACATATTCCATCCAGAAACGCATACTTTCCTTCCTTCAGGGCGACCGGTACAGACCGCTCAAGCAGCACGAACTGGCGCGGGCCTTGGACGTCAAGGGCAGCGAACGCACCCTCTTTCGCCATGTTCTTTTCGAGATGGAACGCCGCGGAGAGGTGGTCCGCTTGCGAAAAAACAGGTGGGCCTTGCCGGACCGGGGCCGCCAAGTCACGGGCCGGCTGAAGGTCCATGTCCAGGGCTTCGGCTTCGTCGCCCCTGAGCCCCCGGGCGGAGAGGACGTGTTCGTTCCCGAGAAGGACATGGGTACTGCTCTCGACGGCGATTTGGTGATCGTAGCTCTGGAGGGATGCCTTCTTCCCAGGCGCAGGCCGGGCAGTCCGTTTCCCAACGCGGTCGGGCCGGCCGGCCGAGTGCTTCGGGTCGTGGAGCGCCGGCATGCGGACCTCGTGGGCCTCCTGCGGCGGACAACCTACTACTGGTACGTGATTCCCGACAACCCTCGTATCCTCCGCAACGTACGTGTGCGGGATTTCGCCGACTCTGGCGGCTCGCCGAAAGAATACAGCAAAGTCGTCGTTCGCCTGGACGAATGGGCTTCGGCTTATCAACCCCTCTCGGGCGTCTTGGTGGAGGACCTCGGGCCAGCTGACGCTCCCGGCATTGACGTCCTTTCCGTCTTGAGGAGTTACAGGCTGGAGGTCGAATTTCCCGCGGACGCCGCGCGGGAGGCGGAGCGCCATACCCCCACCCCACCCCATGACGAAATCGCCCGGCGGCGCGATCATCGTGACCTCATGGTCGTCACGATCGATCCAGAGGACGCGAAGGATTTCGACGACGCCGTGTCGCTGTGCAGGACCCCCGAAGGAGAGTGGCAACTTGGGGTCCACATCGCCGATGTCCCACACTACGTGGCCGCGGGCTCGGCGGTGGACCGGGAAGCCGGCCTCCGCGGAAACAGCGTATACCTAGTCGACCGCGTGATCCCGATGCTCCCCCCTTATCTCACCACCAAGGTGTGCAGCCTCCAGCCCGGGCAAGACCGGCTCACCCACACCGTCAGCATGCGGATCAATGACGAAGGCAAGGTCCTGCACTCGGAGACGTACCTGTCCGTGATCCGTTCCGGCGCCCGGCTGAACTATGACCAGGTTCAGGCCTTCTTCGACGACCGCGCCGACCACGGCATGGTGCCCACGGTGCTTCAGCTCCTCTCCGACATGCGCCAGCTCGCGCGCGTCCTGCGGCGAAGACGCATGGCGGCCGGTTCGATCGACCTCATCCTGCCTGAGATACGCTGTGTGCTCGACGCACAGGGCAGACCGCTGGAGATCAGGAAAAGGGCGTCCAACGAGGCGTACCAGCTCATCGAAGAGTTCATGCTGGCGGCCAACTGCGTCGTCGCACGCCTCCTCGACAGCCGGGACATCCCCGCGATCTACCGGATCCATGAACCGCCCGACGACAAGCAGTGGGCCAAGATGGACATGGACCTCCAAGCCCTCGGTGTCACCGACGCCCCGGATTCGCGGAAGGCTCTGAACGCGGTGGCACGGCAGGCGAAGGTATTGCCCACCCAGTACGCGCTCCACCTCGCCATCCTGAGGAACCTCAAGAGGGCCGTGTACTCATCCATCAGACAGGAGCATTTCGGCCTGGCGTTCTCCTGCTACACCCACTTCACGTCGCCGATCCGCCGGTACCCCGACCTGATCGTACACCGGATACTCAGGGCGGCCGAGGAACGCAGGCCGGCGCCCTATTCGGCCGAGGACGTATCGCGCATTGCACAGCACTGCTCCGGCACGGAGCAGAACGCCGACGAGGCCGAAGACGAAAGTGTCAGCGTCAAGCGTATCGAGTTCTACCGGGACAGGCTCGAACGCGGCGAGACCGGCCCGTATCACGGGCTCATCGTCTCAGTCGTCCCGAAAGGCCTCATCCTCGAGCTCTCCGAAACGCTCCAGCGCGGTCTCCTGCCCCTATCTGCGCTGCGCGACGACACTTATGTCGTCATGCCCCAGCGGAGCGGCGTCGTGGGCCGCAGGCACCGCAGGAAACTGGCCGTCGGCCAGACGCTGGATGTCATGCTGGCCAAGGTGGACGCCGCTCGGCGCCTCGTGGATTTCTACCTTGCGGAGGAAGGCCCGGCGCGCCGAGGCAAGCGGCGCCGGAGGAAGAGTTAGCCCGAACGGCTGCGAACCTAGCGGATCAAGTAGATCAGCTTCCTGGGTTGGCTCCCGCGCTCGACGTCCAACACGACGGCGTTGAGGCGGTTCTTCGCAAACTCACCGATGAAGAACTCGGCGCGCCGCTGGCTCGTCATGTTCATCGAGTTGACCTTTCGGATGACGTCGCCGTTCTGAAGGCCCGCGGCGCGGAAGAAATCGGTTTCACCCTCCACGTCCACGGTGTAGCCGGCCACAGCGCCCTCTTTGTAGTCCGGTTTCATGGACACGTAGATTTGGGCAAGCCGCTCGGGATCATCCAGCATCTCGCGGTAGTAGGCCATGAGAGCATCCCGGCTGAAAACCCAGCGCGACTCCCCCACCCGCTTTCCAAAGCGGTTCTCCTCCAGAGCCGGCAGATCGGTGAGAGCGCCCGATTCCTTGCGAGGCGGGCGGGGCGGCGCGGCCTTGTCGGACAACGCGTTGGCAAAACTCAGCCACAACTCCTCTTCCTGTCCCTGGTTCCGGAGCACGACGCGGTCCCGGTAGATCCGCACCACCTGGACCTCGTCCAGCACATCCCCCTCCTTCACGAGGTACTGCTCCTTCTTGGCCGCATCGTCGAGGATGGCCTTGCAGAAGGTTCCCTCGCCGCCGCTGTCTTCGCCGAAAGCGAAAAAGGTGCCCGCCAGCCGGAACCGCTTGCCCAGCGGGCCAAGGTTGGACAAGGGCTGTCCCTGCAGGCGCCGGAAGGCCGACCACGCCTCGCTGGCCAGCTCACCAGGCTGCCGCCACCCGAAGGCGGCAGCCGAGGGCCCCAGCTGCTTCGGGGCGGCCGGCAGACGGGAGTAGAGATAGGCGTGGGAGGCGGCGACCGCGGCAAGCACGCCCAGCAGGACCCAGTGGATCCTGTTCACCAGGACAACATGCGGGACCTTCGACATGGCAACGCGCGCCGACCTCGAATGACCTGGAACCCGCGAACCCCGATGTCCCCTGAGACACCGAAGTGATACCGACGGACGAGGCGATAAGCCGGATTCTGTGAGCCGTAACGGCCCCGGTCATTTATCTGTCCTCACAAGGAGGACGTGGTGCGATCAACCCGAAGTTGCTTCCGACTTGCGCCGGAATTGAGGCGGGCCGCCTCCAACTTCCTATTTGATCTTGCTCCGGATGGGGCTTGCCTTGCGATCCTGCCTCACAGCAGGATCCGGTGGTCTCTTACACCGCCATTTCACCCTTACCCTGACGCGCCTTTCGGCATCGCCAGGGCGGTATCTTTTCTGTGGCGCTATCCATTCCCCTCGATATGGCGAAGGGCTTCCCCCGACACGTCGGGGGACATCCCGCCCTGCGGAGTCCGGACTTTCCTCCCCGATCCGCTTGCGCGACCAGGGCGACCGGACGCCTCAATCCATCGGTATTCAAAGAACCGCAGACAGGAAGTTTAACTCAGGAGGGTTGCCAATACAATATCCGACTGCAGAAGCTGCACTCGGTCAGGGAAAGGTTCCTCTTCGCATCGTGCATGATCTGTGGAGGGAGCTTCATGTGACATCCGCCGCACACGCCGTTCTCCACGCGGACAATGGCGTAGTCGGCCGTGCGCTTGAATATCCGCTCGTACCTGGCCAGCCATGTGGGGTCGACATCCGCGGCCAGCGCCTGACGATCCACCTGCAGGTCGTGAATCTCGGCCTGGATCTTCTCAAGCCGCACATGGAGAACGCCCTGGTCCTCAACGACCCGCCCTTCTTCCTGCTTGAGATCCTTCTCGCGGCCGCCGATCAGCTGCCGGAGACTCTCCATCTGCTCCATCAGCTCCAGTTCGTGATCCTCCAGATCCCGGATCTCCTTCTGGACCAAGGAAATCTCGTGCTCGAGCGCGCGGTATTCTTCGTTGCTCTTGATCTGGTACTGCTGCTCCCTGAACCTCGCAATCTTCTGCTTGCGGGCCTCGATCTCCACGTCGATCTGCTTGGTACCGGCCGCATTCTTCTTCAGATCTTCCTGCGCTCCCTTGAGAGACTCTCGATGGGCCGTCAGGCGGGACTCAACGTCCTTCTTGCGGGCGGGGATATCCTCCTGTTCGCGGGTGAGATGGGCGATCCGCCGGTCTCGATCTTGGATGACTAACAGCCTCTCGATAGTGCTGGACACGATACCCCTCTTGTCACAAAACGCACGAAGCAGAGCTCGCAGAGTGTAGACTCCTCGGGCAGATGAGTCAAGGAGGTCGCGATCGCAGGAATCTACCGCGTCTTCTTGAGGAGGCTCGTCTCTCGGATCTTGAGCGTCATCTCCACAACGCTGTGGCGTGCCTCGCTCTCCTCGCTTTTCCGGGTCAGGCGGTCGAAGAGCAGCCGGGCCGTTTCCCGTCCCAGTTCTACCATCGGCATGTGGAGCGTGGTGAGGCCGACAAAACCTGAGGAGGGCTCATCGTCGCAACCGGTCACCGCGACCGGTTTGGGTACAGACACCTCCTGCGCCTTGAGGGCTTCCAGGACGCCGAGGGCCGTGTCGTCGTTGAAGGCCACAAAGGCGTCCGGCCAGCCTGCGTGACGGCTCAGGAAATCGAGGACCGCCGCCTTCCCACCCTCGCGGGTCAGCGTCGCCTGGATGACGGCCCCCTTGAGGCCCTTGTTGGCCGCGATGAATTCCTCGAAGCTCCGCCGCCGGTCCACGGCGTCGTAGATGGTGGACGGCCCCGCCACGTGCACCACGTAGGAACACCCCTGGTCCATCAGGTGCCTGAGGAGTTCGTCGAAAGCCTTCTTGTTGTCGAGCGTGACGCTGTCCACGCCGTTCCAGCCCTTCTTGTTCCGCTGGGCTCGGCACGCGCACAACACCGACGGCACATATTCCGGCTCGACAACACAGGACAGGACCTCCATCGGCGGCGCGATGAGGATCACCCCATCGACGCGCCCGCCCGGCGCCATCTCCTGCCAGAGCCGGATATAGTCCGAATCGCCGTGGGCGAACGACGTCAGCAGGTGCCCTTCGTTCTGGCTCGCGACCTCATCGATGCCCTTGATGACCTCCGCGTAGAAGCCGCTGTTCATCTCGCTGGCCAGGACGGCAACCAGCCCCGTGCGGCCGCCCGCCAGTCCGCGCGCGAAGATATTGGGCCGAAAGCCCTGCTTCCGGATGACCGCCTGGACCCGCGCGCGGGTCTTCGGAGAGACACTGGGATGGCTCGTGAGCACACGGCTGACCGTGCTTTTGGAGGTATGCGCCAGTTTGGCGATCTGCCGTAGCGTCTGCGACTTCACGTCTTTCTTCATTCAGCCGGCCCCCCCTGCCGGATTACAGGTGCGTACAAATCCCCGACATCCGTCTCCTTTGTAGATGTTCCTGCCTCCGTGCTCAAGGACATAGTTTGCAGGTCCGGCCCCAGGCCAATTCGCGCTTGACTGGGCTGCTGAAATCGGCGAGTGTCGCAGGCCGCGTGGGACCGGTCCCTTCAACCGGCCGGTCCTGGCGCCGCGCGCGCTGCGCCCTGGCGTAATGGCTTGTCAAAGGACCCCGGATGCAGTACTCGTTGGCGCCATCGTAGTTCCATTACGTTCGGAAAAGACGAAAAAAGGAGACGCTATGAATCCGATCAGACTGACGCGCCCTTCCCCCTCCGCTCTCGCCTTCGCCGTGCTGCTGGGGCTCTTCCTCGCCAGCACCGCCTCCATGGCACAATCACTGCTGGTTAACTCCGGATTCGAGACCAATGGCGCCGGATGGGGCAAGTTCGGCAACGTGGACTTCGTCGACTGGGCGAAGGAAACCGAGGAGTTCGGAGCGGCCATGCAGGGCTGGGTGCTCAACGGCGCCGGCGGGTTCTTCCAGAGCGTCAAGGGAACGCCAGGACAGGAATACAAGTTCTCCATACGCGCCAAGAAGGAAGCCATGTTCCAGGCTTCGAATGTCTTCGTGAAACTGGAGTTCTACCTGCCGGATGACACCACCAAGGCCGGACACGACCAGGGAACTCTCAACCTGGTTTCCACGCTGACCACCGACTGGCAGACCATCACCATCGCCGGGAAAGCTCCACTCAACACCGCTTTCGTGCGCCCCGTATTCGGTTTCGATGGGGCTACCAAGGGCGATCTGGGCCAGGGCAAGCAGGCCTGCTTCTTCGACAACGCCGAACTGACGCTCGGCCCGTAGCTCCGAGCCTCATCCCGAACGGCTGCGACGCCATGGATCGCGGGTTTCTGGATCGCGAGCCGCCGAGCTACTCTGCAGGGCTGTCCGCGGCCGGCCCCGTCAGGACGGCTTCGACCTGATCGACTCGGATTCGGCTCTCGATGTCGTCGGTGAAGTTCACAACTTCTACGCCGAGATCCTTAATCAGGTTGGGCTCAACAATCTTGTCGCGCGGGATCTCGACCCGGTACCAGCCGGGCTCCAATCCGCGACGGGCCTTGCCTTCCGACCACTTCCAGTCACTGCCCGACCGAACGAACATCTTGGCCTCCCAGTAGGGGCTGCCGTTCGGGATGAACACCCAGGCCGAAAACCCGTGGAATCCGGCAATGGTGGTGACGTCCCTCGGGAAGCCGCTTGTGACGCGGCAGTGGAGGAGCCTCGAGGCCTTGCTGAAATGATGATTGAACACCAGGGCCGCCTTGCCGTGGCGGGCATTGTCGGCGACCGTCTCAGCAGCGTCAGGGGTGATCGTCCCATCGGTCTCGTGCTCCCAGCCCTGCGTTCCGTCTTCGAAGTCGAAGAGCAGCAGGTTGGCGCAGAAAGCCCGACCCGCAAGGCACATGCACCAGGCGATCAACGCCAGTGACTTCTTCCACGATGCTCCCGTGTAATGCACGATCATGGCGAACTATCCCAAAAAACCGGCCGACTTCAGCATGTCCCAGCTGATCGTCCGATCCGCAGTACCGCCGGCCAGCACCCGACGAACGTACTTACCAAGAACATCGGTCTCCAGGTTAATCTCGTCCCCGGCTTTCAGCTGTGAGAACGAGGTTTCCTGCCAGGTATGCGGGATGATGTGAACGGTAAAGGCATCCTGCAGCAACTCGACTATCGTGAGACTGACACCATCGCATGCGATGGACCCTTTGGGCACCATGGCTTTCAGCAGGTCTTCTCCGCAAGACACCGTCACGGCCCAGTCCCGCCCCACTCTCTCCAGGCGCGTCACCGATCCTACGCCATCCACGTGTCCGGTGAGGATGTGCCCGCCCAGCGCATCGCCGAGCCTCAGAGCCCGCTCCAGGTTGACGACGTCCCCGATCCGCCTGCGCCCCAGGTTCGTGCGCCGGAAGGTTTCCTCGAGCACCTCGAAGCTCAGGACGGCACCCGTCATGTGGGTCAGTGTGAGGCAGGCGCCCTGAACCGCCACGCTTTCGCCCATCTCCGGCGGCCGGCTCCAGGTCCCCGCGTCAACCACCAACGTGCCGCGTTCAGACGAGGTATCCCTGGATACCAGCCGCCCGGTTCTTTGAACGAGCCCAGTGAACATGCCAACGTCCTCTACCGTGGTTTCGCCCGTATTACAAGGTCTTCCCCCGCCCGTCCGACGGAGACAAACCGCAGCCGTGGCTGCGCGCCCAGTTTCCAACCCCGCCCTCCAACGCTTCCGACAGCCTGCTTCCCGCCGATGACGCACGGGGCAACACAGAAGATGAACTCGTCCACCAGCCGGGCCCTGATCAGCGATGCCGCGACCTCTGATCCCCCCTCGCACAGAACGTGCAGGAGACCCCGCCTCCCGAGATGCTCGAGCAGGCGCACAAGGGAAACCCCGTCGCCCGATGACGCCAGTTTCAGCACGTCCACCCCCTTCTTCTGCAGGCGCCTGATCGCCCGGCGTGGGCAGGACTTTGAAACCGCCACGAGGGTCTGAGCCGACCCCTCGTCGTTGAGCAGCTTCGCATGGGAGGGCACGTTCCCGTCCCGCGTCACCACGATTCTCCAGGGCTTCCGGCCTCGAGCCGGGCGCGGCAGGAGCACGGGGTCATCCCGGCGGACCGTGCCCGCTCCCACCATGATGCCGTCGGCGCGGCGCCTGAGATCATGAACGAGCGCTCGCGCCTTCGGCCCGGTGATCCAGCGTGAGGCCCCGTGAAGATCCGCTGTTTTCCCGTCAGCGGAGACTGCCAGTTTGAGGCTGACGTACGGCCTCCCCGTCGTAACCCACGCGGCAAAAGGAGCGACGAGTTCGGCGCCCTCCTTCGCACACACACCGCTGACGACCTCGACGCCGTGACGCTGAAGGACACGCAACCCGCGGCCCCGGTGGACGGGATTCGGGTCGCGTACCGAAACCACCACCTCTCTGACACCGTGCGCAAGGATGGCGTCCGTGCACGGAGGGGTTCGACCCCACGTGCAACACGGTTCCAACGTCACGTAGAGCGTGCTTCCCCTCGCCCTGCGCCCGGCCCGCTGAAGGGCGACCATCTCCGCGTGGGGCCCCCCGGCGGTCCGATGGTACCCCTCGGCCACCAGGCGCCCGCTGTTCACAATCACGGCCCCAACCGGGGGGTTCGGGCGAGTCAATCCCTCGCCACGCCGCGCCAGGTCGAGGGCGCGCCGCATCCATGGCTCGTGTTCCTGGTATCGAGACTTCATGACTCGTATTTCCCGGAAGCATTCGCCGCGGGCAGCAGGGCATCCACGAATTTGCCGGCGTCGAACGGCGCAAGATCCGCCTCGCCCTCGCCGAGTCCCGCAAACCGGATGGGGATCCCGAGCTCCCGCGCGACCGAGAATACGAAACCCGCCTTCGATGAACCATCCAGCTTGGCTACCACGGCGCCCGACAGGGGCACGGCCTCGTGAAACATGCGAGCCTGTGTGATGGCGTTTTGCCCCAGCGTCGCATCCAGCACAACCCAGGTTTCGTGCGGAGCGCCGCTCAGGCGCTTGCCGAGCGCAGCACGGACCTTCCTCAACTCCTGCATCAGCGGCTGCTTGGTGTGCATCCGCCCGGCCGTGTCGATGATCACAACATCGCAGTCTCGGGCGACCGCCGCGTCCAGCGCGTCGAACGCCACCGCAGCAGCGTCGGCGCCGGGCGCCCCGATGACCGCCTCGCACCCCAGATGGTTCGCCCACCACTTCAACTGATCGGCGCCCGCCGCCCGGAAAGTGTCCGTCGCGCCAAGCAAGGGCTTGAGCCCTCTTCCAAGCGCGTCGTAAGCCAGCTTCGCGCAGGTCGTCGTCTTGCCGCAGCCATTCACCCCTACCACGAGGATCGCAACCGGCTTGACGCCGGCGCCCGGCCCCCCCGCCGAGGGGGCCTGCAAGGCCTCGACCAGGTCCTTGCGGAGCGTTTCCTGCCTGGTTCTGCCGTCGCCGCCTCGCGATCGCCCCAAGTCCTCCAGCAACGCCGCCACGAGCCGGACGGGAACATCTGCCTGCAACAGCGTTTCCTCGAGCGCCTCCAGAGGCATCTCATCGCGCCCGTCCGCCGAGGCAAACATCCTGCTGAGCGTGGCGCCGATCTGCCGGCGGGTTCTGGCCAGGGCCTCGATCCACGTGGCCACGCTACGTGTCCTCTCGTGGGTGAGCCGTCTTGCCGCGGGTTGCCGCGCGGGCAGGCCGATCCAGGTCCTTGCAGGCCCGATCCAGGATGCCGTTAACGAACCTGCCGGACTCCACCCCGCTCAGTTCCTTGGCGATCTCGACGGCCTCGTTGATAGAGACCACCGGCGGGATATCGGGCCGGAACATCATTTCGTAGAGACCGACGCGGATCACGTTGCGGTCCACGGCGCCCATTCTCTTCAGATCCCAGTGCTCCGCATATCCCTTGATGCGGGCATCAATCTCTTGGATGTTCTGCTCGACGCCGCTGATCAGCTCCTCGGTGAACTGCCGGGCTTTCGGGCCTGGCTTTTTGTCCTGCCAGAAATCCTCCAGGGCGGGTTCGAGGTCCCCGCGGTTGAAGTCCCTCTGGAAGAGGAACTGAACGGCCCACTGTCGCGATTCGTGACGTCCGCCCATGTGCGCCTAGGCCTTCAGGTTCTTGAGCAGGTTGACCATCTCTATCGCCGAGAGCGCGGCATTCCAGCCGCGATTCCCGCCTTTCGTGCCGCACCGCTCAATGGCCTGCTCGAGGTTGTCGGCAGACACCACGCCGTCGATGACCGGGATATCGGACTCCAGCCCGATCTGCGTCAGCGCGCGCGCCACCTGTGTGTTGATCAATCCCGCGTGCGGCGTGGCCCCTTGGATCACGGCGCCCAGCGCCACGATCGCGGAGCACTGCTTGCCCTGCGCGAGCTTCTTGACGGCCAGGGGTATCTCGTACGCCCCCGGAACCCAGGCCACGGATATGTCCTTTTCGTCGGCGCCGTGGCGGACCAGGCAGTCCACAGCTCCCTGGATCAGCTGTCTCGTCAGGAAATCGTTGTGCCGGCTCACAACGATCCCGAATTTCAGCCCCTTGGCATCCAGCATGCCCGCGTATTCTTTGTAGCTCATCTCTTCCTCCTTCTATAGCCAATGCCCCAGTTTCGTCTTCTTCGCCTCGAGATACTGTTCGTTGTGCTCCGTGCGCGGCTGCACCAGCGGAATCCGCTCGACCACCTCCAGCCCGTATCCCTTCAGGCCTATGATCTTCCGGGGGTTGTTCGTGATGAGCCGGATCCTGTGCAGGCCCAGATCGGCCAGGATCTGGGCGCCGATGCCGTAGTCCCTGAGGTCCGGCTCGAATCCGAGTTGGACATTGGCCTCCACCGTGTCGAGCCCGTCCTCCTGCAACTCATAGGCGTGAATCTTCTTCGCAAGCCCGATCCCCCTCCCCTCCTGCCTCATGTAGAGAAGCACGCCGTGACCCTCGGCAGCGATCATCGCCATGGACGCGCGCAGCTGGGAACCACAGTCGCATCGCAGGGAGCCAAAGACATCTCCCGTGAGGCACTCGCTGTGAACTCTGACCAGCGCGGACGGCTGCCCGGCAGGTGTGCCCATGACCAGAGCCAGATGATGCTTATCATCGAGCAAGGATCGGTAGAGATAAAGGTCGAACACGCCGGCCGACGTCGGCAGGCGGACCTTGCGTTCGAGTTCTACGAGCTTCTCCTGCTGCCGCCGATAGGCCACGAGATCCGCTATCGAAATCATCGTCAGCTTGTGATGAGCCGCAAACTCCCGGAGCTCCGGCAGGCGGGCCATCGTGCCGTCTTCGTGCAGGATCTCACAGATCACGCCCGCCGGCCTGAGGCCTGCCAGCCGGGCCAGGTCAACCGCGGCCTCCGTGTGCCCGGTTCTCCTGAGCACGCCGCCGGGGACGCCCTCCAGGGGGAATATATGACCCGGCCGAATGAGATCGGCGGGCACGGTCTTGTCGCCGAGGAGCACCGAGATGGTGTGCGCCCTGTCGTAGGCGCTGATCCCGGTGCTCACGCCGGTCCGCGCATCCACCGACTGCATGAAGGCCGTCCTGAAACGGTCCCCCTCACCCGGCGGCACCATGCGCGTCAGGCCCAGCCCTGCCAGCCGTTCACCCTCCATGGCGACGCAGATCAGGCCCCGGCCGAACTTGGCCATGAAGTTGATGATGGCCGGGGTGGTCTTCTCGGCCGCGACCACCAGGTCCCCCTCGTTTTCCCGTTTCTCATCGTCCACGACGACCACCATCTCGCCGCGCCGAAAGGCCTCGATCGCTTCCGGAATCGGCTGGAAGGGCGTCGACTCTGAGAGTCTCTCGTTGTGCTGCTGTTCCATAAAAAAAGTCCCGGAAAGATGGATCTCCGGGACAGCATGCGCCAAAGCGCGATCTTCTCTCATCCAGACTTTACTGTCGGCTGCGGGTACTCTGCCTTCTCGCAGAACTACCGCATCAGTCCCGATTCGCCAAGGCGACACCGGGAGTCGCGGGCTTTCACCGCCGGTCAGGACTTTCACGCGCAGCGCGTGATCACCTTGCCCCGAAGATCGAAATCTCCAACTATTCAGTTTTGCAGTACCTTACGCCAGAGGCCGGTCTAACGCAACACCTATCGTTGTTCCTCGTCGTCTGCCTCCTCCGACCCACCGAAGGCGCAAATCCCGCGTTTGGAGGCGGCCACGAACTCCCACAACTCTCGCGCCGGACCTTCTTTGAACTCCTCCTTCAGCCGCGACAGGGCCTGCGACACGTTGAGACCGGACCGGTACAGAACCTTGAACGCGGTCCGGACCGCCTGCCGCTCACCGGCGGCGATCCCGGCGCGTCGCATGCCGACCACGTTGAGGCCCGCAATCCAGTTGAGGCTCGCGGCTCGTGCCGTGCAGAAAGGCGGAACATCCTTACTGATGGCCGAACACCCCGACACCATCGCCAACCGCCCAATCCGCGTGAACTGGTGCACCCCGGCATGTCCGCTGATGAAGGCCCGAGACCCCACCTCGACATAGCCCGCAAGCAACGCGCCGTTGACGACGATCACGTCGTCGCCCATCTGCACGTTGTGGCCCAGATGGCTGAGAGCCATCAGAAAACACCGATCCCCCACCATGGTGGACGTGCCCGCCTTCGTCCCGCGATGGATCGTCACTCCCTCCCGGATGATGCACCCGGCACCCACCTTGAGGTAGCTTTCGACATCCTTGAAGGCCACATCTTGCGGGACGTCACCCAGGACGGCCCCAGCATGAACCCGGCAACCCGGTCCCAGGGATGTGTACCGGGAGATGACCGCGTGCGGGCCGATCACGCAGTGGTCCCCGATGGCCGTACCGCCCTCGATGACCGCGAACGGCCCAATGCTGACCTGGGCGCCGAGCACGGCGCCGGGATCGATGATTGCAGTAGGGTGTATCTTCATAGCCCCAAAGTCTACGATGTGAATGCGACGGTGCCAGCCTCCCTGAGGCTGAAGAAGCCCTCGCTGCCCGCCTGCTCTGACCGTCCCAGGATGACGTGATCCAGCACGCCGATGTCCACGATGCGCCCTGCCTCGACCAGTTGCCGGGTGATGCGGATGTCCTCCGCCGACGGGGACGGGTCACCCGACGGATGGTTGTGAACAAGAACGACCGCCGCGCTGGATGACCGTATGGCCTCGCGGAAGACCTCGCGCGGGTGCACCAGGCTCGCATCGAGAAGCCCCTTGCTGACCTCCACCGGGGCCCGGCGCAGACGATGCTTGGCATCGAGCAGCAGGACCCAGAAAGCCTCTTCCTCTCTGGTGCGGGCACGTTCGCCGAGCACCCGGGCGGCATCGGCCGGGCTCCGGATGACGTGCCGGGGCGGAGTCGATTCCTCCGCCAGGCGGCTCGCCAGCTCCAGGGCAGCCTTCACGACCTGCGCTTTGACCCTGCCCATGCCCGGTTGCTGCGCCAGTTCGTCCGTAGACGCCTGGCTGATGGCGGTCAGCGATCCGTATTGAAGGAGCAACCGATGCGCAAGATCAACTACGTTGACGCCCCGCACGCCGCTTCGCAGTATCAAGGCAAGGAGGACTTCGTCCGATACGTGCTCCGCCCCCAGCCGGTCATACTGTTCCCGCGGGCGCTGACGTTCCGGGATGTCCGCAACACGCTGTTGCGTCAACGGGTACAGACGTTCCTTAACCGATGTCTTCACGAGGGGCTGCCGTTTTCTTGGCCGGCCTTCTTCGATTCGCACGCTTCTCGGGTACGAGGAAGGGCAGGCATCGTCCGTAAAGCCGGCCCGGAACGCTTGCCTCGACGAGCGCGCTGCCATCTTCCCCGTAGGTTTCGGCGAACACCTTACCGGAACTTCGGACTGCGGCAAGCAATTTACCTTCGGAGGCGGGCAGCCGCATCTGCACGCGCGCGGTCCGGCTTTTCAGGAAATCGGCCAGCTCGTCGCGAAGCAGGTCAAGCCCCTCCCCCGCCAGCGCAGACACGGGGACAGCCCGGCCGAGTCGCGCAAGGAGTCTTCCGCACTGTGCGCGGGCTGATCCCAGATCCATCTTGTTCAGCACAGACAGAACCGGCTTCTGGTCCGCACCCAGCTCGCGGAGCACCACGCTCACCGCGTCGATCTGGCGGTCGACGCTTGGGTGTGACGCATCGATCACGTGGATCAGGAGGTCGGCCTCGTTCACCTCCTCCAGGGTGGCCTTGAAGGATTCCACTAGGTGATGCGGCAGCTTGCGGATGAACCCGACCGTATCCGTGACCAGGACCGGCTGGTGGTTCGGGAGTCGCAGTTGACGGGTGACGGGATCGAGCGTGGCAAAAAGCTTGTCGTAGGCCAGTACGTCCGCGCCCGTCAGACTGTTGAGGAGCGTGGACTTGCCGGCGTTCGTGTATCCCACGAAGGTGAGCAGGGCCCATCCGTGGCGGCGTCGGCCCCGGCGCTGCTCCGCCCGGTGCTTCCGGACGTGCTCCAGCGCGTCCCGAATGCGGAGCATCTTGTTCTGGACGCGCCGTCGGTCCACCTCGAGCTGCTGCTCGCCCGGCCCCCGAAGCCCAATCCCGCCCCGCTGGCGCTCCAAGTGGGCCCACATGTGGCGAAGCCGCGGCAGAAGATACTGGTACTGGGCCAACTCGATCTGTAGACGGCCCTCCTTCGTGTGGGCGTGCTGGGCGAAGATATCCAGGATGAGCTGCGTTCGGTCGATGATCTTCGCCTCGATCAACCGGCCGAGGTTCCGCCCCTGGGCCGGCGAAAGGTCGTCGTCGAAGACGACCGTCGTGATCTCGCGGTCCCTCACCTGGCGCGCTATCTCCTCCGTCTTGCCCCTCCCGATGAACGTGGCCGGATGGATGGCCATCTGCCGGCAGACGACCTGATCGACCACCTCCGCACCGGCCGTGGCGGACAACAGCGCCAGTTCCTCGAGCGAATCGTGTACGTCCCGCTCGTGCTGGTCCCTCTTCTGAACAGCCACGAGCAAAGCCGTCTCGCGCCGGTCTGAATCAGATGACCACAGGGGTCGGGCCATATTTCCTCCAACACGCAAGAACACTCTCGCCCAGGTCCACCGCGGAGCTGTCTCTCTCGGCGGCTATCCACTCCACGCGGGCCTGGTGGCGAAACCACGTCATCTGGCGCTTGGCAAGCTGTCGCGTGCGGATGGCCGTCCGCTTCATGGCTTGTTGCTCGCTGCAGTCGCCGCTCAACACGGAAAGCGCTTCGGCATAGCCGATGGCCTGGAGCGCCGTCTTCGACAGCCGCGGGCAAGAGGCCTTGAGCTTCTTCACCTCGTCAAGCAGGCCGGACTTGTACATCTCCGCGACCCTGCGCTCGATCCTCGCCTCGAGCGCCGGCGGATCCATCCTCAGACCCGCCAGCGGCACCGCGGGATGTCCCGGCCAGGACCTCGAGACAGGCAACGAACCCGCCGCCAACTCCATGGCCCGGATCACACGGCGCGGATTTGCGGCATCTGCTCCCAGCGCCTCGTACCGTTCCGGATCCAGCTCGCGCAACGCCTTCTGTAAGGCCTCCACCCCCCCCTGTCTCAGGAGCGCCTCGGCGCGGTTTCTCCTCTCCGGGTCCGCCGGCGGGCCCTTGGCAAGCCCCTCGGTGAGGCACTTCATGTAGAGGCCAGTCCCCCCCACCACGATCAACGCCTTCTGCTCTTCGGCGCATCGCCTGAACACGTCTCTTGCATACTCCACGTACTGGCCGGCGCTGAAGGACTCATCGGGGCCGACCACATCGAGCCCCCAGTGCCGCACGCGCTTCCTGTCTTCGCGCGAGGGCTTCGCTGTGCCCACATCCATCCCGCGGTAGACGAGCATCGAGTCCGCCGAAAGGATGTCCCATCCCTCCTGTTCTGCGATGTGCTGAGCCACGGCGCTCTTCCCCACGGCCGTGGGACCCACAAGAAAATGGGCGGCGAAATCGGGCTTCAGGTCCGGGGGCGATGAGGAAGGATAACGATGATCCGGATGTCCCTTACTTCGGCGCATCGGCTGCCTTTTCCGCGCCAGCGGATCCGTTCGACATCCCCTTGAGACGTGACTCGTGGAGAGGATGGCCGGCCAGCCAGAGGGCCGACAGGACGTAGATGCCGACGCCGACGCAGATGGCGGCGTCCGCCACATTGAAGGCCGGCCAGTGGTGAGCACGCCAGTGGAAATCGAGGAAATCTGTCACCCAGCCGAGCCGCAGGCGGTCCATCAAATTCCCGACGATGCCGCCGATCATCAGTCCCAAGGCCACGCGATGTTCCCACGTATTGCTGAGAAAGGAACGCCGGAAGACGACCATCACCACCAGCATGATCACCGAGAGGATCGTCAGGGACGCGTTCTGCCCCCCGAGGAGGCCCCATGCCGCGCCGGTGTTTCTCACGAAGGTCAGGTCAAAGAGCCCGTCGAGAACGGGCCGGGATTCCCCCACGTCGAAGGTCAACCGCACGATGTGCTTGGTGACCTGGTCTGCCACCGCGACACACAATCCGAGAATCAGAACTAGCATGGTTCGAAGCACCTTCCAACGAGTTCAAAGCTAGCCCCCCAGGGTAGCCTTGGCAAGGCCGCAGTCGGAGCCGAATACGAGAGGAACTCGCTCCGGAACACGGCAGGAAATGGCAACACGGCCGGGACCGAGATCAGCTTTCCGCCGTCTGGGAGATCGTCGGGCCGAAGGGGCGAAACCGGGTCTTGCCCTTCTCGGCCTCCGACTTGCAGCCGATGCACAGCTTCGCGAAAGGCAAGGCGCCCAGCCGCGCCTTCTCGATAGCCTTGCCGCATAGCTCGCACACGCCGTAGTTACCCAGATCGATCCGCCGCAAAGCATCGTCGATTTCGTACAGCACGTCCTGCTCGCTGCTGACCAAGTTCAACGCAAATTCGCGGTCGAAGTTGTCCGTTCCCTGATCCGCCATGTGGAAGCTGTAGCTGGAGAGGTCCCCTGACGACTCCTTCTGGGATCGGTTCAGGTTATCGCCCGCGAGGAACGAGATCTCATCCACGACCCGGTCCCGGAGTCTCTCCAACACCTGCTTGTAAGCCGTCAGCTGGCTCTTCTTGAAAACCTTCTTGAGGATGAATTTCTCCTCGCGTTCCGGCGGGGGCCGCTTGATTCCCTTTGGAGCCCTGAGCTTGGCGATCTTCCGGAGGTCGGAGGCGATCCGCGCCACGCGGTTGGCGCGGGACGAAACGGCGGTCTTCGGGAGGCTGCGGCTGGCCGCCGGCTTTCGGACTGCTGCTTTCTTCGCCTGGTGAGCGGTTTTCTTTGCCATGGGTCTCCTTCAACTGACTGGGGCCGGAACCCTCTTCTCCCTCCCGTTCTTCAAAAGAGCGGCGTTACGTACCACACGCGTCCTGCAATGTCAACTCCCTGCAGCCCAGTTTCTCATACCTTCTGCAGCCGGATCGAACAGGGATGCCCGTTCAGGTCCCAGCTCTCGGCCTTACCCCCCATGTCTGCGGCGAACGAACACTGTACACAGAGGGTCTCGTTCTGGATATAGGCCGCGTGCTCCGCCACGGCCTCGCGCACGGCCTCGTCGCCCGTGTACTCAAGCCGGATGCGCTGGATAACGTCCAAATCCGCCGCCTTGCGCATGTTCTGAACCTTGTTCACGAATTCCCGGGCGAGGCCTTCGCGAACCAGCTCCTGGGTCAGGTCCACTTCCAGGGCCACCACCAGCCCACCTTCGGAGCCCACCGCCAAGCCTTCCTTCGGCTTGCGCTCCACGATCACGTCTTCAGGCGCAAGTTCTGTGACCTGCCCGTCCACGGTCAGGCTGACGTTCCCGCCGTCCAGCAGCGTGCTCAGCTTCTCCGCATCCATCTTCTGGACTTCCGCCGCGACCTTCTTGACCGCCGCGCCCAGCCGGGGCCCCAGGCGGCCAAAATCCGGCTTCGCGCTGAACACCGCGAGGTCCGATTCCTTCCCGCTGAACCAGACCTCCCGCACATTCAGTTCTTCAGCAATAAGATCCTTGAGCGCGCTCACTTTGTCGCGGCGCGCCGGATCACGACAGACGACATGCAGCCCCTTCAACGGCTGGCGGACTTTGAGATGGCGCTCCGCGCGGATCTTCCGGCCCAGCCCGACGACGGCCATCACATCGTCCATCTGGGCCTCGAGGCCGCGATCGCGTCCGCTCCCCGTGCTCACGGGGAAGTCGCAGAGGTGAACCGACTCCGGCATCTCCGGCGTGCGCAGGTTACGGTAGATCGCCTCGCTGACGAACGGCACAAAGGGCGCGGCGATCTTCGAGAGCCGAAGAAGCACTTCGTACAGCGTGGCGTAGGCGTGGGTCTTGTCCTCGTCGTCCGAGCTCTTCCAGAAGCGCCTCCGACTGCGGCGGATGTACCAGTTCGTCAGGTCCTCGATGAACAGGACGAAGGGCCTCACGGCCCGTTGGAGGTCGTACTCATCCATCGCCGCCACCACGTCCTGCGTCAGCCGCTCCAGCGAGCTGTGAATCCAGCGGTCCAGCAAGTTTCCTGACGTCGGCGCTTCGGTCTTCGACGTTGAGCCGGGTTTCCATCCGTCGATCCTCGCATACGTCACGAAGAAGCTGTACGCGTTCCACCACGGGAGGAGCAGATGCCGCAGGGCGTGCTTCACCCCTTCTTCCGAGAAACAGAGGTCCTCGGCGCGCACCACAGGCGAGTGAATCAGGTAGAGGCGGAACGCGTCCGCGCCATACGTGTTCAGCACGTAGACCGGATCGGGGTAGTTTTTCAGGCGCTTGCTCATCTTCCGCCCGTCTTCGGCCAGCACCAGCCCGTTGACGATGACGTTCCTGAACGCCGGCTTGTCAAACAGCGCCGTCGACAGAACCATGAGGGTGTAGAACCAGCCCCGGGTCTGGTCCAGCCCCTCGGCTATGAAGTCGGCCGGGAAATTCGCTTCGAAACGCTCCCGGTTTTCAAACGGGTAGTGCGACTGCGCATACGGCATCGAGCCGCTCTCAAACCAGCAGTCAAGGACCTCGGGGATGCGCCGGAGGGGCGCCCCACCCTTCGCGGACGGGATTTCGATCTTGTCCACGAAATGCTTGTGCAGGTCCTCCACCTTCTGCCCGGAGAGGCGTTCGAGTTCGGCCACCGATCCCACGCAGACGGTCTCGCCCGCCTTGTTGCGCCAGACGGGCAAGGGCGTCCCCCAATAGCGGTTGCGGGAGATCGCCCAATCCCTCGCCCCTTCGAGCCACTTCCCGAACCGGCCGTCGCGGAGATGCTCGGGGACCCATCGCGTTTGCCTGTTGGCGGCCAGAAGGCGTTCGCGGATGCTCTCGACCTTCACAAACCAGGTTGAAACGGCCTTGTAGATCAAGGGCGTGTCGCACCGCCAGCAATGCGGGTAGCTGTGCTGGATGGTCCCACGGTGGACCAGCTTTCCTTCCTGCTTGAGCCGCCGCATGATATCGGGATCGGCTTCCTTCACCTCGCGCCCGGCGAAATCGGGGACGGCTTTCGTGAAGCGCCCCTCTTCGTCCACGGGGCAAACTGCGGGAAGCCCCTCAGCCTGGCCCAGCCGGTAGTCATCCTCACCGAAGCCGGGGGCGATGTGGACGACGCCCGTGCCGTCCTCGGTCGACACGAAGTCCGCGGCGAAAACGCGAAACGCGCCCTTGGACTTGAGGTCCGCGAAGTAAGGGAACAGCGGCTCGTAGCGGAGCCCGACCAGCTCCGAGCCCGCCACCTCGGCGACCACCTTGCAGTCCTCAGGTTTCTCGTAGTAGACCGGCAGCCGGTCTTTCGCGAGGTAGTAGCTGTCGTTCCCATCCTTGACCTTGACGTACCGCACCGCGGCGCCGACCGCCAGCGCCAGGTTGGACGGCAACGTCCACGGGGTCGTTGTCCAGGCCAGGATGTAGGTGTGCGGCTGTCCTTCCAGGGCAAAGCGCACGGTGATCGCCGGATCCTGCACTTCCTCGTAGCCCTGGTTGGTCTCGAAGTTGGATAGCGGGGTGGCACAGCGGGGGCAGTACGGGAGGATCTTGTGCCCCTCGTAGATGAGGTCCTTGTCCCACAGCGACCTGAACACCCACCAGATGGACTCCATGTACGGCTTGTCCATCGTCTTGTAGTCGTTGTCGAAATCCACCCACCGGCCCATCCGGGTCACCGTGTCCCGCCACTCCCTCGTGTAGCGGAGCACGATGCTGCGGCACTTCTCGTTGAAGACGTCCACGCCCATCTTTTCGATATCCCTCTTGCCGCTGATCTTGAGCTCCTGCTCCATCTCGTATTCGACGGGCAATCCGTGGCAGTCCCAGCCAAACCGCCTCTCGACCAGGCGCCCGCGCATGGTTTGGTAGCGGGGCACGATGTCCTTGATCGTCCCCGGCAGCAAGTGACCGTAGTGCGGGAGACCGGTCGCGAAGGGCGGGCCGTCGTAGAACACGAATTCCGGGGCCGTCCTGCGAAGCTCCAGCGACTTCTTGAAGGTGTCGTGTTTCGCCCAGAACTCGAGGATCCCCGCCTCGAGTTCAGGGAAACTCACCTTGTTGGATACCGGTTCGAGCATGGCTCAAAGTCCTTGCACAAGGCGGTTACGATACGCGTGAAGGGGGCCGGAAATCAAGCCACAGCATCGGGCCTGTGACGGGGGCGTGCCAACTACTGTCCCAGGCTGTCTGCGACCGACTGCGCCGTGACCACGCCCGCGAGCAGGTCGGGGAAATCGGCCTTCTTCTCGATGGCCTTTGTCAGGGCAGAGGCCGACCGTGTGTCACCCAGGAGAATACCGCCGACGATCCGCGAATCCCGGAATACGAACCGGCGGTAGTTCGTTCCCGATTCGTCTTCGACAATCCTGTAGCTGCCGTCGATGGGCTCGAACTGCCCGACGCTGGTCATGTCTATGCCGAGCACCTTCAGCGTGTGCGATCGCGGGATGCCGCCGAATTCGCTGGAGACTCCTGCCGCGTTCATGCCGGCGATGCTGCCCTGGTACTGCGCCGCATACCAGGAGCCGTAGAGAAGGCCCTTGTGTTCGGCGGCATCCCCGGCCGCAAGGATCGCCGGGTTCGACGTCGCCAGGTGATTGTCCACGACGATGCCCTGGTTCACCTCCAGCCCGATGCTCCGCGCGAGGTGCGTGTTGGACCGCACGCCGGTCGTCACGACGATCAGGTCGGCTTCCACCCTGCTGCCGCTTTCGAGCAATACGCCGCCGACGTGTCCGCTTCCGAGAATCTCCTTGGTGCTTGCGTGCTTGAGCAGTCTCACGCCAAGACCTTCCAGGTGCGTGCCCAGGATGTCCCCCGCCCTGCGCGACAGTTGCCGCGGCATGAGATAGCTGTGGCTCTCCAGCACCGTGACACCGGCCCCGCGGCGGGCCAGCCCCGCCGCCGTCTCCAGCCCCAGGATACCGCCGCCGATACACAGGACACGGATGCCCGGCTTCACAAGGCCAATCAAAGTCCTTGCATCGGCCAAGGTCCTGAGGGTCATGAGGCCCTCGATCGTCTCCGCCATGAACGGCGGTGTGAAGGGATGCGCCCCGCATGCCAGGATGAGCCGGTCGAACGGGATCCGCTGTCCGCCGCGCAGTTCCACGGCGCGGTCCGCCGGCCAGAGCGCAATCGCTTCCGCATCCACCAGCTCTACGCCGTGCTCGGAATACCAACCGGATGGGTGGATCTGCAGGCTGGCTTCATCCACCTCGCCCGCCAGCAGGCGGGTCAGGTTGATGCGGTAGTACGGAACCCCGCCTTCCTGCGAGATCAGCGTGATCGCGGCCTTCGGTGACGTCTTGCGGGCCGACTCCGCGGCTGAGACGCCGGCAATGCCGCCGCCGACGATAACGATGCTAAGACCGAGGTCTCCGGCCGACGCGGCCGTTGGCTCGCCAGTCACCGGCAGGAAGTTATCGCGGGGCGCTCCGCAAAGCGGACAATCCGAGGGCGGTTTGTCGCCTGCATGCTCGTAGCCGCAGACCCCGCACCGCCACTTCTTCGGCGGCACGGTGTCCCGGGGTTCGGCCTGCTCCACGTACGGCTCGAAGGCCTCACGCGGGGCCCCGCACACGGGGCACATCTCAGGGGGATCATCGCCCCGGTGCACATAGCCGCAGATGCTGCAGCGCCAAGCGTTCATTCAGACGAGTTATCCGTTCTTCGTTACCCGTTATCAGGGTCCGGCAACCGAGAAGCGGTGCCTGATAACCGACTACTTGACCGGGCTAAACTTGTCCTTCGGCGCGCCACAGATGGGACACTTGTCGGGAGCGGAGCCCATCACCAGGTTCCCGCAGACGGTGCAGAGGTAGATAGGACTCTCCGCCGCATCCTTGCCGGTCTTGACCGCCTCCAAGGCTTGTGCATAGAGGTCGTGGTGGACCTTCTCCGCGCCCAGCGCGAATTCGAACGACTTCGCCGCCGCGGCGTTGTTCTCCGTTTTCGCCTCGGCCAGGAACTTGGGATACATGGTCTGGTACTCGTACCCCTCCCCCTCCACGGCCGCCTGAAGGTTCTCCGCCGTCGTCTTGATACCACCCATCACCCGCAGGTGCGCGTGGGCGTGTATCGTCTCCGCTCCGGACGCGGCGCGGAACAACTTCGCGACCTGTTTGAAACCGTCCTGCTCCGCCTTCTTCGCGAACGCCAGGTACTTCCGGTTCGCCTGGCTCTCGCCCGCGAACGCCTCTTTCAGGTTCTCTGTAGTAGCCATGCCAGTCTCCTCTCGAATGTGTTGATCCCCACCCACCCTCTTCGACCGCCGGACTACTTAATCGATAGCCGCCCCCGAAGTGAAGGCAAAAGGTGCGAAAAGGAACTGTGCGCAAGGTTGACGCGTCACTCTTCCAGAGCATGATCAAGGCCCCAGGCGCAGAAGATTCCTGCTCGACTGCAAAAGAAGTGGACACGAGAGACCGTTGCGCTAATACAAACGAAGGAAGTCTTTTGACAATTCACACCCTCTCCCTTCCTTGTCCGCCGACCTGTCCTGCGAAGCCTTGGCGAAGCAGGAAGCCTTCGCGAAGGCGGAAGGGGAGAGGGAATCGAGCAATCGTCATCCGACTTACTGCGTTTGCATTACACCGGCTTCTCCAAGGACCCCGAGTACAGGTTGCAGCAGCACCTTGGGCGTCCCGCTGGCTGGACTCGCCGCGCCCACGACTGGCGCGAGATACTCAGGATTTCGGTTGCGACCAAAGGTGATGCGCGCCGCTTGGAGAACACCATCAACGCGCGAGGAGCCAAGCGATACCTTCAAGATCTCGAAAACAGTGGACAGAGTCCACCATTGCGGTAGTATTCCTACATCTCCCGAGCGGGAGTAATTCAGTGGTAGAATGTCAGCTTCCCAAGCTGAACGTCGCGGGTTCGATCCCCGTCTCCCGCTCCAATCCCCGGCAGGACAACGATGCGCGAGTCCTTCTGCCTTGTGCGGACCGTCATCTCCACCCACCGCTGCGGCCCTTCCTCCTGCACACATCGCACATTCCGCACCGATCGCTCGGGTAGTGTTCACCGAAATACGCCAGGATTCTCCTCCGGCGGCAGTCGCGCGTCTCCACGAAATCAATCATCTCGTTGAGCTTGCCCTGTGCGATCTGGCGCTGGGTGTCGTCCCGGATCTGTCCGACGAAGTACCTGAGCGTAGGCAAGTCGCCCCAGTCGAAGAACAAGACGCAATGGGCGGGTGCCCCATCCCGGCCGGCGCGACCGGTCTCCTGGTAGTAGCTTTCCATGTTCTTTGGTATCTCGCCGTGGATGATGTACCGGACATCGGGTTTGTCGATTCCCATGCCGAACGCGATCGTGGCCACAACCACGTCGGTTTCGCCGCAGTCGAACGCGTCCTGGTTCGCCTTGCGTGTTTCCGCATCGAGGCCTGCGTGATAAGGCAAGGCCCGCACCCCACGTGAGGAAAGCCAAGCCGCCGTGCCTTCGACTTTCTTGCGCGTCGTGCGATAGATGATCCCCGACTGGCGCCGGCGCACCGCCACGTGCTGCAGAATCTGCACCTCGACGTCGCCCTTCGGACGCACCTCATAGTACAGGTTGGGCCGGTTAAACGAGGCGCGCACCTGATAGGGTGAACGCAGTGCGAGTCGCCTGATGATGTCCCGCTGGACACGCGCTGTTGCCGTGGCCGTGAACGCGGCCACAGGAACCCTGGGGAGTTGCGCCAGCATTCTGGGCAATTCGAGGTAGTCAGGCCTGAAATCGTGGCCCCACTCTGAGATGCAGTGCGCCTCGTCAACGGCAATCAGGCACACGGGCAGCGCCCTCAGCAGTTCCAGGAAGCCCGGCAGCGGGAAGCGCTCGGGCGCCACGTAGAGCAGGTCAAGCTGCCCCGAGACCAGCCGATCCAGCACACCTCTCTTCTCCCCCTCCGTCTGTGAGCTGTTGAGGTATGCCGCGCGGATGCCCCGGGCGCACGCGCCGTCCACCTGGTCCTTCATCAGGGATATCAACGGACTGACCACCAAGCACACCCCTGGAAGCACGCAGGCTGGCAGTTGATAGCACAGCGATTTGCCTCCGCCGGTCGGCATGACCACGAACGCGTCGCGCCCCGACAGGATGGCTCGCACGACGTCCTCCTGATAGGGGCGAAAGGATCCGTGGCCGAACACTCTGGTGAGCGACTCGCCAACCGCTCCCGCGGTCGGCCCGATGCCCTCCGCGGCACCCTCCGCAATAACTCCTGTTCCCGTCATGTCTCGCCCGCAGCCGACGGCGGCCTCGCGTTCCCCCTCAGCGATTCAGCCCCGAACGCGAGGAAGAACAGGGCGGCCTGGAATACGCAACGCAGTCCCGTGGCTTCGGCATCGCTGAGCAGGATCTGCCCCTTGAACAACTGCGTCCCGTCTTTCTTCTTCCTCGAAACACCCAGGAAATAACCTTTCGGTTCCGGACTTCGCCGGAAGGAAATCAGCGTGTTGGACTCGCCCGACTCGTGGTAGATCCCCCCACGGCCGTTCCCGATCTCCTCGCACCGGCCCTCCAAGACCATGAGAAACTGGGACACGTCCATGAAATCCAGCTTCACCGTGCCCTTGTTGGCCCAGTCGAAGGCCGCCGGTGTCCTCTGGCCCGCATTCTCAGAAGCCGCGGCCCTCTGCCGCGCCATCTCCAGGAAGAAGCAGTCGTACCGATCCTCGCCGTCGCGATTCAGACGCAGTTCGAATTGCGCGGCAGACCCTGTGCCCTTCCCGTTCGGATGATAGAACACGAGCCGCCCCGTGCGACGTTTACGAGCTTGTTCTGCAACTGCAGCATCCATTTGTCCCTCCTTGTTTCAGCGTCACGTACCACACCAACCCACGACTGCGGAGAACCTCCCATCAGACACCCGAAGCGGCCCGATTGGCAGTAATGCTCCGGCTCCAAAGAACACCCAATATGAGCGCAGCGAGTCTTTTGACCCTTCACCCCCTCTCCCTCGCTTGTCCGCCGACCTGTCCTGCGAAGCCTTGGCGAAGCAGGAAGCCTTGGCGAAGGCGGAAGGGGAGAGGGAATCGCGTCAACGTCGTTGGACTTGGATCGTCTCCACTAGAAAGGCGTCTCATCAGCCACCTCCACCGGCTCCGGTTCAGACGCTTCCGACGGCTCGCTGTGCGCCGGTTCGACGCCCTGCTGCCCGCTGCGGCGAGGACGGCCCAGGAACTGCACCCGGTTCGCGCGGATCCGGAGCTTCGATCGCTTCTGCCCCTCCGGCGTCTGCCACTGCTCGAACTGGAGCTTCCCCTCGACCATGACCGCAGAACCCTTCGCCAGGTACTGTCCACAGGTCTCGGCCTGCCGGCCCCAAACCACAACGTCGGCAAAGCAGACCGAATCCACGGCCTCGCCGGCCTTGTTCTTGAACCTCTCGTTGACCGCCAGCCGGAGGTCGAGCACCGACAGGCCTGTCGGCGTTCGCCTCAGCTCCGGGTCGCGTGTCAAATTGCCCATCAGAAACACCCTATTCATCGATCCCATGGCTCTGCTCCTATGTTGTGCTTGTCCTTGCCTGGATGACCGAGCCTCCGCTCGTCTCACCATGTCCACTATCAGGAAGGTTCGAGCCGGAGGGTTTTCCGACGAAAAGTAGAAAAAAGTGCCGGCGGTAAGACGCCGGCAGGTGGGCAACGGGGGCGAGGTTACGAGCGCGGTTCTCTCTTTCCTCGATACTTGCCCCGTTTCTCAGCGGCCAAGGGCAGGTCTTGAGGGACTGCCGCGGACGGAGGGAAAGGATAGACCATGCCTCTCGGCTGGCCCATAGCGGTCCACTGGTCCATCCATTCACGTTCCTCGTCGAGGTATTCGACTCGAGGATCCAGCGGGTGGACCAGCGGCGGCCCCACACGTTCGGCCGTTCTCTCCGGAAGTGCGGTCCGACCGCTCACATGCAGGTGCAAGGCCAACGCCTGATCCAGTTCGCACCGGGAGAGGTTGTCGATCAGCCAGCTCCGGCGCACGGATGTCGCGGGCATGAGGCGCGCGTTCCAGATGCACAGAACGCGCAACGGCGCGGCGCCACGGCCTGTCAGCCATTCACCGGGCACGGCCGGTTCAGCGAACCGGCCGAACGGGGCCACGAGATGCCCCTCCTTTCGCCGGGCCAGAACAGCGACATAGCGCGGCCTCGCGCGGGAAAACTCACTGGCGGGGAACAGCAGTCGAACCTGTCCGACACGCACAGGAGCCGCCTTCTCCCCGCCGACAAGAGAAAGAAGCTTCGGCTCAACCGGCCGCACGGCCCGCCCGACCCCCTCCCTCTCCTCCGTCAGTAGGCGGTCAATGTGCCACTCACGCAGCCATCGAAGAAGGCGCCGGCTCACTACGACCGCTGGTCTCACGATCCGCGCTCTCGGAAGTTTCTTCATCGCGGCTCCGCCATGCTGAGCAACCGTGCACAACCTCTCTCCGAGACGCCCCAGGCGCCGGCGAGCGAAGCCACCGCCTCGAACGTCATCAGGACCAGGATGCGCACGGACTGCATGTCATCCTCCTCGTACTGCCGGCGAAGATCCGCGGCCAGCCGCTCAAGGGCTCCGCGGTACGAGGTGTTAAGCACGCTCTTCCGGCATCCCGCGACTTCCTCCACGGCCGGGTCCGCGAGGGACAGGCCCAGGCTCTTTGCCAGCACAGCCACCTTCTCGCGGTGGTCCATATCCCTAAAGAACTCCCCTGCGTGGCCCAGGGCGAGATGTTCGAATTCATGCTTCGCCACTTCGTCCGCCGTGTCGATCGTCCCCGGCAGAAGGTCCTCGACGGTGAGGGACGCGGACCCTGTCTCGGCGAGCGGGGCACTCAAGGAGACTACTCCCTGTGCGGAATGCTCGTTGCGAAGATGCTCTCTGACGACGTCCCGCATGAGCAGGGCCGCGCCCCCGGCCACCACATCCAACTCGTCGTCGGCCGTGCCGGCCAGCCTGGCAAACAGCCAGTCTTTGTATCGCTTGCCTTCCCGATTGTGTCTCACGGCAAGATGCGTCTCAAAGAGATGCCATGTTTCGCGGCCGGACAACTGCGGCGGCTGGTCCGGCGCATTGGTGCGCGTGGCGTAGTGCCGAGTCAGACGGCTGAAATGCATGGCGGCAAAGCCCATCAGCGCGGATTGCGCGCCCGCAGAACAGAGCGCCAAGGCACACCGTTCCCTCCACTCAAGCCAGTCCCCCATGCGATCTTCGGCACCCGGAGTCCCCGCCGAGTGACCCCGACCGCCCGTCGGCCGACCCACCACGGACGGCACTACCCCAGCGCCACGAGCCTGATCCTGGCGAGTCATGTTCCCTGTGAGAACCCCCTTCAGGGCGGTGCGCGGGCGCGCCCACCGCGCCTTCTGCCCATGCCGGTTGCCATCCTAGTGAGTCGTCCTTTCTTGGCAAGGTTGTTCATCAGGATTCTCCCTGTTCGCCCGAGTCCGCCGTGCCATAGGCTCGGTGCTCACTCTATGGAAGGTTCGAGCAGCACACTTTTCCGAAAGAAAATGGCAGAGATGCGCAGATCGATCTCGGAGTTGATTCTTTGGGCCGTCACGCGGGGCTCGCCCGCCGCAGGTGGGGCTTTGTCCGCCTTAGGCGGATCACGCGGCCTACATCGCACTTCGTGCGCACGTACTAGAGCTCGAGCGACTTCGACATCTCGCGGAACACGAAGTGCATCAGGGGTTCGAGATTCTTGATATCTTCTCGGTTGTACTCGAGAAGAAGATCCAGCGCCGCGTCATGGCCATGCTCGTATTCACGCCACAGCCGCACGGCGTCCCAGCCATCCAGGCCCTTCGTCCGTGCAGAGCGCTCGATGCCGAAAGCTTCCTCGATCCTCTTCAGCCCACCGACATAGCCCAGGCGCCGCAGCGGGAACCGCAGGTCTATGTGAATGTGGTTGAAGAGGTTACAGCGAAACTGCCGCCGGATGACCGGAAGGTCGAACTGCGCGCCGTTGTACGTCACGATCAGCGGATGATTCTCGATTTCGCCGATCGCCTCGTTCAGGTTATCGCCGGCGACAAACGATTTCGCTTCCTTCCCATCGTACGTCCCTATGACCGTGATCTCGTCTTCACCGCCCATGCCGGTTGTTTCGATGTCCAGATAGAGAGCCTGGTCACCGAGATCACCGAAGCCCCGCCACTTATGGTGGGATGGAAGGGACTTGTCGAAGTAGTCCCATCGACCGCTGTCGTACTGGCGGATCGACTCGACCACGTCCCGGATCGCAGACTCGATTCTCCGGCCCCGGAGATCCCCTCGATCGTGAGCGGTCACGAAATCATGCCATCCCTGGATTCCAGACCGCCAGATCTTGCGCTCGGTGGTCTCGCCGATGCCCTGAATATGGAGAAACGTGCGCGTCAGCATGCGGTGCTCCGCAGTCGGCGATCAGCGGCAGAATGGAACAACGTCAGGAGGCCGGCCTCTACGAGGCTACTTCGCCGGGGGCATCTGCACATCGTGCTTTGACTCGAAGGCCGCGAGATCCCCCGCGTGCTCGAGCGTCAGCCCGATGTCGTCCAGCCCCCGCTGCAGGTGCTCCTTAACCCCCGGATCGACGTCGAAATGAAACGCGACCTCCTCCGGCACGTGCAGAACCACGCGCTGCTCGTCGAGATCGATCGTGGCCTCCAGACTCTTGAACCGCGCGGCCAGATGGAAGATCTGCTCCACCTCCGCTTCCGCCAGTTCCACCGTCAACAGGCCGTTCTTCACGGCGTTGTTGCGGAAGATATCCGCGAAACCCGGCATCCGCGCCCCCGCCCTCGCAGAGGACGGTGCCACCACGGCCTTGAAGCCATACTGCACGACGGCCCACACCGCATGCTCCCGGCTCGAGCCGCACCCGACGTTGTTGCGCGCAACCAGGATGGACGCCCCCTGGAGGTGCGGAGCATTCAGCTCGAACTTCGGATCGGGCTTGCCGTCGGCCAGATACCGCCAATCGAAAAACAGCGACTCCCCGAAGCCCGTCCGCCGGATGGACTTCAGGAACTGCTTCGGGATGATCTGGTCCGTATCGACGTTGGCCCGGTCCAGCGTCGCCACGATGCCGCGATAGGTGCGAAATGGTTCCATAGGAGCCCCGCGTTTCTTCAAGACCACTTCCTTATATCGACGAAACGTCCTTCGATCGCGGCCGCAGCCGCCATCTCCGGGCTGACCAGGTGCGTCCGTCCGCCCTTGCCCTGCCGCCCTTCGAAATTGCGGTTGGAGGTGGCCGCGCACCGCTCGCCCGGCTCGAGCTGGTCGGCGTTCATGGCGAGACACATGCTGCAGCCGGCGAAGCGCCACTCGGCGCCGGCTTCCATGAACACCTTGTGGAGCCCCTCGGCCACTGCCTGCTTCCGGACGGGTACCGACCCGGGCACCACCAGCACTCTGACCCCCTTCGCTACCTTGCGGCCCTTCATGACCGCCGCGGCGGCCCGCAGATCTTCGATCCTGCCGTTTGTGCAACTGCCTATGAAAACGACGCTTACGCGGATGTCCGTCATGCGCGTACCCGGCACCAGCCCCATGTAGGCCAGAGCCTGTTCGACGTCGCGCCGGCTGTAGCCCGTGACCTTGTCGGGCTCCGGTACCACACCCGACACATCCGTAACCATCCCGGGGCTCGTTCCCCACGTGACCTGCGGCGCTATCTCCGCGGCGTTGACCGTCAGCGTGCGGTCAAACGATGCATCCGGATCGCTCGGCAGCGTCTTCCAGAAAGCCACCGCCTTGTCGAAGTCTTTTCCCTTGGGCACGAAGCGCCGATCGCCCGAGCCCAGGTAGCCGAACGTCGTGTCGTCCGGCGCCACCATCCCGGCACGGGCGCCTGCCTCGATGCTCATGTTGCAGACCGTCATCCGGCCCTCCATGGACAGGCCGCGGACCGCGTCGCCGCAGTACTCCAGGACGTACCCCGTCCCTCCCCCTGTGCCGATCGTCCCGATCAGCCTCAGAATCATATCCTTGGCGGTTACTCTCCGCTGGAGCTTGCCAGGAAACTCGACCTTGAAGGTCTTCGGCTTCTTCTGCCGAAGCGCCTGCGTGGCGAGGACATGCTCGACCTCGGACGTACCGATGCCGAACGCCAGGGCGCCGAACGCCCCGTGCGTGGCGGTATGCGAATCGCCGCACACAATCATTGTCCCCGGCAGCGTCAGTCCCAGCTCCGGGCCGATGATGTGGACCACGCCGTTGTTGTCGTTGCCCAGGCCGTACAGCGATATGCCGAACTCACGGCAGTTCTTCTCGAGCGCCTCGATCTGCGCCTTCGAGATTGCATCGTGGATCACCCGCTGCTGGTCGGTCGGCACGTTGTGATCCATGGTCGCAAACGTCAGGTCGGGCCGACGAACCCGCCGGCCCGCAAGCCGCAGCCCCTCAAAGGCTTGCGGGCTCGTGACCTCGTGGACCAGGTGCCGGTCGACATAGAGCAGGACCGAGCCATCCGTCATCGTCTGGATGACGTGGCGATCCCAGAGTTTCTCGAAAAGCGTCCTGTTCATGGCCGAAAGAATATAGGGGGGGAATGGTTGATGGTCAATGGTTGATGGAGAAGCCGGCTCCATCCGCCGGCCTGCCATCAACCATCACCCATGAACCTTGCCTTACGTTTCTTCCTCGCCTCGGGCCATGACGACTTTGCCGGTGCGGACGAGTTCGACGATCTTGAACTTCTTGAAGAGGTTGAACATCGCGTCCACCTTGTCCGTGTCGCCCGTGATCATCAGGATCAGCGACGTCTCGGTCAGGTCCACGGTCTCCGCGCCGAAGTGGTCCGCGATCTGCAGCACCTCGGTCCGGTCCTGCGGTTTGACGCGCAGTTTGATCAGCGCGAGCTCCTTGTCCACCATGCTCTCGCCGGTGTGGTCCGTGCAGTGGATGACGTCCACCAGTTTCTTGACCGCTTCCATGATCTGGTAGAGCCCGGCGGAATCGCCCTTGGCGGTGATCGTCATGCGCGAGAAGTTCCCGTCCACGGTCGGCGACACGACCAGGGAGTCTATGTTGAAGCCCCGCCGGGCAAAGACCTGGGCAATCCGGGCCAGGACGCCCGGCTTGTTGCCCACGTACATGCTCAACGTGTGAGTCTGAACGCCATTCTGTGTTCCAGTTTCCATGTTCGCACCTCTTGCTCTTCGATCAGCTGCCTCCGCCCGATGCCCGCTTGCCCGCGCGCTTCCGCTTCCGCGTCCGCGGCGGATCGATGATCATGTCCTCCAGCGCCCGGCCGGCCGGCACCATGGGGAACACGTTCTCCTCCTTGAGGACCTCGCAGTTCACCACGCAGGGCCCGCCCGTGTGCTCCAGCGCCCGGGTCAGTATCTTTCGCACGTCGGCCGACCGCTTCAGCCGGAGCCCCAGCGCGCCGTAGGCGTCGGCGATCTCGGCGAAGTCGGGGTTCCCCTCCAGGTCCACGCCGCTCCGCCGGTCCTCGTAGAACAGCGTCTGCCACTGCCGCACCATGCCGAGGTAGTGGTTGTTCATCACGAACACCTTGACCGGGAGCTTGTGGTTGCACGCTGTGGCCAGCTCGGCCATGGTCATCTGGAAGCCGCCGTCGCCCACGAACGCCACGACCAGGTCCTTCGGCCGGCCGAACTGGGCGCCGATGGCGGCCGGGAATCCGTAGCCCATGGTCCCCGCTCCCCCGGAACTGAGCCAGTTCCGCGGCGCGTCCACCTTCCAATACTGCGCGGTCCACATCTGGTGCTGGCCGACGTCCGTCACCGCCACCGCCTTCCCGCCGGTCAGGTTGTAGAGCTCGTCCACGATGTGCTGGACCCGCAGGCCCCCGTGCTTCCCGTAATGCAACGGATGCCGCTTCCGGTACTCGTCGAGGTGCTCGAGCCATTCCTTCGTATCCAGCTTCGCCACACGCGGGAGCAGCTCCTCCACGGCCGCCTTGGCATCGGCGATGCAGAAGATGTCGGGCTTGATCATCTTGCCGATCTCGCTCGGATCCACGTCGATATGGATCTTGACGGCATCCCGGCAGAACTTGTCGGGCTGACCGATGATCCGGTCGTCGAAGCGCGAGCCGATGGACATCACCAGGTCGCACTCCACCATGGCCTTGTTGGCATACGCCGTGCCGTGCATCCCGAGCATGCCCAGCGCAAGACGGTGCGTCTCCGGGAAACCGCCCTTGCCCAGCAGGGTGGTCGTCACGGGCGCATTCAGTTTCTCCGCCAGCTCCTTCACGGCGGCGGCCGCGCCGGAGATGATGACGCCGCGCCCCACGAGCAGGACCGGCTTGCGCGACTTGCTGAGGGCGGCCGCGATGGCCTCGACCTTGCGGCGGTCCACTTCGCCGCGGTCGGGGCTGTAACCCGGCAGGTCCATCTCCTGGTCCAGGTCGGCGGTCAGCGGGCCGGCCGTGATGTTCTTGGGCAGGTCAACCAGCACCGGGCCGGGCCGCCCCGTGGTGGCGATGTGAAACGCCTCTTTCACCACGCGCGGGATGTCGTTGGTGTCCTTCACGAGGTAGCTGTGCTTCACGATCGGCATCGTGATGCCGAAGATGTCCGCCTCCTGGAAGGCATCCTTGCCGATCATGGAGGTCACCGTCTGTCCCGAGAGGACGATCATCGGCACGGAATCCATGTGTGCGGTCATGATCCCCGTGATCGTGTTCGTGGCGCCGGGGCCGCTGGTCACGCAAACCACGGCCGGTTTGCCCGTCGCCCGGGCGTACCCGTCCGCCATGTGGCAAGCGCCCTGCTCGTGCCTGACCAGGATGAAGTTGATCTTCGTTCCGGTGGTGACCAAAGCGTCGAAGATGGGAATCGTCACGCCCCCGGGGATCCCGAACATGTATTGGACCCCCTGCCGTTCCAGGCACTTCACCAGCGCCTGCGCGCCATCCAGCTGGTTCTTTGTCATGATGCTCCCCTTCTCCAAGCTAATGTGCCACGTTTTCTGCGTAAGTTACCACGGCGCCTTGGCGTGGCAAGCACAAAATACACTATTTCTTACTAAAGTAACCGAATTATGCTTAAACGTTAAGATAAATGTGCCTGTTATGTGAGCAAATGTGCTTTTCTTTGGTATGCACATGCAGAATTAAGCCCATTTCTTGAGGAAGTGCGTGATACGCGACCAAGTGTCGCGGACGCCGGCGCGGGGGCTCAGCGGATGCGCATCATCTCGCGGAGGAGGCTGGCGCGACCCTCGATCTGCTCCAGGGTGAGATCGCGGAAGCGGTCGAGGCTGAACTGCTCGACGCCGAAGGAAGCGACCACACTGCCGTAGATCATGGCCCGGTGGATCGTCGTTTCGCTGACCTTGCCCACGGACGCCAGCGCCCCGATGAAGCCCCCGGCGAAGCTGTCCCCTGCCCCGGTCGGGTCCCGTATCTCCTCCAACGGGAACGCCGGCATGAGGAAGAGATCCTTCCCCGAGAACAGGATACTGCCGTGCTCGCCCTTCTTGATCAGGATGTACTTCGGCCCAAGGCCCAGCAGCGCCCGCGCGGCCTTCAGCAGGACCTGCTGGCCGCTCAGGCGGCGGGCTTCCGACTCGTTGAGCGTGAGCAGGTCCACCCGCTTCAGGAGTTTCAGGAGGTCGTCCTTCGCGGTGTTGATCCACAGGTCCATCGTGTCGGCCACCACGAAGCGCGGTTTCTCCATCTGGTCCAGGACGTGCAGCTGGAGCGACGGCTGGATGTTGGCGAGGAAGAGGAACGGGCTCTTGCGGTACGACGGCGGCAGGTCCGGCATGAACGAGGCGAACACGTTGAGATCCGTGCAGATCGTGCGACGGTTGTCCATGTTCTGCTCGTAGACGCCCGTCCACCGGAAGGTCTTCCCCGGCAGGGTCTGGAGGCCGTCCAGGTTGATGCCCAACTTCCGGTAGAGATCCGTGCACTCCTGCGGGAAATCCGTGCCCACGACGCCCACCAGGCCCGTCGAGGTGAAGAACGACGCGGCGGCGCAGGCGTAGCTGGCCGAGCCCCCCAGGATCTCCTCGCGCCGCTCCGTCGGGGTCTCAATCGTGTCGATGCCGATCGAGCCCACCACCACCAGTTGGACGTTGTTCGTGTCGGCCATGGGGATGCCTCGCCGATGCCGCACGCAGGCCTACTTCAGGAGGTCCTCGATCTGCTCGCAAAGCGCGTGGATGATGACCTGGTGCCCCTCCTGGATGCGGGGTGTCACCGCGGAAGACGAAACGCAGAGGGCCCGGTCCGCCAGGCGGCGCAGGCGGCCGCCCTTCCCGCCGGTCAGGCCGACGGTCAGGATACCCAGCTTACGGGCCGCCGCGACCGCGCGGCAGACATTCGCGGCGTTGCCGCTGGTCGAAATCGCCACCAGCACATCGCCCCTCCGGCCGAGGGCCAGGACCTGCTTCTCGAACACGCGATCGTAGCCGTAGTCGTTGGCGATGGAGGTCATGACCGACGTGTCCGTCGAAAGCGCCACGGCGGCATAAGGCTTTCTATCCTTCAGGAAGCGGTTGACCAGTTCGCCGGCGAAGTGCTGCGCATCCGCGGCGCTGCCGCCGTTGCCGCAGACCAGGACCTTGCTGCCCTTGCGCAAACGGCGGGCGATCTCCGCCGCCACGCGGTCCACCGGCCGGCGCAGGGGGCCGAACACCTCCTCCGCCACCGCCAGATAAGCTTCGGCCAGGCGATTCCAGTTCACGGCCGCACCGAGCCCTCCCACTCCGTCGCTTCCTCGTGCTTCTTCTCCTGCGGCGTCGCCACGATCTCGCGCACGTTGATGCGGATGCGCTTCACCTCGGGCAGGCCGAGGCTGTCGCGGACGCTCTCACGAACCCGCTCCTGGAGGAGCTTGCAGAGCTCGGGGATCTGCGTGCCGGCCTTGACCTTCACGTCCAGGTCCACCTCGATCGTCCCGCCCGGCGCGCGAATCACCGGCTCGATGTTGAGAATGGCGGCGAACTCGCTGCCCACGCGGATGAGGAAGTCGCGGATGGCCTTCACGCTGATGCTGACGGACCCGCCCTCGCCCTCAAACGAAATGAAATGCGCCTGGACGCGCCGCGGAATCCCGGTCAGCAGGTACAGCGCCAGCACGATCAGGAACACGCCAGCCGCTTCCATGGCGAGGAAGCGCGACGATGCCAGCTTGGCCATGCTCTGGCTCCAGAGATCGGGGGACAGGCCGGCGTGGATCACGAAGACCGCCAGGCCCGCCACGAGCACGAGCAGGACAAGGCCCAAAAGGAAATGCACCACTTTCATAGCTTCCCTCCCTCTTCTTCAGACGCAGGCTTACTCTCACCCGCGAAACGCAGCGTTTGGACGATGATATTGACCGATTTGACATTCTTTCCCGTCATCTGCTCGACCGCCTGGCGCACTTCGTTCTGGACCTGCCAGGCGACCTTGGGGATCCGCACGCCGAACTCCAGGACCACGTGCAGCTCGAGGACGACGGCATTGTCCTCGGTGTCCACGCGGATGCCACGGTCGACCCCCTTCTTGCCGATCATGCCCGCCAGCCCGTCCACGAACGTGCCGCTCATCTCCACCACGCCCGGGACCTTCAGCGCCGCGAGGCGGGCGATCGTTGCTATCACGTTGTGGTGGATCTGGACGGCTCCGAGCTCCGTGCCCTCCTCCAGGTGTTCGCCCGCCGTCTCCGGCTGTTCGCCGGACCGCATGGCGTCGCGAGGATCCGCGGGCTCCTTTTCACCGCCCTTGTCCTCCTTCTCCCGCTTCTTCTTCATCATGTTCCAGCCCCTCGCCCGGTCACGACGGCGTGATCAGGAAGACCTCCTGCATGAAACTGTCCAGGAACGATGTGTTGTACTCGCCCCGCGCGAAGCGCGCGTCGCCCAGCAGGGCCTGCCCCAGCGGCACGGTGGTGGACACCCCCTCGACGATGAACTCGCTCAGGGCCCTCGACATCTTCGCGATGGCCTCCTGCCGCGAGTGCCCGTGGACGATGACCTTCGCGATCATGCTGTCGTAGTGCGGCGAGATCTCGTAGCCGGAGTAGACGTGCGAGTCCACGCGCACGCCGCGGCCTCCCGGAAAATACACGAAGGAGACCGTCCCCGGCGACGGCGAGAAGTCCTTGTACGGGTTCTCCGCATTGACGCGGAACTCGATGGCGTGGCCCTGCGCATGGATATCCTTCTCGCTGAACGACAGCCGTTGGCCTGCCGCCACCATGATCTGCTCCTTCACGAGGTCCACGCCGGTGACCTCCTCCGTCACGGGGTGCTCCACCTGGATCCGGGTGTTCATCTCCATGAAGTAGAACTGACCGGTGTCCTCGTTGAACAGGAACTCGACGGTCCCGGCGTTGCGGTAGCGGACGGCCTCGGCGCCGCGGACCGCCGCCCGCGCGAGCCGCTTGCGGATCTCGTGCGTCAGGGCCGGGCTCGGCGACTCCTCCAGCAGCTTCTGGTGCCGTCGCTGGATGCTGCAGTCGCGCTCGCCGAGCTGCACGATGCTCCCGTGCTGGTCGGCGATGATCTGGACCTCGATGTGGCGGGCCTTCTCGACGTACTTCTCGACATAGACCTCGGCGTTGCCGAACGCCCGCTCGGCCTCCGACGACGCCGTCATGAAGCTCTGCGCCAGGCTCACGTCGTTGCGGGCGATCCGCATCCCCTTCCCGCCCCCACCCGCCGCGGCCTTGATCAGGACCGGGTACCCGATGTCCCGGGCGATCTCGAGGGCCTCGTCCTTGGTCTTCACGATGCCCTCGCTGCCCGGCGTGACCGGCACGCCGGCCTTCTTCATCGTCTCGCGGGCCTTCACCTTATCACCCATCAGCCGGATGTTCTCCGGGGTAGGGCCGATGAACGTGATCTTGCAGTTCTCGCAGATCTCGGCGAAGTGCGCGTTCTCGGCGAGGAAGCCGTAGCCCGGATGGATCGCGTCCACGTCCGCCACCTCGGCCGCGCTGATGAGGTTGGCGATCTTGAGGTAGCTGTCCTTGGCCGGCGCGGGGCCGATGCAGATGGCCTCGTCGGCCAGCTGGACGTGCAGGGACTGCTCGTCGGCCTGCGAGAACACCGCGACCGTCTTGATCCCCATCTCCCGGCATGCGCGGATGATGCGGAGCGCGATCTCTCCCCGGTTGGCTATCAGGATGCGTTCGAACATAACGGGTCTTACGTGGGCTCGATCTGGAACAGGACCTGGCCGAACTGCACCGGCGTGGCATTATCCACGAGGATCTTCCGGACCACCCCCTTGCACTCGGCCTTGATCTCGTTCATCACCTTCATCGCCTCGATGATGCACACCACCGTGTCCTCTTCGACCTCCTGCCCCATCGTGACATAGGGCTCGGCGTCCGGCGACGCGGAGCGGTAGAACGTGCCTACGATGGGCGATTTGATCTCCGCGAACTTCTTCTCCTCGGCCTTCTCCGCCGAGGCAGCCGACACGATGCCCGGCGACGTGATGCCGGCGGCGGGGGTCACGACCATGGGCGGCGCGCCGGCCGAAAGGACCACCTGCGGCTCGCCGCCGTTGCGGCGCTTGATGGCGATGCGGAAGCCCTCCTCCTCCATTTCGAACTCGGAGAGCTCATTCGCCTTCATCAAATCGATGATCTTCTTGATCTGCTTGATGTCCATGACCATGTCTCCTCCCCTGGCAGCAGGGCGGCCGTCTCATCCGTGTATTTGCCTGGAAAACAAGACATTAGCAGTCCCGGCCGCCGGTTGTCCACCCAAGACAACGAACGGCGCGTCGGGACCGCCGCGCCCTACCGGATACCATTGCCGTTGGTAGGGCGGGGCCGCCTTGGCTCGGCGAAGCGCAGCGAAGACGGCCGGATCCGCCGGGTGCGTCTCGATGTTCGCACGATCAGGCGGGCGTCGCCCGCAGGCCCGCTTCGAACACGGCTTCTTCGGGAAGGTTCCTCTCGAGCAGGCGGACCATCGTGTCCACCGCCTGCACCTGGCGCATCGCCCCGGCGTAGTTCAGCCCGGCGGCCTGGCGGCGGATCGCCTCCGCCTCTTCCGGGAAGTAAAGTGCGTTCGCCTCCGCGTTCAGCACGACCAGCAGGACGTCGCGCCGCCACTCCAGCATGCACCGCAGGATGCTGAGCCGGACCCCGGCCGCGCGCGCCGCGATGCGCGCCTCGCGAGCCTCCTTCTCCCTCTCCTTCTCCTCCGGCTCGCCCGGCCGCACCCGCCCTTCCTCCTCTTCCGTCACGACCTTCCTCACGGCGTCGAGAACGGCCTTGAGACGACCGGCCTGAAACAGCCCCTCGAGGACGTCACCCGTCACGCCGCGCCGCAGGACCTCCAGGACCGGTTCCCGCCACATCTCCTCTTCCGCCGGCGGACCGGCCGACAGCAGGACCCGCTGGCACCGGGAGACGATCGTCGGGAGCAGGTGCTGGGCGGCGTCCGTGAGCAGGAGCAGGATGCTCGCCCCCTGCGGCTCCTCGAGCGTTTTCAGGAAGGCGTTGGCCGCCTGCTCCGTCATCCGGTCGGCATGGAGGATCACGCCGACCTTCCACGCGCCGACGAGCGGCGACACCGCGATAAAGCGATTCAGGTCCCGGATCCCGATCTGGTCCTTGTCCTTGTCCCCGATGACGATCCTGCGCGACTTGCTCTCCGGCTCGAGCCAGAAGATGTCCGGATGGGCGTGCTTCTTCACGTTCACGCATTCCGCGCAGCTGCCGCAGGGCCGCGCCGCACCGCGGCAGAAGAGGAGCTGGAGAAACGACTCCGCGAGGGCGAGGGCGTTCCCCTCGGGCGAGCCCTGCAAGAGGTACGCGTGGGCGAGCCGGCCGGTTTCGTGGCTCTGGCGAAGGCCTTCGAAGGCCGCGGCGAAGCTATCGATGGAGGACATCCTGGACGACCCTCCAGACCTCGGCCTCTACGGCATCCTCCTCCCGCCGCGCGTCCACCACCTTGAAACGCTCCGGCCAGCGCCGCGCCATCTCCAGGTACCCCTGGCGGACTTTCTCGTGGAAGGTCTTGGCCTCGCGCTCGATCCGGTCCCACGTGCTGGACGTGGCCTTGTGACGCTGGGCCAGCCGCTGGAAACCCACCTCGACATCCACGTCGAGCAGGACCGTCACATCGGGCACCGCGCCGTCGATGGCGAACTGGTTGATCGTAAGCATCTGGTCCACCGAGAAGCCGCGGCCGAAGCCCTGGTAGGCCGTGGTCGAATCGGCGAACCGGTCGCACACCACGTTGGTCCCCTTCTCCAAGGCGGGCAGGATGACGTGCCGGACGAGCTGGGCCCGGCTCGCCGCGAAGAGGAGGACCTCCGTTTCCGGGCAGATCGCCTCCCCCGCCTTGTCGAACTGGAGGATCTGCCGGATCGCTTCGCCGGTCGGCGTCCCACCCGGCTCGCGGGCGTACAGCACCGTGAGCCCCATCTTCTTCAGCCGGGCCACGAGGCGGCTCGCCTGCGTCGTCTTCCCGCCGCCTTCCGGCCCCTCGAACGTGATAAATTTTCCCCGCATGCTCACTTGTCCCTGTCCCGCCTGACACCTGCAACCTACAACCTATCACCTTCTCCCGCGCGCGGTTTCAGGTGTCAGGTTTCAGGTGTCAGTACTAAAGCCGTTTCAACTTCGGCCCCTGCGGCGTATCCTGCACCATCCAGCCCCGCGCTTCGAACTCTTCCCGGAGCCGGTCAGCCTCCGCCCAGTTCCGGTTCGCCCGGGCCTCCTGGCGGAGGGCCAGGATGGCGAGGGCTTCCTTCTCAACCTCCCCCTGCTGGGGCCGCAGAAAACCGAGCACCTTGTCGAACTCGTCCAGCAGGGTCAGCGTCGCGCTCGCCTCGCCCCGCGACACAGCCTTCTCGTCCAAGGCCTTGTTCCCGGCATGCACCATGTCGAACAGCGCACCCAGGGCGCCCGACATATTGAGGTCTTCGTCCAGGGCCGCGACGAACTTCTTCCGCGCGTCGCCGGCCCAGGCGGGCAGGCTCCCGGATGCCGTCTCCCCCGGTACCGCGGACCCCAGCCGCTCGACAAACTCGTCGATGCGCTGGAGCGCGGCCCGGGCCCCGTCCAGGGCCTGGAACGTGAAGTTGAGCGACTGCCGGTAGTGCGTGGCCATCAGCTCGTAGCGGATCTCGCGCCCCGAGTAGCCGCGCGCAACCACGTCGCGCAGGGTGAAAAAGTTGCCCAGCGACTTCGACATCTTCCGCCCGTCCACCACCAGGTGCGCGCAGTGCAGCCAGTACCGCACGAACGGCTTGCCGGTGGCGCCCTCGCTCTGGGCGATCTCGTCCTCGTGGTGCGGGAAGATGTTGTCCACGCCGCCGGTGTGAAGGTCGAAGCTCTCGCCGAGGTGCTTCATGCTCATCGCCGAGCACTCGATGTGCCAGCCCGGCCGGCCCCTCCCCCACGGCGAATCCCAGGCCACGTCGCCGTCCTTCTCGCTCCACGCCTTCCACAGCGCGAAGTCGGCCACGTTCTCCTTCTCGTATTCGTCCTGCGCGACCCGCGCGCCCGCCTTCAGGCCGGACAGGTCGAGGTGGGCGAGCTTCCCGTAGCCCGCGAACTTGCCGATGCTGAAGTAGACCGACCCGTCGTCGGACCGGTAGGCAAGGCCCGCGTCGAACAGTCTCTGGATCAGGGCGATCATCTCCTGCACGTGGTCGGTGGCGGCGGGGTAGTACTCCGCCGGCTCGATCCCCAGCGTCCGCAGGTCCTCGAAGAAGGCGTCCTTGTAGACCTGCGTGTAGGCCCCCAGCGTCACGCCCCTCTCCCGCGAGGCCCGGATCGTCTTGTCGTCCACGTCCGTCAGGTTCATGACCTGGGTGACCTGGTAGCCGCGGAACTTGAGGTAGCGGCGCAGGAGGTCCTCGAACAGGTACGCGCGGAAGTTGCCGATGTGGGCGTAGTCGTAGACGGTGGGGCCGCACGTGTACATGCGGACGTCCCCCTCCTCCAGCGGCTCGAAATCCTCCAGCCGCCGCGCCATCGAGTTGTAGAATCTAAGTCCCATGCCGGTTGGAATCTGCTTCTGCGACGCTGCGCCGGATTATACGGATCAGGCCCCGCGATACAATCAATCAGTGTTCAGTGTTCGGTGGTCAGTGTTCAGAGAAGAGAGGCAACCGGGGGCGAAGCTCCTAACTGCCTCCCACTGAATACCGAACACTGAACACTGAATACTGAACACTTCCTGATGCACGAAGACCCAAGAAAGAGCTGGAAATGCGACGCGCGCCTTCGGATGATGTGGTTCTCGCCGTCTTGCGTTCCACGTCGCACGAGGGCGTTGTTCGGAAAGGAAACCCATGAGGACATCTTCGAGGAATCTGCGCGCCTTCTGCCGCGGCGCGGCCGCCGCCGCAACCGCCCTGGCCCTGGCGTCCGTGGTCGGCTGCCAACTGCTCAGGGCCCCGCCCAAACCCGCCGCGCCGCAGTACGTGCGCGTCGAGCAGATCAACGGCAGGTACTGGTTCGTCCGCGGCGACCAACGCTTCTTCGAAACGGGTGTGAACGTGGTCCAGCCCACCGACGGCAGCAAGGGCGACGGGCGCGTCTATAACGTCATGCCGATGTACAAAGGCGACAAGATGGCGTGGGCGCGCGACGCCGAGGCGCGGCTGAAGTCGTGGAACTTCAACACGGTCGGCGCCTGGAGCGACGAAACGCTCTACACCAACTCGTCCCTGTACCACACCCGGGTCGTGTGGCTCGGCCCCTGGGGGCCGCGCGACGGCCGGCTGATCGACGCGTTCTCCGAGCGCTACGCCGCGGACCTGGACAAGACGGCGCGCCAGCACATCGCGCCGCACGCGTCCAACGAGTACCTGATCGGGTGGTTCCTCAACAACGAGCTTCCGTGGTACGGCGCGGCCGGCTGGCCCACGGACCCGAACATCTCCCTGCTGTCCCGGTACATGCACCTGCCCGAAGCCGCGCCCGGCAAGCTCCGCCTCGTCGAGTTCCTCCGGCAGACCTACTCCGACGATTTCGCCGCGTTCCGGGCCAACTGGGAGGTGACGGTCGAGTCGTGCGACGCCCTGATCCAGGGGCGCCAGATCAAGCCCCTGCGCCGCGAGGCCAAGAAGGACGTCGTCGGCTGGGCCGGCGCGGTCGCGGAACAGTACTTCAAGCTCTGCCACGAGACCCTGCGCCGGTACGACCCCAACCACCTCTTCCTGGGCGTCCGGTTCTCGGAGCGGGCGCAGGAGCCGGTCATCGCGGCGTGCGGGAAGTACGCCGACGTGATCAGCGTGAACCACTACCGCAAGAACGGCGTGTTCGACGCCGCCAAGGTGGGCGCGATGGCCGCGCTGGCGAAGAGGCCCGTCATGGTCACGGAGTTCTCGTTCAGGGCCATGAAGAATTCCTCCGAATGCCCCAACGAGCGGGGGGCCGACGTCACGGTCATGACCCAGGAGGAGCGCGCCGACGGGTTCCGCCGGTATTGCTCCAGCCTCGCGGCCCAGCCGTTCATGGTCGGCTACGACTGGTTCATGTATCACGACCAGCCGCCCGCCGGCCGGTTCGACGGGGAAAACTCGAACTACGGGCTGGTGGACATCAAGGACCAGTTCTACACGGCCCTGCTCGGCACGATCACCGAGATCAACGCGAAGGCCGCGCAGATCCACGAGTTCAGCAGGACGCCGATGCCCGCGTACGACCCCGCGGTGCTCGCGGACTACCGCGACGTGAGCGTGCCGGCCGGCGAAGAGCCGCTGACTGAACCGATCGTGTTTGCGGACGGCACGTCCAAGCTCGAGCAGTGGGGCGACTTCCCGGGCGCGAAGCTGGAGACCGAGGTGTCCGCCAGCAACACCATCCTCGTGACGGCCGAGCCCGGGCCCGGCTGGGGCTGCGGGATCACGCTCTACCCCCCGACGAACCGGCCGCTGAACAGCGATGGTTCCGCCAACGTGCTCGGCGCCACGCGCGTCGTCGTCGTCCTGCACGCGCCCGAGGGCATCAAGTTCGCCTGCGGCGTGGATGAGTCCGGCCGCGGCGCTACCGACAGCCAGAACTTCGCCGGGTTCGGCCACGCGGATGGCGAGGTGTACAACCCGACGGAAGTCGTCACGCGCGCCGGGCGGAACGAATACGTCTTCCAGCTCCGCGAGATGGAACAGAACCCCTCGTTCGGCAACCAGCGCGGGAACTTCACCGTGGACACCGGTGCGCTTGCCACCGTCCACCTGTACTTCCGCGGCCAGCAGAAGCCCTTCCAGGCGGAGGTCGAGTCCGTCCGGTTTGAATAATCCCCTGCCCCGGTGTAGTGTTGATAATCAGGCACTTACAGCTACACGTAGAGCCCGGTTTATCCGGGCTACACGTAGAGCCCGGTTTATCCGGGCTACACGTAGAGCCCGGTTTATCCGGGCTACGGTAGCCCGCCTGAAGCGGGCTCTACGGATTGGTTCTTGGGAGGTCCCGCATCGCATGAAGTTCGTGGCCAGGCCGGAACAGAGAGAGCGGCGGTTCGTCCGCCCCAGCTCGCAGATGGCGTGTGCCTTGGCCGCGCTCCTGTTCTTCTCCCAGGCGCTGGCGGCTGACGTGGATACCGTCCTGCCGGTCGACCGGGGCTCCCGCCGCACGCCGCCCAGCAACACCTTCGTCTCGAACGTCACGTTCGTGGTCTTCGACACGGAAACCACCGGGTTCAGCCCGACGACGGACCGGATCGTGGAGGTGGCCGCCGTCCGCTTCCGGAACGGCAAGGTCCTGGACGAGAAGAGCTGGCTCATCAACCCCCAGCGGGGCATCCCGTCCTGGGCCTACCGCGTTCACGGGATCTCCGAACAGATGGTCAAGGACCAGCCGACGTTCAGGCAGTTCTACCCGGAGTTCCAGAAGTTCATCGGCGACAGCGTGCTGATCGCGCACCATGCCCAGTTCGACATCGCGTTCCTGTCGGAAGAGGCGAAGCGCGCCGGCTACGATCTGCCGGGCAACCGCGTCATCGACAGCCTGGGCCTTTTCAGGCGCTGGTTCCCCGGTTCCAGGTCCTACTCGCTGGAGGTCCTGGTCCAGTACACGCGGGTGGATGCCGACTCGTTCCACCGGGCTTTGACGGATTCAATGCACGTCTTCAGAATCTTCGGCAAGGGCCTTGCCGATCGCGAACCCGGCGTCAAGCTGGGCGACCTCTACACCGCCTCCGGCGGGCCGCTGCGTTTTTAACCGCCCCCTTGCCCGGTGTTCAGTATTCAGTATTCGGTATTCAGTGGGAGGCAGGCACGAGCTTCGCTCCCAACTGCCTCGCCTTACTGAACACTGAACACCGAATACTGAACACTTCTTACCCGCCTCCCGGCGGGATCGACTGCCGGACCTCGCCAGGCCAGACAAGCCGATTCCCTCTCCCCTTCCGCCTTCGCCAAGGCTTCCTGCTTCGCCAAGGCTTCGCAGGACAGGTCGGCGGACAAGTGGGGGGGAGGGAGTAAGCCGTCGGACGACGTCCTTCGCCCGTGTCACTTTGTCATCCCGATGGCGCGCGGCGCGCCAGAGGGATCTCTCTATTGCGGGGCGGGTTCAGAGAGAGATTCCTCGTCATGCGCCGCGCGTGACTCGGAATGACAACCGCAAGGCAGAGCGCGGTTTAGGCGGCCTGCACGCTACCCGGCCTTCGGCTCCTCGGGAATGGACTGCCTCAGCAGGCGTTTGAACTCCTCGACCTCTTCCGGCGTCAGCGGCCGCCACCGGTGCGTCCGGAGCCGGAACTCCACCGAGCCCGGCCGCAGGATGAAGCTGGTTACGTGCCGGCCGTTCACGCTGAACGCGTGCGCGCGTCCCTGGTGCCCGCACGCGACCGTCGTCTTGGCCTTCTCGTCGTAGAACAGGGCTTCCGCCGCCGCGGCGAGCGCGTCCTCCAGCGCCTTGTGGACCGGCCGGTTCTGCTGGCGCCGGACTTCAACGTGGTGCGTGCGCCGCGACTCCTGCCGCCCCGACCGCTCGATGGACTCGGCGAGCCGCCGCAGGATGCCCGGGACCCTCTTCATGAACTCGCGGACCTCCGCGGCCCCACCCTGCCCTTTCACCGCGTTCACGTGCTGTTCGATGGCCTCCATCTCACGGCCTGCCGTCTCCCGCGCCCGGTACAGGCCGGGCTCCCAGCCCGAGGCGAGCATCTCCCCCAGCTCTCCGTCGCCGGGCGCCCGTGCGATGGCGTTCAGGCGCAGGCGCACCGCCCCCTCGTCGCTCCGGTACTCCACGGCCTGGAACGTGATCGCAAGGCGGGGCGGCGATTCTTTCGAATGCTCCCCGCGGTTCGGCAGGGGGAAGTAGCCCGCCACCACCTGGCCGAGGATGGCGTACGTCTTCGACGCGCGTCCGAACGAGCTGAGCTGGCGGACCCGGAGATCGTGCCCGAACTGGAGCCGCGCCAGCACTCCCGCTCCGAAGAGCTGGTCCACGCGTTCATCCTTCGCCGCGATCAGCACCTGGACGAGTTCCGCCCATTCCGGGAGGCCGTTCGGCGCATAGCCGTGGAACACCGAGAGCGGCGACGGCGGCAGGGAGTGTTCGCATTCCGAGGAGTCGCACCGGAAACAGTACACCCGGCCCGCGCGGAAGACATTCCGCCCGGCCTGCACGTCCTCGATCTGCGAGATCACCTGCTCCGCCAGCGGCGGCTCGAACTGGAGGTTCCAGTCCTCCGACGGCGTCGTCTTCACGTGCAGGACCAGGTCCACCTCGCCGGACTTCGGCAGGACCGCCCCGAACCGCTCCATGTGCAGATCGCGGATAAAGGTCCTCAGCGCGTCCCCCGCCGCCTTCTCCCGCCGCTGGGACCTGGACAGGCGGGGCTCGGCCTTCGGCACGGGCGCTGGCGGATCCTGATGGTTTTCGGCTTCCGAAGACACGGGCACCTCGCGGTCGCTGGGTGCTTCAAGGCAACAACAAACCACCCCTCAAATCAAGCCCGCAGAGGGCGGTGATTCGAAAACGCCGGCTGCCGGCTCATACTACAATCCGTCGGGCTCCTCTCTTCTTGAGAGGATTCTGACCGCGGATGACGCGCATGAGCGCGGATCAAACCATCCGCGAAATCAGCGTAATCCGCGGTGGCCCCCCTTGTGCTTCCTTTCGTGTCCATTCGTGCCTGCCTCGCCGGAGGCCCTGCGGAGGCGGGTGTATTCGTGGTTTGTCTTCTTGTCGGTGGTGGCCCTCGGCTTCAGCTCCGCTGCGCTGAGCAATACCCGGGCTAAACCCGATCCGGTCCTGCGGGTAATCTCGGTGTCAGGCGGCAGTTCAAGCCGCTCCGTCCTGCGATATGACGTGACAAGGAGGGGAAGCGATGAAGAGGAACCTGTTCGCGTTTGTTTCCGTGCTCGCGTGTCTGGGGGTCGCCTTCTTCCTGGGCGCCTGCAATGGCGACGACGATGATAAGGATGTCAACGTGACCGTGACCAATCCGCCGCCTGCCGCGCCGGAGGCGGCGCTCGAGGCGCCCGAGCAGGTTGACCCGCCCGACGGCTGGGGTTTTATCCCCGGGGGACTGCCGATGGACGTGACGCTCGAATGGGCGGCCGTGGCCGGCGCGGAGAGCTATTTCGTGGAGATTGACCAGGCGGCGGGAGACAACCTCACCGTCGTCACCGGCTCCACGTCCACCACGTACTCTGCACCCGTCCTCGGTGCCTACCGCTGGCGCGTCTGGGCTGCGGATGACGACGGCAATCAGGGCCCGAAGAGCGGCTGGTCCGACTTCCAGCTGAGCGTGTAGCCGAGTCCACGCGCCCTATCTTGCTGTGCGACGCTCCGCGCGGTTTGCCGCGCAGAGCTTCAGATGTATGGAATTGCCTCTTGTTTCCGCCCGTTGATGCGATACACTGCAGCCTGTTTTCGTTCGGTTTTGTGTCGGGGCGTGGCTCAGTTTGGCTAGAGCGCTTGGTTCGGGACCAAGAAGTCGTGGGTTCAAATCCCACCGCCCCGACCATTTTTCTTTTCGGTCCATTTCGGACCAAATCTTCCAAGGTTCGGAAAACTCGACGCGCAGACGCGGCGAGGCATTCCCGCGACTGGTGACGCGATGCGGCGAGGTGATCCCCGCGACGTGCGACACGCGCGCCGCCGCTGACGCGGCGGCATTTTCGGACTCGGACGACGGGACGACGAAGAAGCCGGACGGACTGACTTTCGCGCTGTCTGGCAACGACTTGGAGAGGCTGGAAGGCGTGAGGTCGGCTTGTCCTGCGAAGTCTTGCCGAAGCGGGGCGCGTGCGGCAAGGCCGCCGCGCCGAGCGTCTTGGTCGGACTTCTGCCCCGCCCGTTCCGAGGGGGTGCGCG
>JAZDKK010000046.1:0-2339 GCA_043803015.1 Verrucomicrobiota bacterium
TTTCATCCCCTGAGCGCGACCGGACGCTACGTGCGCGGCGTGGGCTGGACCAATGACGCGGTGACCTCCGGACTGATTGACATGGGGTCTCCGCGGGCAGCGTACGCGAATGAGCCGTTGCCGAACGGGAACCGGCTGAACGTGGGCAGCTTCGGCAACACGGTTGAAGCCAGTCTGAGCCCCACCAACCGGCGGCTCCGCGCGCTGACGTTCAACGACGGGGGAACCATCGTGGGCACCGGGAACGTCTACTGGGTGGCGGTCAACTTCGGCGCAGCCGACAACGTGCGGGTTGAATACTCGCCGGATGGGGGGAGCACGTGGGCGATCGTTCAGACTAACATCCCGGCCACCAACGAGGTTGTGCAATGGAACACCACGACCAACGCGTCCAGCGCCCGCAGCAAGTGGCGCGTGGTGTACGAGGCCGACACGAACGTGGCGGACGAGGTGGACCGCATGTTTACGGTTCACAACACCAACCTTTTCTTCTACGTGAACGATGACTCGTGGGACGGCGACATGTACACCTCGGCCCTGGGCAGTTCGAACAACACGGGCACGTCGGCCTCGTCGCCCAAGCGCCATGTCCAGGAGATCCTCGACAGCTACGACCTCAACGGCGGCGATGTCGTCTACATCGACACGGGCAGCTACGTGTTGACCAACGCCACGGTCACGATGGGGCTTGAAGATTCAGGCGCCCCGGGGAACTACATGGTGATCCAGGGTAGTACCAATTGGGCGGCCGGCGGCACGGTCATCGAGGTGGCCGGCGCGGCGGTGTCTCGGAGCGCGATGGGCCTGATGCGGGTCTCGTACGTCCGGCTTGCCGATCTGGTTTTCAAGGGTAGTGGGGTGGACGGCGCGGCGCTGTACTTCTGGAACAGCCCGTTCAACGAGTGCGTCCGGGTCGTGTACGAACACGGAACCGGGCACGGCGCCTTCTTCAATACAGCCTCGGACAACTGCCGGATGCGGAACTGTGTTGCCCTCCAGAATTCGGACTATGCGGTACTCGTGCACGCGGCCAGCAACGTCGAGGTGTCGAGCAGCGTTCTCTGGGGAAACCGGGGCGTCCGGGCCGGGTTCGCGGCGTCGGTAGGGGTCACGAACAGCATCCTTCACGCATCGGGCTCCGGCAACTACGCCATGCGGTCGGACGCGAGCCAGATTCAGGCGGACTACAACCTGGTGATCGCGTCCAACAGCGCCACGGTGGGGTACTGGGACGGAGTAACGTACTACACGCTCTCGAGCTATCAGGAGAACCGCAACAGCGGCTGGCATTGCCTCGTGGCGGATCCTCTGTTCGCGGACTCCGCGGGCACGAACTTTCATCTGCTGTCGCAAGCGGGTCGATGGGCTGAAACGGGCTGGGTCAACGACGCGGTCAGTTCGCCGGCCATTGACCTGGGGGATCCCTCCAGCGTCTACACGAACGAGCCGTCCCCCAACGGTTCGCGCATCAACGTCGGGCTCTACGGCAACACTTCCCAGGAGAGCAAGAGCCGGACGAACGCCTGGCTGCAGGCGCTGACCTACAACGACGGCGGAACGCTCGACGCACCCGGCGACGTCATCTACTGGAACTCAGGCAATCTGCCGGGTGGGGCAACGGTCAGGATCGAGCTGTCCCGGGATGCCGGGTCGACGTGGTATGTGATTGACACCAACATTCTCGCAACCGTGGGCTCCTCGGGATACACGTGGAACAACACGAACTACCTCTCGAGCCGGTTTGCGCGCTGGCGCGTGGTGTACGAGTCGGACACGAACGTGATCGGCGCCACGAGCCTGACCAATTTCACGTTCCGCAACGGTCGCTTCACGTACTATGTGAACGACGGGAGCCAGGCCGGCGACGTGTATTGCTCCGCGGTGGGAAACGACGCCAACCTGGGCACGGATGCCGGCACGCCGAAGGCGACGCTGAAATCGGTGTTCCAGTATCACGACGTGCAACCCGACGACACGATCTACGTCGACAGGGGTTTCTACGTATGGTTTGGCAGTCAGCCATTCGGGCTGCTCGAGTCGGGCAGTACGAACTATTTCGTGACCGTCCAAGGTAGCACGAATTTGGCCGCGGGGGGACGAGGCTGGACGGCAGGTATGCCGGCGGCGCAGTCCTCGATCTCAACGCGGCGCAGTACGTCGACCTCCGCGATCTGACGATCACCAACTCGAGCGTGGCGGTCCAGCTCAGCTCGGCCTCGGGCAGTCGTCTTACCCACCTGGTGCTGATGAACAACGGCGATGGCGTGCGGGTGCTGAACTCGGATGACGTCGGCTGTGACCGATGTGTCATCACGCACAGCAGCAGCAACGGCGTGCAG
>JAZDKK010000047.1:0-16690 GCA_043803015.1 Verrucomicrobiota bacterium
TGCCGATCTCCCTGGCCATAGGCCTCAGAGTGTATAGGGATATTCCATAGGTGTTTTTGGTGTTGATGCCGTATCGCGCCATGCCGGCCACGTTTGCCGGGTTGGCCAGCGATTCCAGTTTCTTGAGGACTTCCGTCTTAGTCATTCCAACCTCAGCTTGTCGTAGGAGCGGCTTTACGCCGCGACCACCGCGCCGTGCGGTCGCTACATCGCGGGATAAACCCGCTCCTACGGAAACGGCGTGCCCAGCGCCGCCGGCGGCGAGACCCTCAGCGAGCGCAGGAAACGCGCGAACGCCCGCCGCATCGGGCGCGGCAGTCCCGCGAGCACGCGGTCCACCCACTCGGCGTTCCCGATGTTCACGAACAGCAGCGTCAGGATCATCAGCGGGAACGGCGCGACTTGCAGTACCTGCGACGGGATGCCCGGGAGGTTCGGCTGGATCACCAGGCCCAGCCACTGCAGGAACGCAAAGAGGTACGCCCCGAACGCGGCCCGGACGGGGTGCCAGCCCCCGAAGATCGTGATCGCAAGGGCGATCCAGCCGATGCCGTCCAGCCCGGAGATCGTGCCCATCCAGCCCGCCTTCATGCTCAGCGAGTACGTCGGTCCCGCCAGCCCGACCAGCGCGCCGCCGAGCACGGTGTAGAGGTACCGCAGGCGGCTGACGTTCGCGCCGCGGACGAAGGCGGCGGCCGGCTTCTCGCCGATGCCTCGAAGGATCAGGCCGGGGTGCGTGTGAAAAATCCAGATCCATGCCGCGAGGATCAGGACATATCCCAGGTAGGTCGGGAGATCCTGGCGGAAGAACACCGGACCCAGGACGGGCACCTGCGACAGAACCGGCACCGGGAGCGCGGAAACGCGCGGCCCGGACAGCCCCATGTACGGGTTGCCGAGGAAGTACGCCAGGTCGCGGCAGACGAGGGCCAGGACGAAGCCGACCGCCACCTGGGACTGGCGCAGGGTGATACTGCCGAAGGCCACGACCAGGGCTACCAGCGCGCCGATCGCCGCGCCGGCCAGGAACCCCAGCAGGACGCTCTGCGTCGTCACGGCCACGGCGAAACTGCCCATGGCCGAAAGCAGGATCGTGCCGTTGAGTGACAGGTTGATGACGCCGGCGCGCTCGGTCAGCGTCTCCCCGATGACGGCAAACAGGAGCGGCGTCGCCGTCGCCAGGATCCCCGCGAACCCGATCTGGAGTGTTTCAGCGTTCATCGTGAACTCCGCGCCAGCCGCTGGCGCAGCCCACCCGCCATCAGCACGAACAGCACCAGCACGCCCTGCAGGACACCGGAAAGCGACGAGTCGAGCTGGAGCACGATCGGCAACTGGATACTCCCGATGTTCAGCGCGGCAAAGAAGAGGGCTACCGGAATGGCCCACACCGCCTTGTACCCGGCCAGCATGGCCACCAGCAGTCCGAGGAAGCCGTAGCCGCTGGAGATGGACGGGATGAGTCGGTGGTAGACGGCGGTGACCTGCACCGCGCCGGCCGCGCCGGCGAGCGCGCCGCAGAGAAGGAACCCGAGCATCAGGTACCGCACCGTCGGAACCCCCAGCAGGAACGCCGCGCGGCGGTTGCTGCCGACGGCCTTGAGCCTCAAGCCGAAGTACGTGCCGCGGAGGAGCAGCCAGACCAGCACGATGCCGACGATGCCCAAGCCGAGCGCCCACGGGCTCAGCCGGAAGCCGGCGAGCTGGGGAAGCCAGAAGCTGTCGGGAAACGGTTCCGTGCCGCTCATCGAGCCGATGCCCGGCCGCTTCCACGGCCCGAAGATCAGCCACAGCGTCAGGCCGCTGGCCACGAAGTTCAGGCCGAGCCCGCCGAAGATCTCGTTCACGCCGCCGAACGTCCGGAGCGCGCCGGCCAGTCCCGCCCATAGCGCCCCGCCGAGCATGCCTGCCAGGATGGCCAGCACGATGACCAGGGCCGGCGGAAGCGAACTGTCCTGGAGCGCTCGAAGGGCCCATGTCGTGGTGACGGCGCCCAGCGTGATCTGGCCCTCGATGCCGATGTTCCAGAGCCCGGCCGCGAACGTGATCAGCAGCCCGCTCGTCGCGAGAAGGAGCGGCACCCACGCGACAAGCACGTCGGCCATCTTGCCGGTGGACCCGACGGACCCGACCACAAGCTGGTGCAGCGTGGTCAGCGGCGGCGCGCCGACAGCCCAAAGGACGAGGGACGTGAAAAGCAGGGCGAGTCCCACGGCGAGGAACGGAAACACGCCGCCGGACAAGCGCCAGCCTTTGCGTTGTGTAACCTCTTCCATATCAAGTCTTTCCTCCAATCAATTGCCCCAGCTCATCCACGTTCGTCTTCGAGGCCTCCAGCGGGCCCGAGACTCTTCCGCTGAAGAAGACAAGGATCCGGTCGCTGTACTCCAGGATCTCGTCGAGATCGGATGACGTGAACAGGATGGCCGTTCCCTGCCGGCAGCGTTCTTTCAGCTTGCCCCAGACATCCATGGCCGACTCGACATCCAGCCCGCGCGTCGGGTGTTCCAGTAGGACCAGGCGGAGCGGCGAGCGGAGGAGGGAAAGCAAGGCCCTCTGCTGGTTGCCGCCGGAGAGCTGTTCGACCCGGCTGGCCGGCTCGCCGCGGATCGAGTACTCGGCGATGCGGTCCCGCGCCAGCATGGCGGCGCGGCTCCAGTCAATGAACGCGCCGCTCGACGGCTCGACGATCATGAAGTGCTCGCTGATGGTCAGTCCCGGCACCAATCCTTCTTCGAGCCGCGCCGCGGGGACGAACGCCACGCCGTGCTCCCGGAAGGCGAGATGCCACTTCCCCGTGAGATCCTTCCGGCCCAGCCTGACCCGGCCGGCCACGGGGCGCACCAGCCCGGCGCAGGCCCTCAGCAGCAGCGCCTGGCCGCTGCCCTCCATCCCGGCCAGCCCGATCACCTCGCCGCCGCGAACCTGCAGGTTCGGACTTCGCACGCGGAGCCGGGGATCTTCCAGGGCCAAGCCGTCGAGATCCAGGACCGCCTCGCCCAGCCCGGCCAGCTTGTGATGCCTGGGCGTGATCGATTTCCCGAACATCATCTTGATCAGCCCGTCCATGCTGTAGGGGGGCCCCACCTCCCCCACCCCCTCGCCCTTGCGCAGGACCGCCACGCGATGGCAAAGCTGACGCACGTCCTCCAGCTTGTGCGAAACGAAGATCACCGTCCGGCCCTGCTCGGCGAGCACCCGCAGGGCGGCAAAGAGCTTCTCCTTCTGGAGCGCGCTGATGCCGGTGGTCGGCTCGTCCAGGACAAGCACGCGCGCGCCGAGCCAGAGGAGCCTGAGAATCTCCAGTTGCTGGCGCTCGCCGACGGTCAGGGACTCGACCCAAGCCTCAGGGTCCAGAGTGAACCCGAACTTCCGCTGAAGCTCGCCTAGCTCGCGCGCCGCCGCCTTGCGTCGGGGGAACAAAGAGCCCCCCTGCCCCGCGAGCAGGTTATCAATCACCCGCATGGGCGGAAAATCGAGCGGGTCCTGGTGGAGCATGCCGACGCCGCACCGCAGGGCGTCGGCAGGCGAGCCGATGGAAGCCGGCTTGCCATCGAGGAAGATCTCTCCGGCATCCGCCCGGATGAAGCCGGACAGGATCTTCATCAGGGTACTTTTGCCCGCGCCGTTCTCGCCCAGGATGCCCTGGATGGTGCCCCCGTGAACGCTCAGGCTGATACCGGCGTTAGCTTGAACGGAGCCAAACCGTTTGTGGACGTTGCGAAGTTCTACGTTCATGCGCCCCGCACAGGAAGCCGAAGCAGTCTCGTATCCTGCTCCCTCTCCCGGCGGGAGAGGGACGGGGTGAGGGCACGCCTTGAACCCACCCTCACCTCAGTCCTCTCCCCGAGGGAGAGGATGCCTGCACTTAGATTCTCGTGCCGTGGTCAAGCCCGCCCCGCGTTACTTGCTCGGCACACTCTGTCCTTCCATGCCCTGGAGCAGCTGCGGGAGATACCAGACCTGGAAATCGGTGGCGGCCTCGCCGTCCTTCAAGTACGGCGTCCCATCCTGCAGGTTGAGCGGGCCGGTCCAGAGGTTGAGGCCGCTCGCCAGGGCCAGGATGAACTGGTCCAGCTGGGCGGATGTCTTCGGGTCGAGCGATGTTCCCTTCTCGAAGCCGACGGCGGAGGTGTCGGGGCTGTTGATGTCCTGCCAGTCCGGCCCGACCCATTCCCACGCCGACTGCCATTGGTTCTCGAGGGCCGCCTTGAGGTGCTTGACGTAGGACGGGCCCCAGCTGAAGTACGGCACGCCCAGGCACACCTCGGCCGCCTCCGCGCACGCGCCCTTGTAGTCATAAGGAATGGCCCGCACTTTCTTCCCGGCGGACGCGAACTTCCTCGCCTGCACCAGCGCCTCGGTGGTGTCGATGCCGGACACCACCACGTCGTAGCCGCTGTTGAAGAAGTCGTCGGCCACCTGCGTCGGGTCGGCGGTGACGCCCGGGATGTTGAACCAGAAGCCGATCCACGTGACCTTGAACGAGAGCTCCTTCGGGTCGCGGCCGAGCAGCTGGGTCCAGCAGTACCGCGCCCCGAGGTAGACGCTGGCCGCGAGCCGGCGCGTCTCGTCGTTGATCAGCGGGCCGAGATAACCGATCTTGCCCGTCTGCGTCGTCAGCGCCGCGGCGCAGCCGGCGATCATCTTGCCGTATTCCATGCGGCCCATGACGTTCACGAGGTTCGGCAGGTCCTTGTAGTCCTTCCCCTGCTTCCACGCGTTGTCGCCGGAGGCGTGGATGCAGAAGACCTCGGGATGGCCCTTCGCGAACTCGAGGCAGCTGTCCTTCATGTCGTCGGAGTTGAAGATGACCAGCCTGGCGCCCTTGGAGACGAGGTCCTCGGCGAGCTGGGCCGGCGTGGTGCCGGGCCGGTCCGCCGGGTTCACCTTGTCCACGTAGATCATCTTCGTGCCGGGCACCTTCGCCTCGACGTACCTGCCCGCGTCGAAGTGCGCCTGGCTCCAGCCGTGGTCGTTGTAGGGTCCCACCATGAGCAGGCCGAACGTGAACGCCGCCTCGGGCTCCGGCGCCGGACGCTTGCAGCCAGCGAGAATGAGGGGGATCAACGCAACTGCCAGAACACCCCGCCAGAAACGAGTGGACATGCCGGACCTCCTTCTCTCGTGAACAGGCCGGAAGGATAGCCAAAAGCCGGCCCCGCGGCAATGGGGCGGCTCAGGCAGGCTTTCGCGCGGCGAGCTGGTCCACGATGTCGTCCGGGACCTTGAGCGACCCGAAGCCGCGGCCCATCTGGATATCGGGTGCCACGCCTCCATGGAAGTCCGTGCCGCCGGTGGCGACCAGCCCGAATTCCTTGGCGAGGTCCCCGTACTGCCGTTGCACCGCCGCGTTGTGCTGGGGGAAGAACACCTCCACGCCCTGGAGGCCGTCGTCGCAGAGCTGCTGGAGCAGTTTCTTCAGCTCGCGCAGAGGAAGCTCCAGCGTGAACGGATGCGCCAGGACCGGCACGCCCTTCGCGGCCAGGATCTGCCGGATCGATTCCGAGGGCGAGACCCGCCGCCGCTCCGCATAGGCCGGCTTGCCCTTGCCGAGGTACTTGTCGAACACCTCGTCCCAGTTGGCGGCATAGCCGCGGCCGAGCATGGCCTTCGCGAAATGCGGCCGGCCCACGACGTCCTCGTCTGCGAAGGACTTCACCTCGTCCCAGGTCAACGCGAAGCCGAGCTTGTTGAGCTTCTCCAGTATCTCGCGGTTGCGGCTCTCGCGGCCCTCCCTGATCCACTCGAGGTGGCGGTTCAGGGCCGCGTCGTCGGAAGGGATGAAGTAGCCGAGCATGTGCATCGTGCCGGGCTTGAAGTCGGCGCTGATCTCGACGCCCGGCACGACGCGAAGGGGCTTCCCTTCCGCCGCCGCGAGGAGCCGCGGGATCCCGGCGGTCGTGTCGTGGTCCGTGAGTGCGATGGCGGTCAGGCCGAGGCCCCAGGCCTCCTCGATGAGGTCCTCGGGAGTGAGGGTGCCGTCGGAAAACGTCGAATGCGTGTGCAGGTCTATCATGTCGAACCTCGCCGTGCCGGAGCGGGGCCGATCGACGCCCGCTCCACGAATTCGGTTTCCACGATCTTGCATTGCGTAGATGTCGCAGACCCCTTGCCCGCCAGCCGGCCCAGCAGCATCAAGCAGGCGGCGTACCCCACCTTGTGCGGGAACTGCCGAACCGCGGAGATCGGCGGGTCGTTCTCCTCCATCTCCGCGCAGTCGTCGAACGCGACCACGCTGATGTCCTGCGGGATCCTGAGCCCCAGGGTCCGCAGCGCATCCAGGGCGCCGACCGCCATGTCCGCGTTCGCCGCAAAGATCGCCGTCACGTCGCGCGCCTCCCCCAGCAGGGCCTGCACCTGCCGGAACGCCACGCGCCGGTTGTAGAGCGCCGGACGCACCAGCGCCGGGTCGAAGCGCAACCCGGCGGCCTCCAGCGCGTCGCGGTAGCCGGCCACGCGCTCCTGCGACTCGACGTGCTCCGCGCTGTAGGCGAGCATGGCCACGCGCCGGTGGCCGGCGCCGACCAGCCGCCGCACGGCGTCCGCCGAGCTCGCCCGGTTCGGAATGGCCACGCGGCTGACCTGGTCGCCGCATACCGACTCGCCGACGAGAACCAGGGGGACCTCTTCCCCGGCGAGGCGGCCCGGGTAGTCCTCGTTCGACAGCGGCGCCGAGATGAGGAGGCCCTCGACGAGCTTCCCCTTGACGAGGTCGAGGCACTTGTCGTAGGCGGCCCGCCGCTGGGACGTGGAATCGTGCACCAGGATGTCGTAGCCCTCCTCTTCCGCGACGGCCAGGATCCCCTGGAACAGTTCCTTGAAGTAGAACGAGCTGAACATGTATTCGAGCGGGACCATCACGCCGATCAGCCGGGTCTTGCCGGTGAAGAACCGCTTGGCGAGCACGTTCGGCCGGAACCCGAGATCCCGGACGGCGTCCATGACTTTCCGGCGAGTCGACTCGCTGACGTGTGGGAAACCGTTCAGCACACGCGAGACGGTCATCTTCGAAAGGCCGGTGTGCTCCGCGATGTCCCGCGTCGTAACGGCCTGGCCTTTCCTGCTGCCGTACCGGCCCTTCATGGCCTCAAGCCTCCTTGCCGCCCAGCATCTCCCGCCCGACCTTCACGACGTTCGCCGCCGTGAAGCCGAACTTCTCCGCCAGAATCTTGGCCGGGGCGGAAGCCCCGAAGTGGTCGAGCCCGATCATCCTGCCCCTGGGCCCGATGTACCTGTCCCACCCCGCCGAAGAGGCCGCCTCGATCGCGAGACGGCGCGTGCAGTCCGGCGGAAGGACCTCGCGCCGGACCGCTTCCGGCTGACGGTCGAACAGGCCGGAGCACGGCATGCTCACGACCCGGACGACGGGTCCGTCCTTGGCAAGCTCCTTCGCCGCATCGAGGGCGACCGCCAGTTCGGAGCCCGTGGCGATGAGTATGAGGTCGGCTTTCTTCTCGGCGCTCTGCCAGATGACGTACGCGCCCAGCTTCAGCTTGTCCGCCGGCGCGAGCTTGCTGCGGTCGAGGACCGGCACGCTTTGCCTTGTCAGGACCAGCGCCGTCGGTCCGTGGGTGTTCCGGAGGGCCAGGAGCCACGCCGCAGCCGTCTCGGCGTTGTCGGCGGGCCGGATGACCGTCAGGTTCGGAATCGCCCGGAGCCCGGCGAGCTGTTCGACCGGCTGATGCGTCGGGCCGTCCTCGCCCAGGAAGATGCTGTCGTGCGTGAAGACGTAGATGACGGGCAGCTCCATGATCGCCGCCAGCCGGATGGAGGCCTTGAAGTAGTCCGAGAAGATGAGGAAGGTCCCGCCGTATACGATCCAGCCGCCGTGCAGCGCCATGCCGTTGAGCACGGAGCCCATCGCGTGCTCGCGGATGCCGAAGTGAAGGTTGCGCCCGCCGTACGAATGCGGGCCCACCGAGGGGTACTCCTTGAGGACCGTGTTGTTGCTGGGGCCCAGATCGGCGGAGCCGCCGACCAGCTGGGGGATCGCCCTGGCCAGCTTCTGCAGGATCGCGCCGGACGCCTGGCGGGTGGCGATAGGCTTGACCGGGTCGAAGGCCGGGAGCTGAGTTTCGAGGTCGGCAGGCACCTGCCGGACGAGCTGCCGCTTGAGCTCGGCGGCCTGGTCGCGGTGCGCCCTGGCGTACTCCGAGAAAAGCGCGTCCCACGACCTCTCCTGCGCCTCGAGCTCCTGCCTCCGCCGCGCGAAGACCTGTCGCACCTCGTCGGGAACGTAGAACTCCCGGTCCGCCGGAAGGCCGATCGCCCTCTTCGTGGCCTTGACCTCCTCGATGCCCAGCGGTGCGCCGTGGCTTTCGGCGGAATCCTGGAGCTTGGGGGCGCCCTTGGCGATGTGGGTATGGCCGATGATCAGCGTCGGCCGCTGCTGCTCCGCGGGCGCCGCGTGGAGCGCCTGCTCGATGGCGGCGTGGTCGTGGCCGTCGATCTCGAGCACATTCCAGTGGTAGCCCTCGAAACGCTTGCGGGCGTCGTCGCTGTACGCCAGGTCGGTGCCGCCCTCGATGGTGATCCGGTTGGAGTCGTAGAACACGACCAGCTTGTGCAGGCCGAGGTGGCCCGCCAGCGAGAAGGCTTCGTGGGAAACGCCCTCCATCAGGTCGCCGTCGCTGGCGATCACGTACGTGCGGTGGTCCACCACCGGGAACCCGTCGCGGTTGAACCGGGCCGCGAGCATGGCCTCGGCCAGCGCCATGCCGACCGCGTTGCCGCATCCCTGGCCCAGCGGTCCCGTGGTCGTTTCGACGCCCGGCGTGAGGCGGAACTCGGGGTGGCCCGGCGTGCGGCTGGCCCACTGCCGGAACTGGCGGAGGTCGTCCAGCGACAGCTCGTAGCCGGAGAGGTGAAGCAGGCTGTAGAGCAGCATGGACCCGTGACCCGCGGACTGGACATAACGGTCGCGGTCGGCCCACTGCGGATGGGCCGGGTTGTGCTTGAGGAACTTCAGGAACAGGATCGAGGCGAAATCCGCGCAGCCCATCGGCATGCCTGGATGGCCGGAATTTGCGCGCTGGACGCCGTCCATCGCCAGTCCGCGGATCGTATTGGCAACGAGATGAAAGTCCATGTCCGGCTCCGTGTCCACGACACCGAGCCGACCGATGCAGACCTGATGTCGCCGGCCCGGAACTGTGCCCTGTATCAAAGGGAAAAGGCCAAGTCAAGGGATTGATACGGGGAAACAATGGGATGCGGACGGCGTCGGGAGCTTCACTCGTACACGATGTCGTCGAGGTAGAACACCACGGGCTGGTCCTTGGCCTCCGTGACCCAGACGAACCCGGAGATCACCCTGGAGAGGTCCTCATCCGTCAGCGAAATCGCGTAGTGTTTCCAGGCGGTCGTGAGCCGGATCTTCCCGGTCGTCGCGTGGGCCGTGTCCTCGAACGGAACGCCGGCATCCTGGCGGACACCCACCTTGAACTCGACGACCTCCGAGCCCGTTTCCCCTCGGGCGTAGAAGGAAACCCGGGTAGCTTTGCTCAGATTGTACCCGCCGCGCAGTTTCCCCCAGTTGTTCTCCGGATGCAGCCACGCCACGCCGCCCCACCCGATCTCCTCCTTGTACTCGGCCCTGATGCAGGTCTTTCCGCGATGCGGGTTCTTCGTCCAGTTGTCGTCGATCTCGATCGCGTCAATGTTCCCCATCCAGCCCGACGTGGTGTAGGGATGGGTCACCTCACTGCTCTCCTGGTAGATCACGAAAGGAACGTCCACCAGCACCGGCTGGTTCGTGGCCGCGCGGGAGCTGGGACTGCCGGCGGAGCCCTGCCCCGCCGACGGCCGCGCGGCGAGGCCCGCCAGGGCCAGCCCTGCCAGAGCAACTTTGACCGCGGAAGCCCGCACGAGCGCGAATCCCTCCAAGCCAGAACGTACACCGTGACGGCCGAGGAGGTTCACATGCAGGCAGAGCGTGAAGCGAGAAGCCCTGCGGCGAGGCCGCCGCAATAACGGCTACTCGTACAGGATGTCGTCCAGGTAGAAGACCACGGGGTCTTTCTTCCCCGCGGTCGAGAAGACGAACCCGCTGACGATCCGGCTAAGATCCTTGCCGTTCAGCGAGATCGTGAACTGCTTCCATTCCCTCGACAGCTTGACCTTCTCCAGGCTGCCTTTCGCCGTGTCCCAGTAGGGCTTGCCCTTGTTGACAATGCCCATCTTGAAGTCCACGGTCTCGCCGCCCTTGTCGCCGCGCGCCCAGAAGGTCAACTGCTTCGCGCCGGTCAGGTCCACCCCACCCTCCGCATTGCCCCAGTTGTTGGCCGGGTTCTGCCAGACAATCCCGCCCCAACCCTTGGGATCGCTGAAGGAGGCCATGATGCAACTTTGTCCACTGTGCGGATTAACCTTGCAGCAATCGTCGTACGCAATGGCATCGACGCTGCCCATCCAGCCGGACGGGATGAAGGGACTGATCCCTTCGTCTTCACAGTCCGTGTAGACCTTGCAGGGGATCTGCGCCTTCTCTGTCGTTGCGGCGTCCTTGCTTTCTCCCAGGGCCGTGACGCCCGCCGCGGTCACCATCGCCACGCCCACAGCCCATCCCAACCATGCTTTCCTGAGCATCCCTGATCTCCCCCTACGTCTCGCGCCCCATCCCCATCCCGGTCGGGATGGGGCGCATTCACCTATCCGCCTCAGGCGGGTTATTCGTATTTGATGTCGTCGATGTAGAACGTCACAGGATCAGGACGGCCCTGGGTCACCCACACGAAGCCCGTGAGGATCCGGGTCAGGTTCAGGTCCTTGGCTGCGAGCGGAATGATGTACTGCTTCCACGTGGTCTCGAGCTTGATCTTACCTGCGCTGGCCTTGGCCGTGTCCCAGAAGGGCTTGTTCCTGGCGATGATGCCCATCTTGAACTCCACCATCTCGCCGCCCTTTTCGCCGCGCGCCCAGAAGCTGAGCTGCTTGGCGCCGGTCAGGTCCACCCCGCCCTCGTCGTCGCCCCAGTTGTTCGCCGGGTTCTGCCAGGTGATCCCGCCCCAGCCCTTGGGGTCGGTGAACGACACCTTGATGCAGCTCTCGCCCGAGTGCGGATTCTCCTTCCAGCAGTCATCGAACTCGATCGCATCGGTGCTGCCCATCCAGCCCGAGGGGATGAACGGCTGTTCGCCTTCATCCTCGCAGTTGGCGTAGATCTGGCACGGCAGGCTGACCTTCATGCCGGGTTGCACCGCGGGAGCTGCCGGAGCAGCAGCCGCAGGAGCCGCTTCGGCTGGAGCCGCCGCCGGGGCGGCCGCTTCCTGCGCGAACACGGACGCGCCGGCCACGACGACCGCGATCGCAAGGGTGATCAATTTGCAGTTGGACATTTTCGTTTCCTCCGTTTCTCGTTACCGACCAAAAAACACTTTCGTTACGACACACACGTTACGGCTGTTCGGTCTCTCTCGTCCCCGCCTCCTTTCCTAGCTCGGTTTCCTCCGTCCATTTCGTCTTGAGTTCGTAGTAGGCTTTCTTCGGGACCCGCTGGAACGGGCTGGCGTTGCCCGCGCCCTGGCCTATGATGCCAAACCACTCCTCTTGTGCAAACCCATCCGGGAAGGGCATCGGGAAGATCGGCCGAGTCGCCTGGTGCCCCGGCGCATCCTCGAAGTAATTGAACGTGTCCTTCCACCACTCGTCGAGCCACTCGAACACGAACCCGCCGATCGAGTTCCCGGCGCCGCCGCGGCCCGCGCGGTTGTAGTCGATGTCCTCCCAGTTCTTGAGCAGGTAGTTCGCCTGGGCGAGCTCGTCCGGCCCTTTCGCGGTCCAGTAGGAGTCGCAGCCGAACTCGGTGATGATGACCGGCCGGTTCATGGTCTGCTTGACCTTCTGCCACGTGGCGCCGAAGCCGTCCTCGCCGATGTAACTGTTGATCCCGATGAAATCCAGCGCCGGGGCGCGTTTGCCGTAGAACTCCACGAGCCCGGTCAGGAGGTTGCCGACACCCACCGGGTGATTCGGGTCCAGGTCGTGGATCATCTCCGCCACTTCGTTCAGGAAGTGGGCATAGGTGTCGGGGTATTTCGACCCATTGGTCCGCGTGGCATTGACCTCGCCGGACAACTCCATGTTGTTCTCGTTGCCGAGCACCCAGGCCAGCAGCCACGGTTCGCCGCGGAGCTTCATGACCAGGTTGCTCACGGAGGCGCGCATGTTCTCCTTCTGTTTCCGGTTCGTGTAGTCCGTCCCCCTCTCCCAGTCCGCGCCGGACCCGTTGCAGTAGGCGCCGAGGAAGTTGCCCACGACGGCGCGGAGGCCGGTCTGGTAGAACATCCGGCGCATGAGAAGGTAGTTGAAACACGGCAGCTCGGGGTCGGTGATGTAGAACTTGATGGTGTTGACGCCCAGGTCCCTCATCAGCTGGTAGTCCGTGGTCGTCGGCTCCTCCGCGTCCTGCGCGCTGTTCTTGTTGGCGTCGACCCATACCTCGAGAGAATCCACGATGCCGTTCGTGTCGGCGTCGGACCACAGCCAGTTCCATTCCCACGGAAGAACACCCACCATCGTGGGCGCGTAGTTCATCCCCCGGATGAAATAGGGTTCCCCGTTCACCATCATGTCCCAGTCGCCGCTGCCGTACTGGACCAGCTGGACGGTCCCGGTCCCCCTCTTCATGATCACGGCGTTGGGATCCGCCGGGGGGAGTTCCTGCTCGACGTCGGTCTCCGAGCCTTCCGCCGGCGCGTTCGTGTCGGCCGCTTCCGCGACCTCAACGACCCCGGTCTCCGTCGCCGGTTCGGCCCCCTCGGCGGCCGGCTCGACCGTCGGCTCGGCCGGCGGAACCGCCGGCGCGGGTGACGGAATCCGCTCCAGGCGGCCGGGGCTTACCGCGATGACCAGGCCGTTGGGGCCCGCGCGGTTGACCACGTCGGCGCCGACCAGCCGCACGTTCAGTTCGGGATGCTTCCGCAGGAGGTTCTGGATGCCGTTCCAGGCGGCCGTGGCGACGTCCCATTGGAACTCCGAGCCGGCGCTCCAGCAGCTGGCGTCCGGGTAGAGCACCATGGCCGCGCGGTAGGCCTTCAGCGCGTGCATCAGCTGCCCGCCCTTCTCCAGGGCCTTGCCGACGAACAGCAGCCGCACGCCGGCATCCTCCGGTGCGCCGGCCCAGACGAAGTAATCCAGCTGGGGGTTGAACGTGCTGACGTGCTTCCACCAGTCGCCCTTCAGCTTGCCCCTCGCCTGCGCCTTGCGGAATTCGGGGTTGTTCGTAATGCTGAGGCACGGGTCGATGGCCTCGCCGGAGGCCAGCACGAGGCCTGGCTCGTCCTTCACCACGTACCGGAACTCCGGCGTGCCCGAGTTCGTGAACGTGCCGTACTTCTCGTAGTCCACGAGGTCTTCCGTGCCCGGGTCGTAGATCTTGAAAGCAGGCTCTGCCCGCGCGCCCATCGCGGCCAACATCCCCACGAACAGCAGGACGGGGACAGGAACTGCTCTACGCATTATATTCCTCCGGCATCACGGATGGTTGGTCGTCACCGACACGCGATAGTAGTAACGCTCCACGCTGGAAGGCACGGCGTCCGTATACGTGTTCTGAGGCGGCGTGGCCGCGAAGTTGTTCGTCAGCGACGTCACGGCCCCGTTCATCAGGTTGGTCAATCGAAGCAGCGTGTAGTACCGCCCGGACGCGCTGGGCCACGTGACGATGAAGTTGCCAGCCGACGCGCGGCTGCCCGCCGCCGCCAGCAGGGACTTGTTGTTGGTAGGTTGGGTGTCCGCGATGAACTCGTACCAGTTGAGGTACCGGTCGAGGTCGTAGTCGTCGTAGTAACCTACCCCGGGTCCGCTGTTGGTTCCGAAGTTCTGCATCTGCCACTGTTCCCAGGCCGACGTTTGGGTCGTGAACTGTACCACAGAGAGCTGATCGAAGTAAATGACCCCCCCCAGTTCGAAATCCTGCTGCGGATCGGCCGACACGATCGTGCAGGTCAGGCGGCCGGTGACGATTCCCACCGACGGCGCCGTGCCGGTCACAGCGAAGTACATCCAGCCGTTGGACGCCTGGTTGCCGCCGAACGGGGCCGATATGGCCGTGTTCTCGGTCACCGGGTTGGTGTCGCCGTTGACGTAGAACGTCATCTCGAGCTGGCCCCAGGACGACCCGTCCGTCCGGAACTGAGCGTTCGACGGCGTGAACAGGTAGCCCTCGGCCTTGTAGGACTTGCCGGACGCCGCGGCCCAGTCCTGTCCCGCACCGTTGCGCGGGTACGTGATGACGAGGGCCTGCTCGGCGTCCTTCTTGTAGTCCCGCGCGATGAAGCCCGCGTTCGTCCCGCCGTTCCACTTCCAAGCCGGCAGGTCGTTGGTCCGTGCCAGGTCGTACGCGTTGCCCGGAGGCCCGTCGTCAAAGCCCGGATTGCGCAGGAGGCCGTTGGTGCTCACGCCCGTGGCGACCACCGACTGCGACAGGTCATCGAAGTAGACCGACCCGCCGAACCCGATGTTCGTTCCGAGGAGGGCGGGCAGCGTGCGGCCCCAGACCGTGCCGGCCGGCGCGACGCCCGTGACGGTCAGGTTCGTCCACGCGTCTGCCGCGTTGTTCGTCGTGAACCACGGGCTTTCGTACGTCAGCAGGACGCCGTTCGTGGCGTTCAGGAACTGGAGCAGAACGACCGCGTGCAGGTTTGTCACGCCCTGCAAGCGCTCGGCCGACGGGGTGAATACGTATCCGCTCGAGGCGTACTTCCAGCCCTGCGTGGCCGCCCACGTCTGCGCGGCCAGGGTCTCAGGCCCGTAGAACCGGAGGGCGTTCCGCCCGCTCCGCTTGTACGTGGCCGAGATCAAGCCGGCATTCCCCAGCGCCGTCCAGTTGTCCACCTGTTCCAGGACGGTTCCTTCGGCGGTGTATTCAAAGCCGGGGTTCCACAGCGCGCCGCTCTGCGTGTTGGTCAGGCCGACGTAGCTCTCCGTCATGCTGAGCCCGTCGAAGTACACGGCCCCGCCGTAGTTCTGCGTCGAGCCCGCCACCGCGCACAGCACCCGCGCGGTCACCGCGCCGCCGGTCCAGGGCGCGCGGTTCGTCACCGCGAAGGAGTACCAGGTGCCCGGGGTGTTGTTGCTCGTGAAGTGCGCGCTCTCCACCACGGAGACCAGGCTCGTCCCGCTCTTGAACGAGCTGTTGTAGAACTCGAGGTAGAACACGCCGTACGCCCCGTTCGTCAGCTTCTCGCTGACCGGCGAGGACATGTAGCCGCTGACCACGTAGGTCCGGCCCGTGGTCGCGTTCACGCGCTGGCCGGCCAGGTTGTTCGGGAAGGTGATCGAGAGCGACTGCGCGCCCTCCTGCATGTAAGTCGTGGTGATGAATCCGCCGTTGGTCCCGCCCAGCCAGGTCCAGTACGGCAGGTCGTTGGTGATCCACAAGTTATAGGCGTTGCCCGAAGGTCCGTCTTCGAAGCCGGGGTTGTGCAGGAGCCCGGACGTCGTCCCGGTCGAGGCAACCCACTGGACCGCGTCGTCGAACCACACCGCCCCGCCGAACCCCGTGTTTGTCCCGAGGATGCCCAGCATGGTGCGGCCGTACTTCGTTCCCGAGGGCGCAACGCCGCTGGCCAGCAGGTTCGTCCAGGTGTCCGCCGGGTTGTTCGTCGTGAACCACGCGCTCTCGTACGTTGTCAGCACGTTCGTGCCCGTTGCATCCGTGTATTGGAGCAGGAGCACCGCGTGCGCATTGGTCGCGCTCGCGAAGCGATTCGGCGTCGCCGGCGCCTTCCGCAGGTAGATGTCGTCCGCCGAGAAGATGCCGTCGCCGGACGTCGGCACGTTGCAGCGCACCAGCGTCCTGATCTTCGCCGCGCCCGCCGGCACCACCGCCGAGCCCTGCGTCGCGAACCACGTGTCCCTTACGCTGTTGGACTTGATCGTGGGCGAGGCCGAGGCCGAGCTGATAAACCCGTTCGTCGAGTCGTAGAACTCGACCTGGATCACGCCGTACTTGTCGCCGCCCCGCAGGGCGTCCACGGTCGTCATGTAGAACCAGCCGCCGAATTGTACCGTCTCGCCCACGGAGAAACCGCTCGTGACGTCCTGAAAGAGTCCGGCGCCCCACCAGAACTGCCACGAGTTCGGCGACGAGCGATAGTGGCTGGTGTCCGGATCATGGAAGTCCACGCCCCAATCCGACCATCCCGCCGGCGCCGTGCCGCTCCCCGTCAACCCGGGGTTGGTCAGCAGGTTGGTGCCCTCGGGGTCGCTCACCGTGAAGGCGTACGCGCTCGAGGCGTACCGCCATCCCTGCGTGGCAGGCCAAAGCTGGGCCAGCAGTGTCTCCGTATAGAAGATCTTCAGGGCGTTGTTCCCGGTCCGCTTGAACGAGCTATCCACGTTCCCCGCCAACCCCAGGTTCGTCCAGCTGTCGATGAACGGCAGCTTCGTGCCGTCCGCCGTGTACTCGAACCCCGGGTTCCAGAGGGAGCCGGACTGGGAGTTCGAGGCCGGGATGTTCGTCTCCGTCACCATCACGCTGTCGAAGTACACCGTCCCCCCATACGGCGTCTTCACCGGGTCCAGGATCGCGCACGACACCCGTCCCGTCACCCACGCCCCCACCCACGGCGCCCGGTTCGTCACCGACACCTTGATCCACGTGTCCGCCGGCGTCCCGTTCGTCAGCTTCGCCGTCGTCACCACCGATACCGAGCTCGTCCCCCCCAGCGGGTTGAAGAACTCC
>JAZDKK010000048.1:0-34860 GCA_043803015.1 Verrucomicrobiota bacterium
GTGATCTTCTGGCCCCCTGCTGCGCGGGCCGCGTTCGCCAGCGCTTGGCCATCTTTGCCGCAACACAACCAGACCGGCACGTGCGCCCGCGCGCCGAGCGCGGCCGCCCCCCGGAGAAGTTCCTGGAGGTCGGCGGCCTTCGCGCCATCCGCCGACCAGGTTTCGTACACCACATAGCCGGGTTGGGGCGGGTGGGGAAGGGGTGCCCGGTCCGGCGGTGCGATCCACGCGAGGTGGGCGAGAGCGCCGCCTGGTGCCGACAGCAGGGCGAAATGGCCATTTCGAATCCGCTCGAAGACCGTTTGCGGATCAGTAAACGTCGGAGTGTTCAGCCACCGCCTTACCAGCTCGGATAGCGCGGCCTTCGGGGGGACCACGGCGTCCGGCCCGGCCTCCAGCGAGAATACGAGAAGCGGAGCGCGTCGCGCGCGGCGCCCGGCGATTGTCCGCGCGAGGCCCTGCCTGCGCACGTCCCGCGGGGCGGCCCTGAAACGCGCCAGCACGGCCGCGGGCCCGCGGTGACCGTGGACCCACCGCTTGAGGCGCTCACGGCCGAGGCGGGCGTACCCGCGCGCGCTGGTCGGGTACAGCGTGAGCTCGTAGTTCTGGGCCGCTTGGTTTGCGAAGCGATTCTTGTATTCCTCGTCGCCGATGGTGAAGTCGAACTCGCGCAGGCGCCGCCCGAGGGCATACTCGAAGAGATTGCGGAGCAGGACCAGGCCCGGCCGGCAATCCCAGAAATCGATGTCGAACGTCGGCACGTACCAGACGTACCGCTGATCCAGTTCGAACCCGAAGTGGCAGGCCACGACGCGGCCCGCCACACGCAGGACGGCGAAGCGCAGGGTGGTGGCCGGGTCGAACTCCTGCAGGATGTTCCGGAAGAAGCGCCTCTGCTCCTCGTGCCCGAACATCCCCGCCGAGTTGGTCGCGACGGCCCTGCGGAGCCGGTGCTGGTCGAAGAAGCCGTCCAGGTGGGACTGGATTTCCTCGCGCCGCTCCAGGTGCGCGAAGTCGAGCGTGCCGCGTTCCTTCAGGTGCTTCTCGCACCGCTTGGGGTTCTCCTTCCGGAGGAGCTCGCCGAACACGCGGGCGGCGTCGCCGTCCGCGACGACGGTCGGGCACTTATGCCCCGGCCGCAGCGCGTGCGGGAGCCCGAGGCGGAAGTCCGCCTCCAGGCAGAGATGGAAGAGGCGGGAGCGCTCCGAGAGGTTGCTGAACGTCAGCCGGTCCCAGCCGCCGGCGGCGGCCAGCGCACGGACCAGCTTCCGCAGCTCGGCCGCACCGGTCTGGGCGTCGCAGACGATGTCGCAGTAATCCGAGTGCGGCGTGCCGATGAACCGCAGGTCTCCCTGTTGGAGGGCCAGGGGCAGGATGGCGGACACCGTTCCCTGTCGCCGGGCCACCGCGATGCGCAAGGAGTCCGGAGTCCCGTAGGTGCGCACCCAGGCCCTGGCCCACGCGAACGTGGAGAACACCTCGCGCCGTTTCCCCTCGGACCACAGCCTGTTCCAGTCGGGCTCCAGTCCGATGAAGTTTTCGGGCCGCGTGATCACGTCGATGGCGCACACGGGCTCAAGGGGAGTGGACATGCTCTGCTGTGAACTCAGTAGCCCAGCATCTTGGTTTCGAACCGGGCAGGCGACCAGCCCGCGCCGGCCCCGATGCGGGCCAGGGCGAACGCATCGGCACTAGGCGGGTTCAGCTGGTGCTCGGCGGTCACGGCTCCGCGGTAGCCGGCCTCCTTCGCGGCCTGACGGATGCCGTCGGAGTGATTGCCGTTGGGGTAGGCGAGCAGGTCGCAGTACCCGAGCCGGTCCATCAGGATGCTCCGCGACACGCGCAGCTCCTCGCGCTGCCGTTCCGGCGTGCAGTTCGTGAGGATCTCGTGCGTGTGCGTGTGGGATCCGAACTGCGCCAGGCCGGTCTCGGAGAGCTTCCGTATCTCGTCCCAGCGGAGCGTCGCAAGGGGCGAGTCGGAGGGGACCCGCGCGGGTCCGGGGATCAGGCTGCCCACCACGGCCTCCTGGACCCGGCGCCGCTCGGCAGGAGCCAGTTCCTTCAGCACTTGCATGACGGCATGGTAGGCGCGGGCGCGGCAGTCGGCGGTCTGAAGAGACAGGGATTCACCGCGGAAGTCCAGCGAGGGGCGGTCCGAACTCAGCACGGCCCAGAACACCTCCTCGGGCCAGGGAGGTTGCGCCGTGTCCGGCAGGCTGGTGCTGATGAACACGGTGAACGGGACCTGATGCAGCCGCAGCACAGGCCACGCCGCCGTGAGGACGTTCCTGAAGCCGTCGTCGAACGTCACGCATACCGTGTGATCGGGAAGGCTGCGGTTCGTGGACCACCGTTCCACGGCCTCGGAGAGCGGCAAGGGGCGGTAGGCCCCGGCGAGGAAATCCATCTGCCGTGAGAACTCGGCCACGGCCATGTGGCACCAGTTGCACACGGGGAGGGGGGAGGGGACGATCCCGTGGTACATGACAATGGCCACGTCGCGCCCTTTCGCGCGCCGGACCCACCGTCGGATGACGCCGCTGCGGCAGGCCAGCCGCGCGGCTCGTGACCAGGTTGTGGACATCACGGTCCCGGCTCCTTCGGACCGGCCGGCGCGGCGTCGGCCGGGAACCATCGGCGCTTCCCGCCCACGAGCTTCTCGGTGATCGCGGGACCGAGGGTGTGGAAGAGTACGCGCCCGGGGGCACTGTAGACCTGGCGTATTCCGCCGCCGGGGTGCATCCGCCGGGCGACCTGGAAATACGACTGACCCTTCTGCACCTCATTTCGCTGGAGGTAGTGCCGGGCAGCTCGCGCCATCGCCGCCGCGAACGCCTGCGCCCGCTCGTCCGACAGACGTCCCGATTCCTTGAGACCGGCATAAGCTGGCTCCAGAATCCCGGAGAACTGGTCCAGGACGCGAACGTAGTCGCTCGACACGCTGCCCGGGACCTTGCGCACTCTGCAGAGCACCTCGGGGAGATGATGCAGCGTGCACCCGGAACAGACCAACCGCAGATGCAGGTCGAACTCCTGCGCGCAAGGCAGATCCGTGCGCCACCCTCCGATCGCAAGCAGGTTCTTCCTCCTGTGCAGCGGCGTCAAGGTTTGGATGTTGTACCTCAACACAAAAAGCACGGGGTCTTCATTGGCGTACGGAGGAGAGTACTTGGTGGGCACGGTCACATCGGGCGCGGGCAGGATCCCCGAGTCGCAAAAAACCATGTCGGCGGTGCCCTCAGAGATGACCTCGATTCGGCGCCGCAACGCGTTGGGAAGGAGTGTGTCGTCTGCGTCGAGGAACTGGATGAAGTCTCCGCGGCTCGACTCGAGTCCCGCGTTTCGCGCGGCCCCGCCGCCGCGGTGGGGCACGGCCAGACGCCGGATGCGGTCGCCGAAGGAGCGGATGACGTCGGGACTGCCGTCCGTCGAGCCATCGTCCACCACGATGACCTCGACGCTACAATACGTCTGGTCGAGCGCGCTGCGAATGGCATCGGCCACGTAATCCCTGCCGTTGTGGCAGGGGATGATGATGCTGACGAGCGGTTCGGCCACGGCGCAGCTCAAGCACGGAGCAAACTCACGACCTCGTCCCACATGGTGGCCAGCCGGCGTTCATGGTTCCTTCACGGGCCCGCAGGGCTGGCCACCGTCCAGCGCGCGTCCGCGGCGATCACGCCGTCGCGCGGGCCTGGCAGTTTGCCGGTCCCGTAGAAATCGCGCGGCGCGATCTCGAACGACAGGGCCGGATCGATCCGGTCGAGGTTCTCGCCGCCGGCGGCCAGCCCCAGGACGATGGTGTAGGGGCCCGGCAGGAGGGCGCAGCGCGACCAGGTGCAGTTGACGACGGCCCGGCCGTTCACGGCAATCGTTCCCGGGTATTGGTGCTTAGAATGACAGGTGGCCACGCGAAGGCCGAGGGAGTTGTAGAAGTGGATGCCGATCACCACGTCGCGGAGCGGCTCGTCCGAGAAGAGTTCCAACTGGAAGGTCACGTCTTCGCCTAGGGACACGCTGTTCAGCGTGGCGCCGCGTGCGTCCGTCAGGCGCAAACGGCGCGCGATCGGCCGGGAGCCGGGCACGCGGCGGGGATGGTTGGACAGGTCCGCGTCGCACGAGCCGGTGGCGCCGAGATCGAGATAGCGGCTGATCACCTGCTGGGTCTCGCCCGTGTCGACGAGGCGGCCCTCGTTCAGCAGGAGGGCGCGGGGGCAAAGGGACTCGATGGCGGCCATATTGTGGCTGACGAAAAGAATGGTGCGGCCCTGCTCGTGGGCCACCTCGCCCATCTTCCCGAGGCACTTCTTCTGGAACTGGACGTCGCCCACCGCCAGCACCTCGTCCACCAGCAGAATCTCCGGCTCCAGGTGCGCGGCCACCGCAAAGGCGAGCCGCACGTACATGCCGCTGGAGAAGCGCTTGACGGGGGTGTCGATGAACTTGTCGACCTCGGCGAAGGCGACGATCTCGTCGAACTTGCGGCGGATCTCGGCGCGCCTCATGCCGAGGATCGCGCCGTTAAGGAAGATGTTCTCGCGTCCGGTCAGCTCGGGATGGAACCCGGTGCCCACTTCCAGCAGGCTGCCCACGCGCCCCCGGATCTCGACCCGGCCCTCCGTGGGGTAGGTGATCTCGGACAGGAGTTTGAGCAGGGTGCTCTTCCCCGCGCCGTTTCTCCCTATGACGCCGATCACTTCGCCCCGCTCGACGTCGAACGAAATGTCCTTGAGTGCCCAGATCGTCGTCGTGCGGACGAGGTCGGCGCGGCCGGCTGCCAATCGCCGGAACGGCGCGGCGAACGCCTCGGAGAGGACGTCCCGCAACGTGCGGTAGCGTTCGCGGCGTGCGCCGATACGGTACTGCTTGGACAGGTTCCTGACGGATATGACGGGATGGGGCATGTTCGTCCTGCGGCTAGACGATATCGGCAAACCGGCTCTCGACTCGTCTGAAGTAGTACAGGCCCAGGACCATGATGACTGAGATCACGCAGACGGAGATCGCCAGGCTGCCCCACGCCAACGGTTTGCCGAGGATGGCAGAACGATAGGCATCCACGATGCCCGCCATCGGGTTCAGCGCGATCGCCCATTGCCATCGCGGCGGGAAGATCCTCACGGGATAGATCACGGGTGTGACAAACATCCAGATCTGCAGAGCGAAAGGGACGAGGTAATGGAAATCGCGATAGGCCGTGTTCAAGGAGCTCAGCAGGATGCCGGTGCCGAGCGCGGCAATGACCGTCAGCACCACGAGAGGGATGATGAACAACGTGCCGGCTGTCGGGGGTACCCCGTAGTAGAACATCAGCCCGAACAGGATGGTGAAGGAGATGGCGAAGTCCACGAGGCACGCGCCCACGGAGGACAGGGGGATGATCAGCCGGGGAAAGTACACCTTGGTGATCAGGTTGGCGTTCCCGACGATGCTGAAGCTGCTGCGGCCCAGGGCCTCGGAAAAGAACTGCCAGGGCAACAGGCCCGCGTAGACGAAGATGGGGTAGGGATATCCCTCCGAGTCCATCTTTGCCAGCGTGCCGAAGATGACGCTGAACACAACGAGTTTCGAGAACGGCTGGATGAAGGCCCACAGAATGCCGAGCACCGTCTGCTTGTAGCGGACGGTCACGTCGCGCCAGGTCAGGAAGTAAAGCAGTTCGCGGTACCGCCAGATCTCCCGCCAGTTCACGGAAAGCCATCCGCGGCGGGGCACGATGACCTTCAGGGGCCCGCCCGTTGCGGGCACTGCCGCTTCTGCTGCGGACACGACGGCCTCAGTCATGGGGTAGCCCCGGACGCTTGTTGTGGTTGCCGTTCCAGCGCGAGGACGCCGGCTCGGGAGGGGGCGGACGCCCCCAGAGCCGCGCGACCTGCGCTGTCACCGCCTCGCGCAAGCGGTTAAGGAGGTCTGGCATCTCGAGCACCGGTAGACCGTCCCTGGCATTCTGTGCGACCACGAGCTCACCCAGCACTTCCGGCCCCCATCGCAGCCCGAGCTTCGAGGACCAGCCGTCCGGATGCCGGCCCGCCACCGGGTTGTGCTCGCCGGGCGGGTGCCATGCCCGCGTTTCCACGCGCGCCCGTTCCGGGAAGAGCACCAGTTCGGCGGAATCAAGTTCCAGTCCCTCGAACACCTCCGTGCAGGCATTCCAGATATCGTCCAGGCTCGGGGCGGTACCCATGCGTTGCGTGGCCCTCTCCACGAGCACCCGCGCCCCGAAGGATCTCTGGTTGCGGCTCGTGTCCTGCGAGAGCTTGTCCAGGACGTCCACCAGGCGCACCCCGCTGAACAGCCGGATACACACGAACGCGGTAACCACGAGGGACCCGATGACGAAGATCACAATCTCGCTGCGGGCGAAGGTGATCAGGAGGGCCGCGCCGCCGAGCGCCAGGCAGATGGCGTACAGAGTAAGGACGGCCCGTTGCTGGCTGTAGCCCATCGAGAGCATGACATGGTGGATGTGCTGGCGGTCCGGCGCGGAGATCGGCAGCCGCTTGTACCACCGGCGCAGGATGGCCATGGATGTATCCAAGATGGGCAGCCCCAGCGCCACAATGGGAACGAACAAGGCCACGGCAGCCTCGGCCTTCCGTGAAGTGCCCACCAGGGAAAACGCTGCGATGAGGAACCCGAGGAGCATACTCCCCGAATCCCCCAGGAAGATCTTGGCGGGCGGGAAATTGAAGAACAGGAAGCCGAGGACAGCCCCGCTGAGGGAGGCCATCAGGAGCATAGCCAGCACGTTGTTGAAATGAAGGCTGACGAGGAAGAGCGTCATGCCCACAAACAGGCATGTGCCCGCCGCCAGCCCATCGAGGCCGTCCAGGAGGTTCACGGCATTCATGCAGCCGACGAACCAGAACACTGAAACCGGATAGGTCAGGATACCCAGGTACAGAGGCTTGCCGAACGGATTGCTGATGGCCTCGATCGAGAAGCCGAAGGCAAACGCCACCGAGGCGATCAGGATCTGCCAGAATACTTTCCATCTCGGCCTGAGGTCCAACACGTCGTCGAGCACGCCGAGCCCGAGCGCCATGGACGCTCCGACCAGCAGGCCCATGAGCTCGCGACCTGAGTGCACCAGCACATGCGACACGGTGCTCAGGCGGTTGAGGAGAAAAAGGGCAAGGATCGGAGTCGCGGCGGCAATGAAGATGGCCACCCCCCCGAGGCGAGGGGTCTCCCGCAGATGGAGTTTCCGGTAGCCGTCGGGGCGGTCGACCACGCCAAGCCGACGGGCGGCCACCATCACGAGTCGTGTGGCGACAACCGCCAGGATGTAGGCCAGCAAGAACGCTATGCCAATGGTGGTCATGAGAGAAGAAACTGCCGCGAACGAACGTTTAGACTTCGTCCCCGTCAGTTACCGCCGCAGAGCGGACATAACTGCCTTTTCGATAATGAGTTACGCGTTTGCAAGGGACCAGCTCGCCCTGCATTGGGCCTTCAACACGGGCGCCCGGAACACCCGTGCATCCCGCGGCCCGAACAAGACTATTCGATATGGCGTCCTATGGCAATTTCTCAAAAGTCGTTCCTGCCGGCGCAAGTTGCCAGGCGCGCTCAAGGCAAAGCCGGGCAGCTGCCTTCCGGCCCATGACGGCCTCGGCCCGCCCCAGCCAGAGCCAGCTCTCGTAGCCGGACGGTGCGGATGCTGCGGCACCCCAGACCGCCCGATCAGCTTCGCTCGCCAGCCGAACCCGCGTGGCAGGCTTGACGGCGGCGTTCCCAAGCCATCGCAATCCGGCGGCCGACACCTCCAGGAGCGTGTCGGCGTTCCCCTGCCCGTGGCGCATGACGAGTTCGGCTTCGTCGCACGCGCCCTCCACGGCGGCGGTGACCTGGCTCGTCCCCACGGTTCGCTGGGCGATCTGCAGCCACTGCCGGAAACGGGCGTAAGCCATCTCGCTGAGGAATTCCTGCCCCTGCAGAGCCGAGAGGAAGCCGAGGGCCACGATCCCCAGAACGGCGAGCCGCCGCGCAGCCCGCCGTGAAAGCGGCTTCGAGGCGCTGGGTTCCGTCGAACTCTCGTACCCGGTGGCGCGCGCTGCCGCAAACGACAGGCCGCAGAGCAAAGTCAGGACCAAAGCGTTAGCCGGCTTGTGGAGGCTGAAATCCACGGTGCTGTGAATCGCTATCGCCAGCACGCCTACGAGGGCGCCGCACACGAAGAGCCTGCCCTCGCTCGAGGCCGTGCGGAACCGCGCGCGCAGCGTACGGACAAGCACCCAAGCCAGCCACAGCGCAAGCAGGGCCCCGGCGATCCCTCCCTCGGCCAGCAGTTCCGCGTAGTCGTTGTGCGCATGGAGGAAGCGTCCGCTGGGCAGTTCGACGGGCTGGAAGATCGGGAAGACGTACTGGAAGCATCCGAAACCGGACCCTACCCAGGGCGAGGCGGCCCAGGCGCGGAGCGTCGCCAGCGTGGCGAGGGCCCGCGTGTTGCGCAACGGATCGGTGGTCAGCAGCGCCAGCGTGCCGAGGCGACGGATCACCGGCTCCCAGCCCAGCCACACCACAATGGCCAGGGCCAGCAGCGTTACCACGCCGATGACGTGGCCGCGCTTCGGTAGGACACGCCTCGTGGCGGGAAGGGCACCCACGAGGCCGAGGGCCAGTGCCAGGCTGGCCAAGCCGCCTCGCGAAAGCGAAAGGCACACGGAACCGGCCATCAGGGCGGCGGCAAACCCCCACAGCATCGCCTTGCCGAGGTCGGGCGACGGGTTCCCCGTATCCTTCGAGCTCCCCATCTCGGCGCTCCCCGGAAGGGAGGTAGACCGACGACGGCTCAGGAGAGCCGCCAGCGCCAGCCCAAAGGCCATGTTCATGTACGCGGCGTAGTGGTTGCGGTTCGTGAAGGGGCCGAAGAACCTGCCTGCGAGGCGCAGGTGTGGGTCGCGGCACCAGTAGATGGCCCCCGTGCCGGACAGCCTCTGGACGATGGCGAACACCGCCAATAGGAAACTGGATATCACCACGAGGCGGGTCAGGGCCCGCAACTGCTTCTTCCTGCGAATGGAGCTCAGCACGGCGAACACGCCGACGCAGGCGATCAAGATGTACAGGGCGTGGCGCGTGGCGGCCGGAGAGGCGGAGAGGGAGAGCGCCCGGCGCCCGGGCACGGTGTCCCTCGCAGCGGGTTGTGCGGCGACGGCATCGAACACGCGGTTCCGCTCAAGCTGGGCTGTCGCCGCCCGCGGGCTCGCGGCGGCCACGAGGGGGCGGGGCAGGGGAACCATTTGCAGCAGGAGCAGGCCGACCAGCGCGGCGGCGGCCGGCGCCGCCGGGCCCAGCGCGGGCCGCGGGCCGAGGGCTCCCGTGAAGGACAGCAGCCACAGGGCGGTGCCGAGGTTGATGAGCGGGCAGATCAGCAGGTAGGCCCACGGTTCAGCGCTGCCGAAAAGCCAGGGCGAGAGAACCACAGCGACTACCACGATCCATCGCGCCCAGACCCGCAGGAGGTGCTGCGCCCGTTCGCCTTTATACACGCGGTTCACACCTCAACGCGTTTCTGAGGTTGCTTCTGCTCATCTTCTTTCCTGCCGGAGTAATACGCGCTGTAGTAATCGCTGCGGTGATGAGCATAGCCGTGGTAGAAATAGTCGGAGTAGTAGTGCCCGAGGGAAGTGACGCGGACGTTGTTCAGGATCCCGCCGATGATCCGGCCGTTGACTTTCTCGATTTGCTTCCGAGCCCGCGTGGCGTGCGCCCAGGTTCGCTTGGCCGACTTGACGACCAGGATCACGCCGTCGGTGATCGTGCTGAGGATGCTGGTGTCCGAGACGAAGAGCACCGGAGGCGTATCCAGGATCACCCAGTCGTACTTCTCGCGCACGTCGGCGATGAGCTTCCGCATGGCGTCGGACTCCAGGAGCTCCGTGGGCCTGGGTGGGGTCTGCCCCGCTGAAAGGATATCGAGGTTCTCGATGATCTCGATGTCGTGAACGGTCTTCTGCACGGCCTGGTCCAGGGCGCATTCGCCGACGAGAACGCTGCTGAGGCCGGGCTCTTGGTCCAGGTTGAACACCTTGTGGATGCGCGGGCGGCGGAGGTCCGCATCCATGAGCAGGACCCGCTTGCCGCTCTGGGCCAGGATCAGCGCGATGTTGCACGCGGTGGTGGTTTTCCCGTCTCCCGGCCCGCCCGAGGCCACCAGGAGCACCTTGTACTGCTTCGACGGCGAGGAGAAGAAGAGGTTCGTGCGGATGTTGCGGTAGGCTTCGATCGCCGACGAGTGCGGCTCGAGCACGCTGATCAGCGCCCGGTACGAGGTCTTGCTTTCCACCTGCTTCTTCACGCTGATTTGCGGCACGAACCCCAGCACAGGAATACCCACCCGCATCTCGAGGTCGTCAGGGGTCCGGACCGTGTCATCGAGGCGTTCCAGCAGGAGCGCCAGGCTGATCCCCGCGATCAGGGCCCAGAAGAGCGAGATGAACGCCATGCGGGCCTTGTTGGGTCTCACGGCAGACTCCGGCACGCCGGCTTCCTCCACCACCTCCACGTTGGTCTTGCCGTAATCTGCGGAGAGCTCGATCTCGCCCATGCGCTCGGCGAGGACCTGGTACAGCCTCCGGTGCCGCTCGACCTCGTTGGCCAGATGCTGGAAGGTCAGCGACTGTTTGGCCAGGTCGAGGGCCAGGCCGTTCTGCTCGTTGTACTGACGCGTGAACTCCTGTTCCTGCTGCTCCACCATGTTGAGCCTGGTCATGATCGAGCCCACGGTGTTGCTCAAGGATTTCGTGAGCTGCACGTTCAAGAGCTGGATCTTGGAGGCGGCCGCCTGCATGCGCGGATGCTCGGGTCCGTACACGTTGGCCATCTCCGCCTTGTCCCGCTCCGCGGCAACCAGCGCGCCACGAATCTCCGAAATGGTCGGGTCTTCGCCGACCGCGGGGATGGAGAACAGCTGGGTATTCGCGGAGGACAGGCTCCGGACCCCGCTCTGCAAGGCTTCCCGCACGACACGCGCCTGGGTTTCCAAGTCGATCCGCTGCATCTGACGCTCCGTGAGCTGCGAGTTCAACAGGGCCAAGCGCTTGAGGACCGGATGCTCCTGGTCGCTGGCATCCAGGGACGAAATCTGCGTCGCCTCACGGAAATCCTGCAACTTGCGCTCGGACTCGGCCAGGGCTGTCTCCTCTTTTCGTTTCCGGTCCTGCAGGAAGGAGAAGACGTCGCGGGTCACCACCAGCTTGCGTAGAAGATGGTAGCGAACGAAGGCCCGCGCCACGGCGTTCGCCATCATGGCCGCCCGGGTGCGGTCCGTGCTCGCGGCCTTCACGAGGATGAAGTGCGTTTCGTTGAGATGCTGCGCGATGATGCAACTGCGAAGGCGCTCCCACGGCTCGGGCGGTGTCGGAGGAGGCATGCCCAGCAGGCCGGATACGGTGAATCGCGCGGAGCTGGAGAACGAAGGCTTGTCGGTCCCCACCGGCCTGTCCTCGAACATCTCCTTGATGGCGGGGTCTTCCAGCGCCACGTCGAGCACGACGCGGCTCAGGATCAGACCCTCCTGGGTCTTGTAGTACTCAGGGCCCCACCACCCCGAGCCGGATTGCACCACGTCTTCGAACTTCGTGATGCGGGGGGCCTCGCGCTCGACCAGGATCTTGGCCGCCCCCTCATAGACGGGCACGGCCCGGTAGGCGCGCAGGACGCCGAGGGTCAGAACGACCAGGAACGTCGCGAGAGCAACCCACAGGTGCCGCCGAAGGATGCTCAGATAACGCTTGAACCTTGGATCGGCCCAAGCATCGCGGTAAAAACTCTCTACCGTCCCAGGGTATTCTCCATACCCGGGCGATTTCTCCTGCTCAGTCATCTTCCCCCTCGCGGGTCAGAACATCTATTGGCCCGCCGTGGCAGGTGCTGTTTCCGGTAAAGCCTACCCCAAACTCCAACGCCGTTCAACCCCATTTCCGCGGATCACGGCAGCGGGGAGTACGAGGCGTTCACCCCAAAGGCCGCCGAGGGCCGGACAAACTCCGAAAGCCGGCCCATCAGGCTGGTGCCGATGACCAGCGTGTCCCCGCCCTCCAAGTACGTCGGCGCGCGCACGCCGTGGGCCATCTTCACCAGGTTTACGGGGATCACGCTCTGGCCCTGCTGGGTCTCGCGCAAGATAAAACAGTTGTCCGGTCGGGAGATCGGCGTCAGGCCCCCAGCCAGAGCGACAGCCCTGACGGGGTCGAGCTGGGGCGTGGCCATTTCGTAGGCCCCCGGCCGCGCCACGTATCCCAGGATGTAGATGAAACGTTGGGCAAGCGACCGAACGGCCACCACGTCCCCCGCGCCCAGCACCGCGTTGACGCCCAGGTCCGACCCATCGATCAGCCGTCGCAGATCGATGGAGATCGTGCTCCCGCCTTGGCCAATGAGCGTGGACTCCACGGCGTCGCCGGCAGCCATCGCCGCCGCATTCGTCCTCGCGCTCTCCGGCAGACCCTCCTTGGGCGGGCGGATGACCAGCACCTCGTCCGCAGCTTCTCTTGCGAGCCCTCCCGCCTTCAGGAGCATCTCGAGCACCGTCGACTTGGAGGAGGTCAGGTAGTAGATGCCCGGGTTCTTCACGGCGCCCGTGACGACAATAGCCGCGCTCCGGTGCTCTGCCACCTCCACGGTGACTTGGGGGTTCTTGATGAAACGGCCCGAGTAGGCGGCGCGGACCCTGTTCTCCAGTTGCCTGACGGTGACGCCCGCCGCCGGAAGATCGCCCACCCAGGGGAGGGGGAGTACGCCGTCCTTGGTCACGGTCCGTTTCAGGTGTGTCGTTTCCTCGGGCTTCTCGAGCGCGAAGATACCGACGTCGAGTTCGTCACCGGGGCCGACCTGGTACTCCTGGTCGGCGCCGATGGGACCGAGTTGCTGATTCCATTTGCTGAGCACCTCGGCCAGTTGCTCGGAGCGCGCATCAGCCGCTGTAGTGCTTCCGCCGCCCTTGCCGGCGGGGCCGTGGCGCCCTCCCGGGGGGAGCCCGAACGTGGTGGGGAAGTCCATCCGACTGCAGCCCGCGGCAACGGCGAGGAGCGCAAAGGTTATCAGCATTTTCCGCATAGCACCACCGAATGCAACAAACAGAAGCACACTACACCACTTCCCTTGGCAAGTACAAAGAAAACACCGGGCGCAGCGCTGCGCCCGGAGGTGCGGGCAGCCTCAGGGGCTCACAATCCGCGGCCGCTCCTCGAAGCTGTACTGGCTCATCGTCGAGGCCAGCAGGAACGTGCTGAGCTGAGTGAGCGACACGAATCCCACCCCGCGCGGTATGACGACGATGACGTCGTGCGGCTGCTGGGTCAGGGCCGTTTCCTTTTCCTCGACCACCAGCAGTTCCAGCTTCATCCAGTCGAACGTGACGTAGTACCTGCCGGGCTCCAGCTTCGGAAGTTTGTAGAACCCGTTCTCATCGGTGCGGGTCTCGTAGATGAACTCCCGCTTCTCGATGTCCCAGATGCGGACGGGCAGGTCGGCGGCCGGCGTTTCCCCGTCGGAGTAGAACACCAGGCCCTGGATCTCGGCGGTGATCACCCTCGAGAAGGCGCCCGCTTGGACGGTGGCGACCGACAAGGCGGGGGCAGGCGCCCAGAGCATGACGCCGGCCAGCACCAGGACGAAAAACCACGTGCGCATCATTCGTTGCTCTCCGCTGTGCGCCTCACCCCCGGCGCTTCGTTGCACAACACCTTATATTACCACACATCGGCGTCCGCGTTTATCCCCAACGGGCTACCCAGGTTATTGTCTCCATCGCTCCCCGGAAGGAAAGCCGAATCTTTTCCCTTAACAACCTTTATGCCTCCATGCTATAGGTTCGTCAAGCCAACCGGCGGTCGTCGGAAAAGGAGCCTCATGACAAAGCATCTGCAGCCTGCGGGTACGGTGGTCTTCCTGGTGTCGGTCCTCTTGCTCTGTGCGGCCCTGACGTCGATGAGCCCCGCCGCGGAATTCGATTTCCTCCTGGAGGCGCGTCCGGGCACGCTCATTGTCGCCCGCGACAGCGGTGAATTCAGGGCCTTGGGGCCCAGCCCGCTTGAGCCCGCGCCGGGCCATGGCACGCTGACCGTGCTCGAGGAAGCCGGGGGGCTCGCCACCTTTCCCAACGTGCGCCTGGGTGTCGGCGCCGAGGTCGGCAAGGCCTACGCCGATGTGACGGTCGGCGGCGGCATCTTGGTTACCGAGCGCTTCCGCTCGCTGATGGCCAGCGTGGACGGATCGCTTCAGTACAAGTTCCGCAAGAACATCTCGATCGGCCCGCACCTGGGCCTGGCCTACTTCGACACGCCGCAGTGGTCCGGCGATGCGGAGATCGAGTTCTCCGATTCGTGGGGCATCCTGGGTGGGATGGAGCTGGCGGTGTGGTACGACATCCTCTTCGTCTTCTGCGTGGACTACTTCTACATCGAGCCCTTCGATGTCACGGTCAGGCCGCCGTGGGAGGTCACGGACACGCAGCTGGACTTCACCGGTCCTTCCGTGCAGTTCGGTCTGAGAGGTCGTTTCTGAGGATTCGCTACGGCGTTTTCGCCATCTGCTTGGGGATGATCACGATCACGACCTTGGGCCGCTCGGTCGCCGCCTGCTCCCCCGGTTCCACGGTGAGGATCAGCTTCAAGCTGCCGACGTAGAGCCGGTACCGGCCGACGTCCAGTTTCTGAAGCGTGTAGAAGCCTTCCTTGTCGGTGTAGGCCTCGCGGAGGACCTGGTCGTCGTCGAGCGGCAAGACCCTGATCCTGACGTTGGGGGCGGGCTTCTCCTGTTCCTGCTCCGCCTCGCTGGCGATGAAGACCTGGCCGATGATGTCGGCCTGCCTCACGGTGAGCCCGGAGGGCATGGGGGCAAGGGGAGTCGTCTGGCTCTCGGCGGGCGCGGGGGCCTGCGGCCATGCCGAGCCGGCACCGAAGAAGAGCAGGGCGACAAGTATGGGGATGGCGCGGCTTGGCTTGCTTGGCACGATACCGTTCCTGCTTCGTTGCACAACACGCGCCCAGCATGGGCCGTGTTTTCTCCCTCACCCACACTATTTCATTCCGCCTCGCCCTGCAAGGTGCTTTTTTGCAGGTGCTTTTTTGCGGCGGGACGAATGGCGCCGAGGCGGCAGGGCCGCAACGGCGGGCTCGGGAGGGCGGTCGTCAGGTCGTCTCCCCGAGAAGCCGCCCATACGGGAGCGCGCTTGCTGGGTACGTAGTCGGTTCAGATTCAGAGGGGTTTGTGGCCTCGCCGGATCCGGCCCGGTGGACACAGGCGCTTTATGGAGTATGGTATGGAAAGGCGGGTTTCCAGTATTCTGAAGCAGAGACGTACACGCTTCAAGTTTAGCCGCGCGGTGGTGGGTTTTGTGCTCACGTTGGGGACCGTGGAAGCGGGGCACTCTGCCGATCCCGGCCATTCCCTCCAGATGTCGGTCACTTCATTCCGTGCAGAGCTCGTCGACGACGCAGTCTCCGTCCAATGGGAGACTCAAGGCGAGGCGGGAACCATAGGCTTCAACCTCTTCCGGCTGGACGAGAAGACGGGACCCTGGCAGGCGGTCAACGAGCGCCTGTTGGTCGGCCTGCTGGTGGCGCCCCAGGGCGGGACGTACGGGCTGGTGGACACGGGTGCTGTGCCCGGGAGGAAGTATCTGTACAAGCTGGAGGACGTGGAGGCCAGAGGAACCCGCAACGTGTACGGGCCGTTCGAGGTGTTCGTGACGGCCGCCGCCGAGGGCTCGGCGAAGAAGGCCGTCCTGGCCCGACACCAGACAGCGCCGGCGGACCTCGCCAACGGGAAGGCCCTGGAGTACGCGCGCACCGCGCGGCCCTTGGGCGTGGGGACGCGGCTGCGCGCGCGGCTGGCGGCAAAGACGCAGGCCCGTACCCAGCAGGCCCTCGTGCAGGGGAACCAGGTGAAGGCCTATACCAGCGAGGAAGGACTCTACTACGCGAGCGCGGCGGACCTGGCCGCCGTCCTGAACCTGCCGGCGGCGGTCGTGCAGTGGATGATCTCCAAGTACTACTTCCTGATGATGAACCAGGGCCGGTACGCCAACTACATCGCAGCGGCCAACGGGGCGGGGCTCTACTGGTACGGCGAGGCGCTGGACAGCATCTACACGAAGGAGAACGTGTACTGGCTCAGCTGGGGGAGGGGCGGAACGCTGAAGACCGTGAGCGGGCGGTCGCCGAGGTCGGCGACGCGCGAGGGAACGTTCATGGACAGCATCCACTTCGAGGAAGACCGGGTTGCGGCGACGGCGGTATTCCAGGATCCGGAGGCCGACGTCTGGCTCTGGTGCTATCTTGTGGGGCCCGTCCCGGGCTTCGACCGGACGAACCTCACGGCACGCCTGGACGGCGTAGCGACGAGCGGGACCGCCAGGGTCGCGGTGCAGTTGAAGGGCGGGAGCATCACGGGGGTCAGCCCGGAACACCATGCGGTGGTGCGGGTGAACGGGGTCCAGGTGGGAGAAGGACGGTGGACGGGGTTTGACGAATGCAGGATCGACGCGGCGTTCAACCAGGGGATCCTGCGCGAGGGAGACAACACGGTGGAGGTGCAGGACATGCCGGACTCAGGGGCGCCGTACAGCGTCGTGTACGTCGATTCCTTGGATCTGACATACTCGCGGTACTGCCGGGCGGTGGACGGGCGCCTGCTGGTGCGGGGAGACGGAAACAAAGTCGTCACCGTCGGTGGCTTCACGAACAACCAGATCTCCGTGGTGGACGTCACGAATCCGCGCCAGCCGGCGGTCTTGAAGAACACCACCATCGATTCCAGGAACGGAAGCTTCCGCGTGAGCTTCGTTCCAGCCTCTCGCACGGCGGAGTATTTCGTCTTCACGGGCGGGGGCGTCCGCGCGCCGGAGCGGATGGAGCCGGCAGCACCGACCTGTCTGACCCTGCCCGGCAACCGGGCACGGTACCTGGTGATCACCGCGGAGGGCCTGGCGGGCACTGCCCAGGCGCTGGCGGACTATCGCGCGGGGCAGGGGCTGGAATCGAAGGTGGTGGACTTGGAGACAATCTACGACGCCTTCAACTACGGGATCGCAAGCCCCCACGCCATCCGGGGCTTCCTGAAGCATGCCTACCGGTTCTGGAGCGCGCCGCCGGAATACGTGGTGCTGGCGGGGAACGGCACGTTCGATTTCAAGGACCACCTGGGATTCGGCGACAACCTGGTGCCGACGAAGATGGTGGACACGCCGGACGGGCTGTTCGAGTCGGACACCTGGTTCGGGGATGTCGACGACAACGACGGTGTGCCGGAGATCGCCGTGGGTCGCCTGCCGGTGCTGACGGCCCGGGAGCTGAGCGACCTGGTCGGCAAGATCACGGCCTACGAGGGAGCCGCAACGGTGCCGGGCGACTGGTCAAAGCAGACGATGTTCGTGGCGGACAACCCCGATGACGCCGGGGACTTCACGAACACCAGCGACCGGATCGCAGCCTTCGTGCCGGGCGGCTACGTGGTGAACCGGGTCTACCTGCCGACGTACAGTGTGCCGGCCGCGCGCACGGCGATCCTGAACGGCTGGAACGCGGGCCTTCTGTTCTTCAACTACGTGGGGCACGGGCTCATGGACCGCTTGGCGGATGAAAACCTGTTCTCCACCAGCAACGTGCCGAGCCTGGTGAACGGGGAGAAGCAGCCGGTAGCCGTTCTGCTGACGTGTCTTGCGGGCCGGTACGCAGTGCCGGGCTACGATTGCCTGAGCGAAGCGCTCGTGCTTCGGAATGGCGGCGGCGCCGCCGGCGTGTGGAGCCCCACGGGGCTGTCCATGAATTACCTTGCGGAGGTCATGGGCCAAGGGCTCTACCGGGCGCGGTTCGTCGACGGGAACAAGGTCCTCGGCGATGCGATCCTTCAGTCGCTCTACGACTACGGCCCGACGCACGAAGGGCATTACATGTTGTACATCTATAACCTCCTCGGCGATCCCGCGCTGCAGATGAAGTGACGGGCGTCAGTGCCCAGCGGGCTCGGACGCCGGGGACGGCGTCCCTCCATTCCAGACGGACCTTCTCGCACGCTTTCTCACGCTCAACGGTGTCTCGCCGAATCGGGGTCACGAACCCCAGCCGATGTTCGACGTACTGGGCAGGCGCGCGCGGCTACGAACGACGCGCGCAACCCCCGCAGCCGCGGGCGTCTTGTCTCGGCGACTTGTCCCGGCGTAGCCTTGGCGGAGCCGGAAGTTCCGACGCGAAGCGGCGGAAGCGAAGCCGCACTTGTCCGCCGTAGTCTGACGAAGGAGGATAGCCCGTGGCGACGAAACGTTTGCGCTGCCCTTCCCAACGGGCTCTCCGCCGGTGTAGAGTACTAGGCGGAAGCGCGTGCGTGAGGGGGCGCACCGTATGAGGAGGAGCCGCAAGCTGCCGTGGACACGGTCAGCCGTTTCTTGTGGTTTCGGGCTTTGCATTCTTGCCGGGACGGTCCGCCGCTGCCGCAGGACACCTCCTCGATTGGAGGGCCGCTGCTAGGAGGGTTCGGCCATGAGACTCCGTGACAGAACACTGCTGGTCGTGTTCATCACGACCGCCATCCTGATCGCCGTTCTGCACGTCTTGGCGCGCTTTGTGGTGATGCAGTCCTTCGCCGAGCATGAACGGGACCACATCCGCGAGAGCATGGTCCGGTGTTCTCATGCCCTGGCCCGCGAGATCGAAACGCTGGATCGCGCGAACCGCGACTGGGCGTGGTGGGACGACACCTACGAGTTCATCAAGAACCGGAACAAGGCCTACGAGCTCTCGAACATGACGGACGCCACCTTCGAGGGTCTCCGTCTGGACTTCATGGTTTTCATCAACCGCGCGGGCGAAGTGGTGCTGGCGATGACTCGCACCGCGGACAAGGGGTTGGAGGCGCGTCTCCCGCAGGGCCTCGAACGGCATTTGGGGGCATCCTCGCGCCTCGTCGCCCTTCGTGATCCGAAGAGCCATGTCTCAGGGCTGATCCTTCTTCCCGAAGCACCCGCGCTCGTATCCTCGAGGCCGATCGTCCGAAGCACCGGCGAGGGTCCCGTCCGCGGGGCGCTGGTGACGGGACGTTTCCTGGACCGCGAGGAGATCCAGGAGCTGGCGGATACCGTCATGCTTTCGCTCAGGGCGGTCCGTGCCGACGAGCCCATGCCCTCACCGGATTTCGAGGAGGCAAAGGCCTCGCTGGCCGGGCAGGGCGACATCGGCATGCTCCAGAAGAGCCGAGATATCATGCAGGGCTACGTTCTTCTCGAAGACATATACGGCCGGCCTGCTCTCATCATCCGCGCGGAAATGCCGAGGACGGCGTACGCTCGGGGCCTGCTGGCGACGCGCCAGTTTCTCCTTCTGCTGTTGGTTGCCGGCCTTGTCTTTGCGCTCGCGATCCTGGTCCTTCTCCGGCGGGAGGTCGTGGCCCCCATGGGGCGGCTGGGGCGATGGGTCGCCCGCATCCGCTCGCTCCGGGATCTGCCTGCGCCTTCGCCGCTGAGGGGCACGGACGAAGTCAGCGATCTCGCCGCAGAAGTCAGCATCATGCTGAACGCACTCGAGAAGTCGGAGCGCGCCCTGCGCGTGAGCGAGGTGCGGTACGAGGCCGTGGTGGAGAGTCAGGCGGAGCTGATATGCCGGATCCGGCCGGACGGCTCCCTCACGTTCGTGAACAGCGCCTTCTGCCGGTTCTTCGCGACGGATCGTCAACGACTGTTGGGCCACCGTTTCAGCCCCTGGGTCTCCGAGAAAGAGGCGCAGCGCGTCGAGGACCTGCACGCTTCGCTCAGTCCCGCCAACCCGCAGGCTGCCTATGAACACGAGGTGGTTCGCGGGGACGGGAACCGCCGTGTCCTGCAGACCGCGTGCCGCGCGTTCTTCGACCCCGGTGGGAACGTGCTCGAATTCCAGTGCGTCAGTCGCGACGTCACCGAACTCCGAGAGGCGGGAAAGCGCCAGGAGGAGATCTCCGCGCGGCTCAGGGGGATCGTGGAAGCGGCCGAGGAGCTGATCCGTTGCGGCAGCCTCGACGAGCTGTACCGGCGCGGCGTTGAACTGGCGCGCGAGAAGCTCGGCCTGGAGCGCTGTGCGATCTTCGTCGAGGAGGGCGACAGCGTCCGCGGCACCTTCGGGACGAATCTGCGGGGCGAGACCACCGATGAACGCGCCCATCTCTTCAGTAAACATACCTTCTGGTTCGAGGTCTTCGGCCCACAGCGGGCGGAGAGCCCGCCGTGGTCATTTGTGGGCGACAAGAAACTGTACGAGTGGGACGGCCGCGCCACCGCCGTGATCGGGGAGAGCTGGGTGGTCAAGACGCCTTTGGTGGCGGCCGACGGCGGGTCCGTCGCCGTGTTCTCAAACGACGCCGCCATCACGCGCGGAAGCTGCGATCCCGCGCGGCAGGACTTGCTGGCGGTGTACTCCTCCGTGCTGGCGGGGATGATTGAACGCAAGCGGGCGGAGAAGGCGCTGCGGGCAAGCGAGGAGCGATACCGCCGCATTCTTGAAACCACGAGCGAAGGCGCGTGGATCCTGGCGGAGGATGGCCGAACCACCTTCGTGAACGAGAAGATGGCAAGCATGCTCGGATACACGCAGGCCGAGATACTGGGCCAACCCGCGCAGTCTTTCGTCTTCGAGGAGGACCAGGCGGACCACGTCCTAAAGGAGGCCAATCGGCTGCGGGCGCTCAGCGAGGTCTACGAGCGGCGGCTGCGGCGCAAGGACGGCTCCCCGTTGTGGGCGATCGTATCGGCGACGCCCATTCAGGATGCGGAGAAGAGGTACGCCGGCTCTTTCGCCATGTTCAACGACGTAGCCGAGCGCAAGCGGGCGGAGGAGGAGCTGCGGGAGAGCGAGGAGCGGTGGCGGAATCTCGTCGAGCGGGCGCCGGACGTGATCTACACCCTCGCGTCGGATGCCACGATATCCTCCCTGAGCCCCGTTTTCGAGAAGATCACCGGTTGGTCCCGCGAGGAATGGCTGGGGAAGCCCTTCGCAGAGATCGTCCACCCCGATGACTTGCCCGGGGCCGTGGCGTCGTTTGAAGCCGTCCTCCGCGGGGAACATCCGCCGCCCTACGAACTGCGCATCCGGTCGAAGGTGGGGGGTTATCTGGTCGGCGAATTCACGAGCAGCCCCCTCGTGGAAGGCGGGCGGGTGGTCGGCGAGCTCGGGATCGCGCGCGATGTCAGGGAGCGCAAGCGTGCCGAGGAGGCGTTGCGCGCGAGCGAGGCGCAGCTCTCCAACGCGTTGAAGATGGCCCGCGCCGGCCACTGGGAGTACGACGTCGGCAGCGACACGTTCACGTTCAACGACAACTTCTACCGGATCTTCCGTACTACGGCCGAGAAGGTGGGCGGGTACAAGATGTCTTCGGCGGACTACGCGCGAAGGTTCTGTCATCCCGAGGACGCGCCGATCGTGGGCAAGGAGGTCCAGGCGGCGATCGAAGCCACCGATCCCAATTACGAACGCCAGATGGAACACCGGATCCTGTACGCCGATGGGGAGATCGGTCACATGGCGGTGCGTTTCTTCATTGTCAAGGACGGGCAGGGGCGCACCGCAAAAACCTATGGCGTCAACCAGGACATCACCGAGCGCAAGCGGGCGGAAGGGAAGATGAAGCAGCAGTTGGACGAGTTGCAGCGGTGGCACGAGGCGACGCTCGGCCGCGAGGAGCGGATCGCGGGACTGAAGCGCGAGGTGAATGAGTTCCTGACGCGGTTGGGTGAGAAGCCGAAGTACGCCAAGCCGGATTCGGACGGCGGCGGGTGAGATCTGGAGGGCGGTCGGCCCCGCCGGGACGGGTGAGGAAGTCGGAGGGATTTTAGCGCAAAGGCGCGAAGTTTTCCCGGCCCGTTGGGCCGGGCTATGGAATGGCACCCCTTCAGGGTGCCGCAGGCTGAAGGCCTGCAAGTCCATAGCCCGGGGCAGCGCCCGGGGTGAGAATGGAGAGAAAACAAAACGCACCCTGAAAGGGCGCAAGTCCAAAGCCCGGGGCGAAGCCCCGGGGAAACGCGAAAGGAAAAGACGCCAACATGCCGCAATCGCTGTCACGCATCCTGATTCACGCAACGTTCAGCACAAAGAACCGCGATCGTTCGCTGGCCTATCCGGAACTCCGCGAGCAATTGAACGCGTATACCGTCGGAATCCTGCGCAACCTGGAATGTCCCGCGCTTCAGGTCGGATCGGTCGTCGATCATATGCATGTTCTTTATCTGCATGCCCGCACCGCGACGGCGGCCGATGTGGTGGGCATGGTGAAGAAGGAAACGTCTGCGTGGATCAAGACGCAGAGGCCGGAGACCAAGGACCCGTATCTCATGAAGTTTGCGTGGCAGAGCGGATATGCGGCGTTCTCGGTGAGTGAGTCCGGCGCGGAGGCGGTGGTGAACTACATTCGGAACCAGGAAGAGCATCATCGCCGGATGACGTTTCAGGAAGAGTATCGGCAGTTTCTCACGAAGCACGGTGTGGCGTTTGATGAGAAGTATGTGTGGGATTGAGATTGTTGCACCCCTTCCGGTTTCGCCCGGAGGCTACGCCGGGACACGTCAGGGCGCGGGTTTTTGGCGTGATGGCGCGGTTGACCCGGCCCGCTGGGCCGGGCTTTGGAATAGCACCCCGTTGGGGTGCAGCGCCCTGAAGGGGCGCAACTCCACAGCCCGGGGCGGAGCCCCGGGGGAAGAGGTTGGTTGGGTTTTGAGCGGGTTTTCCCGGCCCGCTGGGCCGGGCTGAGGAGCTGCACCCCGTTGGGGTGCAGGCGCCCTGAAGGGGCGCAAGTCCAAAGCCCGGGGCGACGCCCCGGGGAAGAAGGTTGGTTGGGGTTGGCGGTTTGTCCCGGTCCGTTGGGCCGGGCTGAGGAATGGCACCCTTTTGGGGTGCTTAGGAAACGCCGGGGATAAATCGAACGTGATATGATGACCGGAAGCGAGGAATGAAAACGCGCTCTTGCTAGGAGGAGATCAATAATGAAAATCGAGCAAACCAGTTGGTCCGATGAGAAGCAAGCATGGACAATAGCTCCTCCCTGGCCATTGGCCGAATCAGCGCAGTTGGTGCTCCTGTTCGGGAGTCGTTCCCTTCTGAAAAACGGCGCCCGGCTTGGGGAGTTAAGACAGGCTTATCGAAACGCTCATTTTCTCGGCTGTTCCACGGCGGGAGAGATTTGCGGGAAAGAGGTGCGAGATCAGACGCTGGTGGCCACCGCCGTGCACCTGGAACATACTGTAGTTGTCGGCGCAAAAATCAATACTCGCGACGTATCCGACAGCTTTCAGGCCGGACAAAAGCTGGCACAAGCGTTGGAGGTCAAGGATTTGATCCATGTTTTCGTTCTTTCCGACGGACTGAAAGTCAACGGCAGCGAACTGGTCAAAGGACTGACCAAGGCTCTTCCGTCCCACGTTTCCATCACCGGCGGACTGGCGGGTGACGGAGCGGCTTTTGGTGAAACCCTGGTTTTGTGGGACGAGGATATGCAGCCGGGCATGATCGCCGCCATCGGCTTTTATGGAAACCGGATCAAGATCGGGTATGGAACGCTTGCCGGATGGGACCCTTTCGGGATCGAGCGCTTGATCACCAAGTCCCGGGGCAATGTTCTTTACGAATTGGACGGCAAATCCGCGTTGGCCCTGTATAAGAAATACTTGGGAGAGCACGCCGCCGGGCTGCCCGCCACGGGATTGTTGTTCCCCCTGGAGTTGCGATCGAAGGAAGGTGAACCCGGTTTGGTCCGCACCATCCTTGCGGTCAACGAGGAAGATCAGAGCATGACCTTCGCCGGCGATGTGCCGGAAGGTTCCTATGCGCGATTCATGAAGGCCAACTTCGATCGCCTGATTGACGGGGCGGCCGGCGCCGCCAAAGCCAGCCAGGAGAAAACAGGCTCTCAAGCGCCCGATCTGGCGGTGCTGATCAGTTGTGTCGGCCGCAAAATGGTTCTGGACCAGCGGGTCGAAGAGGAAGTTGAGGGCGTGGCGGAGGTGCTCGGTTCCGCAACTGTTTTGACCGGCTTCTATTCGTACGGTGAGATTTGCCCCTTCGCGCCAACGGCCCGATGCGAGCTGCACAATCAGACGATGACGATCACGACCTTCAGGGAGGAATGAGCCATGCAACAACCGATGCACAACATGCTGACAAGGCAGTTGAAACGGCATCTGGGCCGCGCCGATGCCATGCCTTCGGAATGGCTGCTTCTGATCCAGGCCGTAAACGACGCCTACCATGAATTCGACAAGGATCGCGGCCTGATGGAGCGATCCCTCGAGTTGAGTTCCGGGGAATTGATTCAGGCCAATGCCGATCTGCGCGAGAGCGAGCGCGCTCTTACGGCCCTCATCAGCAACCTTCCGGGCATGGTCTATCGCTGTGCCAACGATCCCAACTGGACCATGCAGTTCGTCAGCGACGGTTGCAAAGATGTCACCGGCTACGAGGCGTCCGAGTTGGCGCAAAACCGGGCTGTCGCTTACGGCGACCTCGTCCACCCCGACGACCGCGACTGGCTCTGGAACAAATGCCAGGCCTCGCTGCAGGCGCGCACGCCGTGCCACAACGTGTACCGCATCATCGCCAGGTCCGGCGAGACCCGCTGGGTGTGGGAGCGGGCTGCGGGCATATACGCCGCAGACGGCACGCTGTTGAGCATCGAGGGGTTCGTGCAGGACATCACCGAGCGCAAACAGGTGGAGGAGGCGCTGCGGGAAAGCGAGGGGAGATTCCGCTCCTACATAGAGCACGCGCCGGTGGCGGTGTTCGTGAGTGATCGGCAAAGCCGTTTCACGGACTGCAATCGCGCGGCGGCCGCTCTGTTGGGCTATGACGCCGCCACGCTGAAGGGCATGACCGCCCTCGATCTCCACCCGCAGGAGGATCGCGCGGTCGTGCAGCAGGCCATGGAAACCTTGGCGAGGGACGGGCACGTCGAAGGCGAGTTCCGCATGAAGCGGCGGGACGGGCGAATCATTTGGGTTTCACTGAGCGTCGGTTCGATAGGGGCCGGTGCCGCTCTGGGCTACTGCCAGGACATCACCGAGCGCAAGCGCGCAGAGGACGAAATACGGAAACTGTTGGAGCAGAGCGACCGGGACCGGCTGGGTATCCTGGAGGACGAGAAGCGGGCGGAAGAGGAAATCCGCAAGCTGAACGAAGACCTGGAGCGCCACGTCGGAGAGCGCACGGCGGCGCTCGAGACGGCCAACAAGGAACTGGAAGCGTTCAGCTATTCCGTCTCGCACGACCTGCGTGCGCCGCTGCGTGCGATTGACGGCTTCAGCCAGGCCGTGCTGGAGCAGACGGCCGGGAGAGTGGGTGAGGAGGCCGAGGGGAACTTGAAGCGAGTGCGGGCCGCGGCGCAGAGGATGTCCCGGTTGATTGACGATCTTCTGGGCCTTTTCCGCCTGAGCCGCCGTCTCATGCGGCGCGAGCAAGTGGACTTGAGCCGGGTTGCCCGCGTCGTCTTGGAGGACTTCCAGCGGCGCGATCCGAAGCGCGAGGTGTCGGTGGTGGTCCAGGACGGGATGATGGCGGACGGCGACGCCGTGCTCCTGGGAATCGCGGTGCAAAACCTCCTGGACAACGCCTGGAAGTTCACGGGCAAGCAAGACACCGCCTGCATCGAATTCGGTATGACGGAGAAGGATGGGCAGCGCGTGTTCTTCGTGCGGGATGACGGCGTGGGGTTCGACATGGCCTATGCGGACAAGCTCTTCGGCGCCTTCCAGCGCCTGCACACGGAGGCGGAGTTCTCCGGCTCCGGCATCGGCTTGGCCACCGTGCTGAGGATCATCCACCGCCACGGCGGGCGCGTGTGGGCCGAGGGCGCGGTGGACGAGGGCGCGACGTTCTACTTCACTTTGCCGGAACACGAGGAGGTTTCCGGTTGAACCGGCATCAGGCTGTGTGCCATAAGATGAGCGGGTGGATCGCATGAACGACGAGCGTGCAGCGCGCCGTGGGCCCGGGGAGGGGGTCATCCTGCTGGTCGAAGACAACCCCGACGAGCAGGTGCTCACCGAACGTGCCTTCCGGAAGAACGGGATATCGAACCAGATCGTGGTGGCGCGGGACGGCGTCGAGGCCGTCGCGTACCTTTTCGGGACCGCTGGCAGCGTCGTGCGGCCACTGCCCGTTGTGGTGCTCCTCGATCTCAAACTGCCCAAGATGGGCGGTCTCCAGGTATTGGAGAGACTCCGCGCGGACGAACGAACCCGGCGCATTCCCGTCGTCGTGCTGACGTCGTCCGACGAGGACCGCGACTATGCGGAGAGCCGGCGGCTGGGGGCGGACAGCTACGTCAGGAAGCCGGTGGACTTCAACGAGTTCACGGAGACGGTGCGCCAGATGTGGCCGCTCTGGCTGCGCGGGCTCGGTATCGAGGGCGACACATGACAAGGCCGCTGCAGGTTCTGGTCGTCGAGGACTCGGAGGACGACACTCTCCTGATCGCGCAGGAACTCCAGCGGGCCGGGTATGCGGCCCGGTGGCAGCGCGTGGAGACGAGCGAGGCCATGGAGAGGGCCCTGAGGCAGCAGGATTGGGACCTTGTCATCGCCGACTACTCGCTGCCCCATTTCAGCGGCCCCGCCGCCATCGAGAAGGTCAAAGGCATGGGGCTGGACATCCCGGTGATCGTTGTGTCCGGCGCGATCGGCGAGGAGACGGCGGTGGGCACGATGAAGGCCGGCGCGAGCGACTACGTCATGAAGGGAGATCTGGCGCGCCTGGGCCCCGCCGTGGAGCGCGAGCTTCGCGAGGCGGAGCAGCGGCGCCGAAGGCGCGAGGCCGAGGCCGCGTTGAGGGCGAGCGGGGAGCAGTTCCGGGCCACGTTCGAGGAGGCGGCCGTCGGCATCGTGCATGCGGCGCTGGATGGCAGGTTCCTGCGGGTCAATCAGCGCATGTGCGATATCGTCGGGTATTCGCAGGCTGAAATGCTGGCCAGCGGTTTCGAGAAGATCACGTACCCCGCGGACCACGGAAACGATTCTGAGAGGCTTCGCCGGATGTTGGCCGGCGAGATCGCGACCTTTTCGGAGGAGAATCGGTACGTCCGGAAAGACCGCTCGCTCGTGTGGGTGAACCTGACCGTGTCGCTGGCGCGCAAGCCGTCGGGCGAGCCGGACTACTTCATCGGCGTGGTCGAGGACATCACCGCGCGCAAGGGGGCGGAGGAGGCGCTGGAACTAGCTCATGACGCCCTGAGCCGTCGCGCCGTTGAGTTGCAGGACTTGTACCACACCGTCTCCCATGAGCTGAGAACACCCCTGACCTCGGCGCGCGAGTTTGTCACCATCCTCCTCGACGGCCTCGCGGGTCCGCTCACGGACGATCAGAAGAAGTACCTGCAGCTGGTCCTCGAAAGCTGTGACCAGCTTCACTTCTGTGTCAGCGACATGCTGGACGCCACGCGGCTGGAGACGGGCAAGCTGGAGGTGCGCCCGGTCGCCACGTCCGTGGAGACGCTGGTGACCAGTGTCGTGGACGCCATGACGCCGGCCATGCAGGCCAAGGGCATTGAGCTTCGCCGCGAAATCGATCCCGCACTGTCGAACGCGCCGTTGGACGAGCGGCGCATCAATCAAGTATGTATGAACCTGTTGAGCAACGCGCTCAAGTACACATCCGAGGGGGGTGTCGTGACCGTGCGGGTTTGCACCGACCCGCACGACCCGGAGCTGATCCAATTCTCGGTGAGCGACACGGGGCGCGGCATCGCCCCGGAGCATCTGGACCGGATTTTCGACAAGCTTTACCAGGTGAGAGAGACCGACACGTCCATCGTAGGGGGCGTGGGGCTGGGCCTCTACATCGCCCGCGAGATCGTGCGCCTGCACGGTGGCCGCATGTGGGCGGAGAGCACGGTGGGCCGCGGCAGCACCTTCTTCTTCACCGCGCCCAAACGCGTGCGACCGCCGCGCTACCATATCCTGTTTGTGGACGACGAGAAGAACCTGCAGGAGAGCACGCGTGCCGTTCTGGAACACGCCGGTTTTGAGGTCAGCGTCGCCGGCGACGGCGTGGCGGCACTGGAGATGGTGCAGGGGCAAGCCGTTGATCTGGCCATCGTGGACCTCTGCCTGCCGGGCATGCCCGGCCCGGTCTTGATTCGGGAATTGCGAAACAGATGGGGCGATCTGCCCCTTGTGCTCTACACGGGGTACCCCGACAGTCAATTGATGACGCAGGCCATGGAATTCTCGCCGCTGACCTTGCTGATCAAACCGTGTCCCACGGAGAAGCTGATCGCGACCGTCCGCGGGCTGTTGAAGACAAGGGCCGCGTCGATAGTCCGCAAACCCGACCACGATCTCGCCGCCGCATCTTGAAGGGGGGGAAGGGCATGAAGAAGATATTGATTGTTGAAGACGATCAGAAGATCGCTTGCGCGCTGAACGTGCGCCTCACGGCGAACGGCTACGATGTCATCACCGCCTTCGATGCCATGGCCGGCGTGAGCCTGGTGCTCAAACAAGCACCCGACCTGGTGATTCTGGATATTTCCATACCGGCCGGCAGTGGCTTTGATGTCGCGGACCGGATTCGGAGCCTGCCGAGGATGGCCGGTACGCCCTTGGTATTCATAACCGCCAGCCGGAAGCCGGAGTTCCGGGCCAGGGCCGAGCAACTGGGTGCCGCGGGGTACATTGAAAAGCCTTTCGATGATGACGAACTGATCGCGGTCATCCGGCGGGCGCTGCACGAGGCGCCGCGGGGGGAGGGCGCGCCGCCCGGCCTCCGGCCAGGGGAGGTGGGCACGGAGCAGAAGACCCCTGCCGCGCCCCCGCCGCGGAGCCCACAGGATGCACGCGCGGCGTTGTTGGAGATGCTTTCACGCAAGCAGACCCCGGGAAAACAGGGAAAGCCATGAGAGGCGCCAGCCTCACCGATCCGATATCCGGGATCCGGACTTGGGAAGCCGGAGCCATCCTGCTCGCCCAGAGCATCGCGACGTAGGGGGGTGTCATGAGAAGGGGACACGCTGACGGCGAGTCCGCAAGTCCGTCTTCCAACCTGCCCCGACGGGCGGAGGAGGAGCCGCGGGAGAGCGAGGCCAAGTTCCGCCAGTTGGCCGAGTCGCTGCCGCAGCTGGTCTGGACATGCCGGGGGGACGGGCCCTGCGACTATCTCAGCCCGCAGTGGGTGGAGTACACCGGCATTCCGGAGGCAGAGCAACTGGGATTCGGTTGGTTGAATCAACTGCACCCGGACGACCGGGAGCGGACGATTGCGGCCTGGAACGTGGCGGTTGAGTCCAACAAGCCTTTCGACGTCGAGTTTCGCATTCGCCGAAAGGATGGCATCTACCGATGGTTCAAGACGCGCGCGGTGGCGGTCCGCGACGGCGAAGGTCGGATCGTCAAGTGGTTCGGCACGAATACGGACATTGATGATCAGCGGCGGGCGGCGGAGGAGCTGCAGCGCCATCGGGAACATCTGGAGGAGATGGTGGCCGAACGTACGGCGGCGCTGCGGGAGTCTGAGGCGAAATACCGGGCGCTGGTGGAACAGGGCCCCAGCATCACGTACACGGCGGCGTTGGATGAAGCCAGTTCGACGCTATACATCAGCCCGCAGATCGAGTGCATCCTGGGCTATACTCGGGCCGAGTACTCGGCGGATCCGGACGCGTGGAGGAAAATGGTGCACCCGGATGACCTGGAGCGCGTCACGGCCGACGTCGTCAAGATCCACCAGACCGGCGAACCATTCTCCGCCGAGTACCGGATGATCGCCAAGGACGGCCGCATCGTCTGGATTCGCGACCAGGGCGCCCTGGTGCGGGATGCGGCCGGCAAGCCGCTCTTCCTCCAGGGCGTCATGTATGACATCACCGAGCTGAAAACGGCGGAGAACGAACTCCGGAAATTGAGCAAGGAACTCGAACAGCGGGTGAAGGACCGCACGGCCCAGCTCGAGGCGGCGAACAAGGAGCTGGATGCGTTCAGCTATTCCGTCTCCCACGACCTGCGGGCGCCGCTGCGCGCGATTGACGGATTCAGTCATGCCGTGCTGGAGGCGTGCAGCAGCAAGCTGGATGAAGAACATGCGCAGAATCTCCGGCGGGTGCGGGCCGCCGCCCAGAAGATGTCCCGGCTGATCGAAGACCTGCTTTCGCTCGCCCGCCTGACCCAGCAGGCCATGCGCCGCGCACCCGTGGACCTGAGCCGGGTCGCCCGGTCCATTGCCGACGAGCTGAAGCAGCGGGAACCCGGCCGGAACGTGGACTTCGTCATCGCCGACGGCGTCACCGCCGAGGGCGACGCCGACCTGCTCGAGATTGTGATGCAGAATCTCCTGGAGAACGCATGGAAATTCACCAGTAAGAAGGGCCAGGCGAAAATCGAATTCGGGTGCCTGAGCATCTCAGATTTCAGATTGCAGATTGCAGATGTGAAGAACCATCCCCTTCAATCTGCGATCTCAAATCTCACATCTCAAATCTACTTCGTTCGCGACGACGGCGTCGGCTTCGACCCGGCCTACGCGGGCAAGCTGTTCGGAACGTTCCAGCGCCTGCATTCGGAAGCCGAGTTCCCCGGCACCGGCATCGGGCTGGCAACGGTCGAACGGATTATCCACCGCCATGGAGGAAGAACCTGGGCGGAGGGCGAAGTCGGGAAAGGAGCGACGTTCTACTTCACGCTGTAGCCGCCGCTGACTTGTCCCGGCGACTTGTCCCGGCGTAGCCTTGGCGGAGCCGGAAGTTCCGGAGGAACGAAGACGGATAAGCGGCGGTCGAAAGAGCGGACCCGCCACGCCGTATCCGCCTTCGTCAGAGACTACGGCGGACAAGTCCGGCGCGGCGGCGGCAAGGGGCGGGTGTGGGCGGAGAGGGAAGCGGGGGAAGGGATCACGCTCTTGTGTACGGTTTCAGATTGAACGGAAGCACCGAACGGGAACGAAGATGCAGAAAGATGAGAAGAAGAATCTGCAATCCTCCGGCGTGATCCTTCTTGTCGAGGACAACCCCGACGACCGGGTCCTGACCGAGAAGGCGCTTCGCAGGAATCACATCCGAAACGAAATCGTGGTGGCGCACGATGGCGCCGAGGCGCTGGACTACCTGTTTGGGTCCGGACCCGCGCCGCTCGGCGGGGGAAGACGCCTGCTGCCGATGCTGGTGCTGCTCGACCTGAAATTGCCGAAGGTGGACGGCCTGCAGGTGCTGGAACGCCTCAGAGCGGAGGAGCGCACCCGGTGGATACCCGTCGTGGTGTTGACTTCCTCCGACGAAGAGCGAGACTACCTGGAGAGCCGGCGGTTGGGAGCCACCAGCTACATCCGGAAAGAGGTTGATTTCGTTCAGTTCACCGAAACAATCCGCCAGCTCTGGCCGCTGTGGCTGCCGGGCTCGCTGGGCATCCCGGACATGGATCATTCAGCGTGACAACGCCTCTCCGAGTTCTGATCGTCGAGGATTCCGAGGACGACGCCCTGCTGGCCGTGCAGGAGCTCCGGCGGGGCGGCTACGAACCCTTTCACGCCGGGGAAGAGACGATCAGTCACCGGGCATATCCTATGGCTCAACAGGCATCGGGCCATCGGGTACACCCCCCCTTGGGGTGTTGTGCGAACTGAGGGATGAGATGGGGACATCGCTGCGGTCCGGGCGGCGGGCTTGTGTGGCCGGGACCTCAGCCAGGGAGTCGTCATGGATTCGGAGGACGGCACAGCATGACGACAGAGAACAAAGGCAGGGATGTGTCCGCGGGCGGTGGGCGCTCGGACGTGATTCTGCTTGTGGAGGACAACCCGGACGATCAGGTCCTCACGGAGCGCGCCCTGCGCGCGAACGGAATCCAGAACCCAATCGTGATCGCGCGCGACGGTGTCGAGGCCGTGAAATACCTGTCTGAGCAGGGGCCGGACCGCAAGCGCCTGCACGGACTTCCGCGGCTCATCCTGCTGGACCTGGGACTGCCCAAAGTGAGCGGTCTGCAGGTGCTGGATTACGTGCGCCGAGATCCGGAGACCAAGGGGATTCCCATCGTTGTGCTGACCGCGTCCGCCGAGGACCGCGACTACATGGAGAGTCGCGATCTCGGGGCGAAGTGTTATGTCGAGAAGCCGGTGAACTTCGACGAGTTCATTGCCATGGTGCGCCGCATGTGGCCGCTCTGGCTTGAGGGTTGAAAGGCGAGGGGTCTCGCGCGCGCCCGAGGAGAAAGGCACGATGAAGAAGACGCATCTGCCGATCATTATTGACGCCGTGGCGGCCCGCGTGAACCATATCCCGGAGTTGGAACGTCCGGGGTGAACGGACGGAGGATTTGTGCTATGGGCAAAACGTTGCGCGTCCTGATCGTCGAGGATTCCGAGAACGACGCCCTGCTGACCGTGCAGGAGCTCCGGCGGGGCGGCTACGAACCCGCCTTCGAGCGGGTCGAGACGGCCGACGCGATGGGCGCCGCGCTCAAGGCTCGGGGCTGGGACGTCATCGTTGCGGATTACTCGTTGCCACGCTTCAACGGCCTGGCCGCCATTGAGCTGGTCAGGGACAGGGGACTGGACATCCCCGTCATCGTCGTATCGGGCGCCATCGGCGAGGAAACCGCCGTGGCGGCGATGAAGGCCGGCGCGAGCGACTACGTCATGAAGGGCAACTTGGCGCGTCTGGGCCCCGCCGTGGAGCGGGAACTCCGGCAGGCGGAGGTCCGGCGCGAACACCGGCAGATGGAAGAGCGATTGCGGGCGACTGAGCGACTCCAGCTCATCGGCCAGCTCGTCCTGGGCGTGGCCCACGAGATTCGAAACCCGCTGCACGGCATCACGTCGGTCGTCGAGGCGCTGGGCGAGGAGATCGGGAAGGACCCCGTGTACCAGGAGTATGTCCACCACATCCGCGCCCAGGTGGACCGCATGGCACGACTGGTGACCGATCTCCTGGACATGGGCAGGCCGCTGGACCCGGGCCGCATGCATCCGGAGTCGCTCCTGAACATCTGCAGCGCCGCGCTGGCTCTGTGGAAGGAGTCGAAGTCGGATCTGACGCACGCCATCACGTTGACCAGCCCCCCGTCCGCCGAAGGGCTGGACATCACGGCCGACGGGGCGAGGCTGCAGCAGGCGATCATCAACCTTGTGGACAACGCGGCCCAGAACAGCCCCGACGGAAGCGAAGTGCGCGTCGAGATCCTTGAGCCGGACGAGAAGACCGTCCGGGTGCGCGTGGTGGACGGGGGGACGGGCATTGCGGCCGAAAACACAAAGAAGGTCTTCGAGCCCTTCTTCACCACGCGGAGGGGAGGGACCGGCCTCGGCCTCTGCATCGTTCAGCGCGTGGTCAAGGACCATGGCGGAGATATCACGTTGCAGAACAACGACCCGCCGCCAGGGGTTACCGTGGAGGTGCGCCTGCCTCGGCCTGCATGAGAGGCGGGGGGAGAGAGGTCCGGAACAAGGTGGCTGCGAAACCCCACATTCTTTTGGTGGACGACGAGCCCACGACCCAGTTCGGGTTCTGTCGCTACCTGACGAAAGCCGGCTACGAGATCCGGGCCGTCTCCACGCTCGCCGAAGCCCGCGAAGCCGTCTTCTCCGGGCACTATGATGCCGTCCTGCTCGACCTGCACCTGCCGGACGGCAACGGTATGGACTGGGTGGAGGAACTTCGCCAGGCCCATCCGAGCACGGCGATTGTCGTGATCACGGGATCCGGCGATATCCCGCTCGCCGTGCGGGCCATGCAGCACGGGGCGGACCAGTTTCTCGCGAAGCCGGTCAACATGGCCGAGCTCGAGGTCTTCCTCCGGAAGGGCCTCGAGCTGGAGACCCTGCGCCGGGGGACCTCGATCCGGCGGCGGCTCGCGAAGAAGGAGCACCAGCCGTTTTTCGGGGAAAGCCCCCTCGTCAAGAAGGCGCTCGAACTCGCGACCATGGCGGCCGGCAATGATTCCGCCGTCGTGCTGAGAGGGGAGACCGGCACGGGGAAGGGCGTCCTGGCCCGGTGGATACACGAGCACAGCCCCCACAGCGCCATGCCGTTCGTGGAAGTGAACTGCTCCAGCCTCAAGGGAGACCTCCTGGCCAGCGAGCTGTTTGGGCATGCCCGCGGGGCGTTCACCTCCGCCGTGGAGGCGAAGCAGGGCCTGCTGGAGGTGGCCGACGGTGCCACCCTCTTCCTGGACGAGATAGGGGACATGGACCTGGGCGTGCAAGCGACGTTCCTGAAGGTCATTGAGGAGAAGGAGTTCCGCAGAGTGGGCGAGGTCAGGGTGCGCAGGAGCGAGTTCCGACTCATCTGCGCCACCAACCACGACTTGGAGGAAGCGAGCCGGCAGGACAAGTTCCGGCGCGACCTCTACTTCCGGATCAACGTGTTTCCCATCGAAGTCCCCGCCCTGAGGGAGACGCGCGAAGATATCCCCGGCCTGGTCCAGTACCTGCTCCGCGTGCTGGCCCCGCACGACGTTGCGGTGCCCCCGGACGTCATGGGAATGCTCACGAGTTACTCGTGGCCGGGCAACATTCGCGAGCTCCGCAACGTGCTGGAACGGGCGCTCTTGCTCGCGCGCGGCCAGCCGCTGGCCGCGCAGCATTTCCCCGGACTGGCCGCCGGCGCCGCGGACGTTGGCAAGAGCGAGGCGGCCATGAGCATCGCCGAACTGGAGACCGCCCAGATCAAGGCGGCCATGGAACGTCTGGGCGGCGATACCAAGAAGGTTGCCGAAGCGCTGGGGATATCGCGCGCGACCCTCTATCGCCGGCTCAAGGACTTGCGGCTGACCCCATAGCCGCACCCGCCGGCGCCATCGTAGCCGCGGGCGCTAGCCCGCTTATTGCATGAGCGTCAACGACGCTCATGCAATAAGCGGTTCCGGTTGCGGGAATTGCAACCGCAATTCCCGTACCGGAACACGTCGCGAAATGCCCGCTCTCT
>JAZDKK010000049.1:0-14443 GCA_043803015.1 Verrucomicrobiota bacterium
CGTCGTTGACGCTCATGCAATAAGCGGGCTAGTGTTCTTTCCGTCCGCGCCGTCTGGTTTCGAGTACGACGACGAAGACGAGGACGAAGCGATGTTAAACCATCCGCCCCGCGAGAGGCCGTGGGTGTCTTGGCTGCTCGTCGCGGCCTGGTCCCTCGTGATCTTCGCCACCATTCCCGTCGCCCGGCAGATCCAGCGCTTCGTGGACGCGCACTGGGGCCGGCAAGCCTTCACCGATATGGTGCTGGCCGCCATCGTGCTGGGCGTCGGCGGCGAGGCGCTGTACCTCTGCCGGCGGCGCCTGGCGCGCTGGAGCCAGTACGCCTGGCTGATCGCGGCGGGCGCGCTTTTCACGTGGCGCACCTACGCCCTGCGCGGCAATCCTGAGGAGTCGCTGCATTTCATCGAGTACGGGGTGCTGGGCGCATTGCTCTTCCGCGCCCTGGGCCACGACATCAGGAATCCCGCGGTCTACCTTGCGGCGGCGCTGGCGGGGAGCCTGGTCGGTACCGCGGACGAGATCATCCAGTGGCTTACCCCTGACCGCATCTTCGACTACCGCGACATCTGGCTCAACGCCTACGCAAGCCTGCTCGCCCAGGCTGCGATTGCGGGAGGGCTGCGCCCGTCTTTCATCGCAATGCACGTGGGCCGTCGCTCCGTGCGATGGGTGTGCGCGCTGGCCGCGGCGGAGCTCCTGTTGCTCGGCCTTTGTCTCTCGAACACGCCGGCCACCGTCGGGTGGTACACCAGCCGGATCCCCGCGCTCGCGTACCTGCAGTCGAAGGACAACGTGATGAGCGAGTACGGGTATCGGCACGTGGACCCGGCGATGGGGACGTTTTTCTCGCGGCTCACGCTGGAGGAGCTGGTGCGCGAGGACGCCCGCCGCGCCGAGGAGGTGGCCCGCATCCTGGAAGAGTACCGCGGCATGGGAGCGTACGAGCGGTTCCTTGCCACCTACGCCCCCCAGCGCGATCCGTTTGTCCACGAGGCGCGCGTCCATCTCTTTCGCCGCGACCACTACCTCGCGGTGGCCTGGAAACACAGGACGAACCCGGCTTCGTACTTCTACCACATGACCGTGGCCTACCGCGAAAACCAGATCATGGAGAAGTACTTCGGTCGGACCCTGCGAGCGTCCGCCTTCCGCCTGAAGCCTGAGTACTACACGTGGCTGGAGCGCGGCGTGAACCCGGACCTGCGCTATGTCAGCGCGGTGAGCAGCAGCCTGATCACGCGGTTCAGCGAGCGGCAGGCCTGGGTCTTCATCGTGCTGGCCGGGGTTGTCCTGGCGCTGGTGAGCCGGTACTGTGGCCGGGAGAAAGCATGATGAGCACGCCGGGATTCTACTCGCGTCGGCGCTTCCTCGGCACGCTGGCGGTCGGCGGCGCGGCCTGGATGCTGGGTCTTCCGCGGCGGGCCGCCTGGGCCGCCAAGGGGTCCGCCACGGGCGCCCTCCGCCTCGCGTTCTTCGCCGACGTGCACGCCAGGACCGAGTGGGACACGCCGAAGGCGCTGGCCAGGGCCGCGGCGGCCATCAATGCGCAGAAGCCCGACCTTGTGATCGGGGGCGGGGACTGCATCACCGAAGGCTTTGAATCCTCGGCCGCGACCGTCGAGCCGCGCTGGCAGGTCTATCTCGACATGCACAAGGCCATCGAGGCCCCGATCTATCCGGCGATCGGCAACCACGACCTGGTGGCGGTCAGGCCCAAGGACGGCACCCCGCCCAGCGCCGACCCGCGGGCGATCTTCCGCGAGAAGCTCGGCGTGGACCGGACGTATCGTTCGTTTGACGCCGCGGGCTATCACTTCATCCTCCTCGATTCCATCCAGATCACGAACGACAAGTTCGAGTACCATGGGCTCATCGGGCCGGAGCAGATGGAGTGGCTGAAAGAAGACCTGGCCGGTTTTCCCGCCTCCGTGCCGACCGTGGTGGTCAGCCACATGCCGTTCCTCACCGCGTTCTACGAGGCGGTCGAGGGCGCCACGGCGGCCGCGCCGGTCAACCGGGTCCTGACCAACAGCAAGGACGTGCTCCGCCTGTTCGAGGGGCGCAACCTCCTGCTCGGGCTCCAGGGGCACCTGCACGTGAGCGAGATGCTGAGGTGGCGCGACGCCACGTTCGTCACCGGCGGCGCCATCAGCGGACAATGGTGGCGCGGCGCGTGGCAGGGGACGGAAGAGGGCTTTGCGATGATCACGCTGCGCGGTGACCGCGTGGAGTGGGAGTACGTGGACTACGGATGGGACGCCCGGCGCCCGCCGGGCAAGTGATTCCTTCAAGGAGGCATCGTGAAACCCTATGTGACCGTCGAGACCATCGGATCCAAGGCCCTTGCGTGGCTGGAGAAGATCCGTCCGTACAACGAGCACGAGATGCGGCTGAACACGGCGGCGAGCGCGCTGCTCGTGATCGACATGCAGCACTTCTTCCTCGATGCCGCGTCTCCCACGTTCACGTGCGGGGGGGCGGCCATTATCCCGACCCTGAAGCGGCTGATAGCGGCCTTTCGGCGGCTGGGACGTCCTGTGATATTCACGCGGCACGTCCATCATCCCGGCGACCTCGACATCGGCATCATGGGATGGTGGTGGAAAGGTAAGTGCCTGGAAGGCAGCCGGGAAAGCGAGATCCATCCCGAGCTGGCTGTGGCGCCGGGCGACAAGGTAGTGTTCAAACATCGGTACTCGGCGTTCTACAACACGGACCTCGAGACCGTGCTCCGCTGCCTGAAAATAGAGGACCTCGTGGTCTCCGGCGTCATGACCAACATGTGCTGCGAGTCCACGGCGAGGGACGCGTACTACCGCGACTACAGGGTGTTTGTCCCCGCGGACGGAACAGGAACGATCAGCGAGGAAATGCAGCTCGCGAGTCTCCTGAACCTGGCTTTCGGCTTCGCGTTTGTGACGACGAGCGACACGATCGTCGCGCAGTTAAGCGCCGGCCGGCCGCCGGGCGAGTGATTTTTCCAAACACCTGCCCGCCCCACGCACGCGTGCGGGGCCAGCCTGCCCCCCGCGGGCCGGTGGGGCTGGCAGGCAGGCGGGTTGGAAGAATCGGCGCCGGTTTTTCCAAGCATTGGAAAAAATGGCTCTCTTTTTTCCAAGGTTTGGAAAATCCGCACTCGCGCGGGCTGCACGAGGTCCGCTTCATAACCGGATGGACACCGTATTTCGCCGCCGTTACCCTGTTTCCCGTGAATAGCACCTCGCAGGGAGCGTCCAACTCAGTGGGGAGCGGCCGGGAGGCGGAGGACATCCGCCGCCTCGTCCGCGCGGCCCGCTCCGGCGACGAGGAAGCTTTTGGAGAACTGGTGAAGACGTTCCATCAGCGCGTGTACGGGGTCGCGTACGGCCTGGTGAACAACGAGGACGACGCGAAGGATCTGGCCCAGCAGACCTGGGTGAAGGTCTGGAACAAGCTGGGCAGTTTCAAGGAAGACGCGGGGTTCTTCACCTGGGTCTACCGGGTCACGTCCAACACGTGCATGGACTTCCTGCGGAGCAGGGCGCGGCGGCGCGAGGAGGCCCTGCCGGAGACGCTGGAGCCGGTGCCGGATCCCCAAGTGGAGCGCGCGCCGAGCGAGGTGTCGCGGCCCGACCGCGAGACGCAGCGCGCCGAGATACGGGCGGTCTTTGAAAAGGCGCTGGCCGAGCTGTCGCCCGAGCACCGGCTGGCCCTGACGCTGCGCGAGGTGGACGGCCTCTCGTACGAAGAGATCGCGAAGGTCATGGGCTGCCGGAAGGGGACGGTCATGTCGCGGATTTATTACGCGCGCCAGAAGATGCAGGAGAAACTGGGGGAATTGCGATGAACTGCCGGAAAGCCAGAGCGTGGATCAGCCGGGAACTGGACGGCGAGCTGGCGCCCCGCCGCCAGGCCGTACTCCGTGCGCACCTGGATTCTTGTCCGGGGTGCAGGGCGGTCCGGGACGAATGGGCCCGGCTCGGGTCCCAGCTGCGCGATCGCACGGTCCCGCAGGGCCAGACCCCGGAGGCGGCTTGGGCCGACGTGCGGCGGGCGATCCGCCTGCAGGGCGAGCCGAAGCAGGCGGTGGGATGGGGCTGGATCTTCGGGTTTCCCGTGCGGGCCGCGGCGGTCATTGTCCTGGTCGTTGCTCTCGGCGCCGGCGTCTTCCTGGCGATACAGAAACCGTCTGTGAGCGCCGTGGCGCGGCCGGCGCGGACCGAGGTGGAGACGGTGGAAACCGGCTTGCCTGGGGCTACGCCGATGGTGTACGAGGATGCTGGCACGGGCCTGACAGTGATATGGGTCGTTGAACAGAACGGGCGCGGAGGCGGTCATGCTGGTTCGTAGAGCAAACGCGATGAGGCCGATGCCGTTTATCCGATTCCCTCTCCCCCTGGGGGAGAGGGCGAGGGTGAGGGGTAGGCTGGCCCATCGCTCCTTCGCACCCTCACCCCCCGCCCGCTACGCTGCGCTCGCCCGCACCGCTTCGCGGAGCGATGCGAGCGGGCGTGGCGCTGCGGGCGGGCAACCCTCTCCCCTTCTGCCTTCGCCAAGGCTTCGCAGGACAGGTCGGCGGACAAGGAAGGGAGAGGGAGAAGATTACCGAAAGACCTTCTTGGCGGGTACTGGAAGACACCGGGCGATCTTGGTCGGCCTGCTGGCGATGACGTGCCTGCTGGCCGGGTCGGCGGCCGCCTGGGCCGGGCCCGTGAGCCTCGAGGCAACGATGATCCTCGCCTCGAACGAGCCGGCCGCGCAGGACCAGCGGCTGGACGCGGTGGAGTACAAGCTCCGCCGTATCTTCGGCTTCGAGTATTACCGCTACTACGGCGGCGGCTCGGCCATCGTCAACCTGCCCGGCGACACAACCATCTCCCTCGGCCACGGCTACCGGCTGAGCATTTCGGCCGGCTCCAAGGACGGCCGCGTGCGCGCCGGGATCCGGTGGCTGCGCGGCGACGAGGTGGTCCTGAACACCACGGTCAACATGGAGCGCGGCACGCCGGTCATCCTGGGCGGCATCGCCCACGAAGGCGGCACGCTGATCGTGACGCTGACGGCGAAGTAAGCCCCATCGTCCTCCTCGTCGTCCTCGTCCTCGTACTCGGACGGGGTCCTTTCGAGAACGACGACGAGAGCGAGAACGAGTACGAGTACGACCCCCCCTGAATAAACCCCCGCCCCTGTCGTCTTACCTGGTGAGAGAGGGAGGTGAGAACATGAAGAGCTGGACGATAGTGATGATGGTGGTCGCGGTACTGGTCCTGAGCCAGCCGCTGCAGGCGAGCGCGATCAATAAGGAATGGTCCGCGGTGCTGGGGTTCCTGGGCGGGTACATGGTCGCCAACGGGGGCCTCGGCCAGCGCGCGTACTGCGACGAGCCGGTCGTGATCCAACGGCCGGTGTACGTGGAACAGCCGGTGGTCCGCGAGGTGATCGTGGAGGAGCCGGGGCACTACGAGTACCGGGAAGAGCGAATCTGGGTCCCGGCCCGGTGGGTCATCATGGAATCGCGGTGCGGGTACGAGCGGGTGTGGCAGCCGGGCTACTACCAAGTGGAGACGATCAGGGTGTGGGTTCCGGGTTGCGAACGGATGGGGCATGGCGAACGGCCGGGGCATCGCCGGTGCCGGCGCTGACGGAAGGTTATGGGTGGTAGGTGTTAGGTTGAGGGGCCCGCTCCCTGACCGCTTACACCTATCACCTAGCGCACTGCCCAACCGGAGGGTTGGGGCCGCTGTTCGGCACTCATACGGCCAAGTCCTCTTGCCCTCGCATAACCGGCTCTCCGCGACCACAGAACAGCGAGAGCCCGAAGGCCAGCGGGCCCACGCGACCTACGAACATGAGCGCGATGATGATGACTTTGCCGAGATGGGTGAGTTGAGACGTGATCCCGGTACTCAGTCCCACGGTGCCCAGCGCGGAGGCCGCTTCGAACAGAAGCGACTCGAAGTTGAATGTGTCTGTGAGTGACAGCAGATAGCATCCGCCAATGAGCGTGGCAGAGTAGAAGCCGAGGCTCGCCATGGCCAACCAGACTCTTGGCGGCGGAATCTCTTTGCCCCAGAAGTAAACTCGGTCGATCCCCTTCATGGCGCTGCGCATGACTCCAAGAATGGCGGTGAATGTGGTCGTCTTCAGACCGCCACCCGTGCCGGACGGAGAGGCCCCAATGACCATCAAGAGAATCAAGAGGAATAGCGACGCCTGCGAGAGCTGGGAGATCGGGATGGTGTTGAACCCGACCGTGGTTAGTGCCGCCATCACTTGGAATAGGGCGGCCAGCAGCCTGTGTTCCGCATCGAGACCCCTTATCGTGGGCTCGCAGACGAAGAATAGAAGCACGCCCACGACCGTCAGCCAAAAGGTGGAAAGGAGGATGATCTTGCTGGTCAGGGTGATTCGGTTGGCCCTTGTCGTGACGCGGCGCCACACATCCAGGCACACGATGAACCCGATGGCGCCGAGATAACTCAGAATCGCCAGGACCGTATTGATCCAGAAATCAGTACGATAGCCCTCGAAACTGATGTCATACAAACTAAAGCCGGCCGTACAGAAGGCCGACACGCTGTGAAACACGGAGGTCCAAACGGGAGCGTGAACGCCAGCGTTGAGGAAAGCGAAATACAGAGCGACCGCTCCCAGCGCCTCGATGATCACCGTAAACACGATCACACTACGCACAAGATGGTCAATGTGCATGTCGGCGGGAATGCTGAACACGGTTCGGGCAACGTCGCGGCGTCGCTCCGGAATGGAACCAGTCCGCGAAAGTATGACGAACGAGCCAAAGGTCATGTACCCGATCCCGCCGACCTGAATGAGCAACAGAATCACGATCTGCCCGAAGAGGCTGTACCCGTTGGCCACGCTGGTAGTGGTCAGGCCGGTGGTCGAAAGCGCCGAAACCGATGTGAAGAGGTTGTCCAGGCAGGGAACCGTGGCACGCGCATGAGCGAACGGCAGGCACAGCACAAGCCATCCGGCAACGGCGTAGGTGAGGTATCCCAGCGTGACGAATCGCACCGGCGACACGTTTCGCAGAAAGGCTTTCAGGCCGCTAAAGGATCTCTTCATCGATGTCTCCCAACCCCCTCCGCTACTTCTTCCAGAAACTGGGAAACAGCAAGGCCAGCATCGTGTAGAACTCGAGCCGGCCGAGGAGCATGCAGAGGATGAGCACGATCTTGCCGCCGGACGGGATCGCCGCGTAATTCTGCAGCGGTCCCACCAGCCCAAGGCCGGGTCCCACGCCGCCGGTCGTGGCGATCACGGAGCTGAAGGCCGACACCATGTCGTGCGTGAAGAGCGTCATGACGACCGACGCGACGACCAGCACCAGCACGTAGAGGATGAAGAAGGCGAGGATCTGGAGGACCGTGTCGTCGCCGACCGGCTCCTTGCCGATCTTGACCTGCAGGACGGCCTGGGGGTGCATGAACTGCTTGGTCTGCCGGAGGATCTTCTTCAAGGCCACGAGCAGGCGCATCTGCTTGATGCCGCCGCCGGTGGACCCCACGCACGCGCCGGCGACCATGAGCAGCAGGAGCACGGTCTTGGAGAATGCCGGCCAGCGGTCGAAGTCGGCGGTCGAGAACCCCGTGGTGGTCATGAGCGAGGTGGTCGAGAACACGCTGTTCCTCAGCGCCGCGCTGAGCGTGGGATAGATCGAATGCCACGTGTTGAACGTCACCACCGCGCACGCGGCCGCCCAGAGGCCGAGGTAGAACCGGAACTCCGAGTTCTTCCAGTAGGCGGAGACGTTGCCGCGCAGGGCGCTGTAGTGCAGGGCGAAGTTCGTGGCGCCCAGCAGCATGAAAACGGTGATCACCACCTCGATGTAAAGGCTGTCGTACGCGGCGATGCTGACGGTGCGGGTAGAGAAGCCGCCGGTAGCGATGCTGGCAAACGAATGACACAGGGCATCGAACCACGACATCCCGCCCAGCTTCAGGAGCACGGTCTCCAGGATGGTCAGGAGCACGTAGACACCCCAGAGGAGCTTGGCGGTGGTCGCGATCCGGGGGGTCAGGCGGTCCTGGGACAGGCCGGAGACCTCGGCCCGGTACAACTGCATGCCGCCGAAACCGAGGAAGGGAAGAATCGCGACGCACAGCACCAGGATGCCCATGCCGCCGAAGAAATGGGTCAGCGCGCGCCAGAAGAGGATGCCCTTCGCCACAGGTTCCACCACCGTGATCACCGAGGCGCCCGTGGTGGTGAACCCGGACACCGTTTCGAACAGGGCGGCCACGGGATCGCGGAGGACCCCGGAGAGCACGTAGGGGAGGGCGCCGAAGAGTGCCGCGACAAACCATCCCAGGGTGCCGATGCCGATGCCGTCGCGCCACGTGAGGTCCACCGCGCCGCGCGTAAGTATGCGGAGCACGACGGCGGTGACGAGCGTGGTGATGGTCGAGATCATGAGGCCGTGCTGCGCCGCCGACGGGTCCTTGAAGTACAGGGACACGCCCCAGCTCGCGGCCATGCCCACGCCGATGACCATGAGCAGGAAGGAGATGACTTTCAGCACGGAACGGAAGTTCATGGCGGCGCCCCGCTCTTACTTGCGGAACAGTTGTTCCAGTTTGGCCACGGCGTCCGGAGGAGAGAACACGACCAGCCGGTCGCCCTCTACCAGTACCAGGTCGCCCGTAGCTACGAAAACGTCGTCCTTCCGGCGCACGCCGGCGATGGTGACGCCGGCCGGCAGCTTGAGGTCCTTGATCGCCTGGCCGGCCCACTTGCCCTTGGGCGGCACGACGACATCGAGCAGCTCGCCCGGCAGTTTGTGGAAGAGCGCGGCCGCCTTCACGTGGTGGCCGCGCACGAAATGGAGGATGGCGTTGATCATCGACAGCGGCGGGCTCACGGCCCGGTCCAGCAGGCTCAGGTTGTCGATGATGGGCACGTATTCCGGCTTCGTGACCTGGGCCAGGGTGAAGCGGGCGCCCAGGTCCGCCGCCAGTAGGCAGCCGATGATGTTGTTCTCGTCGGTGCCCTCGGCGGCCACGAACGCGGTTTCCTCGACGATGCCGGCGTTCTGGAGCGTTTCCTTGTCGAGCGGGTTGCCCTTGATCACCAGGGACCGCGTGAGCACGCCGGAGCAGTAATTGGCCCGGGCGTTGTCCGGTTCGACCAGCGCCACCTGAATCGACGTCCGCTCGAGGAGCTGTGCGAGGTGGAGGCCCATGTCGCCGCCGCCCGCGATGACCACCTTCTTAAAGCTGTGGCGCTCCGGCCAGGCCCAGTCGAGGAAGCTGGACACGTCCTGCGGGCGGCCGACGAGGTAGACCTCGTCGCCGATCAGGAACTGCGTGTCGCCGCGCGGAACGATCAGCTCGACGCCGCGGATCACGGCGATGAAACGGATGGCCTGCAGCAGCTCGGGCTTCGGGAAGGCTTTCAGGGGGCCGCGGATCAGGGGGCTGTCCATGTGGACTTTCACGCCCACGGCGAGGATCTGTCCTTCCAGCAGGTCCACCGCCTCCAGGGTTCCAGGCATGCGCAGGATGTTGAACAGCTCGTTGGCGCACTCCTCTTTCTGGCTTACCACGAGGTCGACCCCCAGCTTCTGGAGGTCCATTCGGTCAGTGGGCTCGAGGTAGTCGCGGTTGGAAACCCTGGCGACCTTGTGCTTGACGCCGGCGGCATGGGCAATGATGCAGGCGAGGATGTTGACCTCGTCGCGGTCCGTGACGGCCACGACCAGGTCCGCCTTGCCGATCTCCGCCTTCGCCAGGACGCGCGGGCTCGAACCCTCGCCATGGATGGTGAGGATATCCAGCTTGCTCTCGGCCTCGGCGAGCGGCTCCTCCCGGCTGTCAATGAGCACGATGTCGTGCCCCTCGTCGCAGAGCTTGGCCGCGAGGTTCTGGCCCGCATTTCCTGAGCCTATGATGACCACTCTCATGTCACACCGGTTTGGCGGTTCTGTACTGTGAACCTATAAGTGTCTGGAAGATAATGCGTTAGATGGCTGGTTTCAGCGACGAGCGTTGATTCTTTCTAGGTCCTGACTCGTAAGCACCTTATGATCAACGACATACGCATGAACCGCGCGATCCGCCTCCTGCGGACCGTCCAGCCGCAGGGATGGCAATTGCGCGGGATGGTAAGACAGGGGGGCGGTGCTTACAAGTGAAAAGGGGATAGCCGTTCGGATCGCCATCGCGCGCGCTGGGTCTCCCGCCCTGCAACGGCGAGATTGTAGGGCGGGAAGGCCCGTCAGGGCTTCCCGCCGCGAGACCGGCGCGAACCCCGCTGGGGTTTCGCGCCCTACAACGGCGAGGATGTGCAGGCCGGGCGGTGTCACATCACGCTGGCAAGTTCGGGGCCTGCGCCCTACAATGCGCCGTGTCTGTCGAGGAGGTGGACGTGGCGGGCCGTTTCCACGGTATCCTGAGATGGGCGGGCGTTGCGCTTTGCCTGGGCGCAACGTCCTGCGGGGCAGAGAAGGAGGTCGTCCAACAGGGCGGAGATCAGACCATGATCAGTCTTCCGGCACCGGACTACGCTAACAAGTTCGAGCTCAACAAGGCGCTCCAGACGAGGAGGTCGCTCCGCGAGTACGCGGACGGGCCCCTGACGCTTGCCCAGGCGGGTCAGCTGCTGTGGGCGGGGCAGGGCGTCACCAGCCTCGGCGGGTACCGGACGGCGCCCTCGGCCGGCGCGCTCTACCCGCTGGAGCTGTACCTCGTCGCCGGGAACGTGCAGGACCTGCCGGCCGGCATCTACAAGTACCATCCCGGGAAGCACGCGCTCTCGAAGTCCTCGGACGGCGACCCGCGGTCGGCGCTGGCCGAAGCGTCGCTCGCCCAGGGCTGGATGACGAATGCGCCCGCCATGGTCGTGATCGCGGCGGCGTATGAGCGCAGCACGGTCAAGTACGGGGACCGCGGCATCCGGTATACCGACATGGAGGTGGGCCATGCCGCGCAGAACATCGCGCTGGAGGCCGTGGCGCTCGGCTTGGGGGCCGTGGACGTGGGCGCTTTTTCGGACGGGGCCGTGAGGAAGATCATGCGACTGCCCGCGCGGGAAACGCCGTTGTGCATTCTGCCGGTGGGCAGGAAGAAGTAACCGATGTCGCATCGGCGAATCCCTTCAACAGCAACACAAGGACATCAGCATGCGTGAATCCAGACGGGAGAGAGTTCGCGCCACGGAGGCCCGGGCCGACAGAATCCACGCGTACCACGACGCGGTGAAGAACGCCCCGCCCGCGCCGCCGCAGACGGCCCTCGTCCAGCGGGCCGAGCCGTCGCGGTCCAGCGCGGCCACGGGCAAGCTCAAGATCCTTTTCGTCGCCTCCGAATGCACGCCGTTTGCCAAGGTCGGCGGCCTGGCGGACTTCGTGGCGGGCCTGCCGAAGGCCCTGCGGAAGATGGGGCACGACGCGCGGATCGTGATCCCGCTGTATGACTCCATCGACCGAGCGAAGTACGGGATCGAGTTCGAGCGGTCCGCGTGCATCCACATGGGCAACAAGGAGGAACAGTGGGTCGGCATCTTCAAGACGAAAATGGACGGCGGAGTGCCGGTCTGGTTCGTGGACTGCCGGCGCTTCTTCGGCCGGCCCGGCATCTACGACGAGCCGTGGGGCGAGTACGGCGACAACGGGTTCCGTTACGCGCTGCTGTCGAAGGCGGCCACCCAGATCTGCAAGGACGTCAACTTCATCCCCGACGTCATGCACGGGCACGACTGGCCGACCGCGCTGGTCCCCGTGTTTCTGAAGACGTGGGACCGCGTGCTCTCGCCGCTTTCAGGGACGGCGAGCGTGCTGACGATCCACAACGTCGGCTACCAGGGGAAGTACCACGCCAGCACGTTCGCGTACATCGGCGTGGGGTGGGAGCATCTCCAGCCCGACCGGTTCGAAGACTACGGCAAGGTCAACTTGCTCAAGGCGGGTATCTACTTTGCCGATGCCATCACGGCCGTGTCGCCGACCTACGCGAAGGAGATCCTCGATCCCGGGGGGGGCAAGGGGCTGGCGATGTACCTCAACAACCGCAAGGCTGACCTGAGCGGCATCCTGAATGGCGCCGACTACGATCACTGGAATCCGGAGGCGGACCCGCTGATTCCGGCGCACTACACCGGGAGGGACCTGCGCGGGAAAGCGGTGTGCAAGGCCGAACTGCAGAAGCGGATGGGCCTGGTCCAGCGCAAGGACTGGCCGCTCTTCGGCATCGTCTCGCGGATGGCCGACCAGAAAGGGTTCAGCCTCATCCGCGCCGCCCTGCCGCAGGCCATGGCCACCATGTGCATGCAGTTCGTGGTGCTGGGCACGGGCGACTGGGATACCGAGCAGTTCTTCAACTGGCTGGCTTCCGCCTACCACGGCGGCGTCGGCTGCCACATCGGCTTCTCGAACGAGTTGAGCCACTGGATCGAAGCCGGCTGCGACTTCTTCCTGATGCCGTCGCTGTACGAGCCGTGCGGGCTGAACCAGATGTACTCCATGAAGTACGGCACGCTGCCGATTGTCCGGGCGATCGGCGGGCTCGAAGACACCGTGCAGAACTACAACCAGGCGACGGGCGAGGGCACCGGCTTCAAGTTCGTGGCCCCGACCTCGCAGGCGCTGTACGACACGATCGGCTGGGCGGTCTCCACGTGGTTCGACCGGCCGCAGCACTACAAGAAGCTGCAGCAGAACGCCATGGCCGAAGATTTTTCCTGGGAAAAATCCGCCGCCCAGTATGTCGACGTGTACCGGCGCGCCATCGCCCGGCGGCGGGCGATGTAGCGCGGACGCTGGCTTGGGCGGTGTAGCTGCGGGGCTACGCCCCGCAGACGGCGGCCCGTCCGTCTTCGCCCGTCGGGCGTCGCCGGGACAAGCAGGGCCGCCACTACACCCTCGGTCTTCCCCGTGTTTCCCTCGGCCGCCCGGAGGCATTTGACCGAGGCGGGTCCGCAACGTATCTATCTTCCCCGGGTACGCCACGGATTCAGATTGATGAAGAACGCTCGCAAGCATGCATCGCCGGCCGTGCCGAACGATGCCTCGGCCCCGCCGCGCCGCCCCGGGTGGCCGGGCCGCTGGGCCGCCGCCGTCATCGTCCTGCTCTTCCTCGCCGTGGTGGTCCTGTCCCTTCAGCTGGCCCGCTTGAGCCAGACCGGTCCGGGCCGTCGTGCCTTCTTTCCGTATCCCAGCATGATGCGCCAGGCCGAGGGTCTCGAGAACCTGACGGAGTCCTCCACGGGCCCCTGGGGAACGCTCAAGACGCGGGCGGTGATGATCGAGCCGACCGACGACATCCTTCCGCCGGACTACTACCTGACGCCCGTCGATCACTGGTACTTCGACGAATGGCAGGCCGAGAACATCGCCTCCTTGCTGGAATCGGCGGGCCTGACCGATACGCAGGTGGATCGCCTGCTGGCCACGGCGCAGTACAACCAGCCTCGGCACCAGCTCAGGCTGCTGCCGGACAGGGAGCTGATCCTCGACATGACGCCGGAGGTGCGCGCGAAGATTTACGGCGAGCTGGGCGGCTGCGACATGAACATGCTGCAGCGGGAGCCGTTCCGCATGCGGGCCGATTCCGTCGAAACGTGGTTGCAGAACAGCGGGGTCGGCGAGAGCACACGCTCCCTGATGAAACGATTGGTCTACCGGCGGGGCCCATTCCTGATGTTCTCCGATCCGTGCATCCTGATGGCGGACGTGCCCTCGCAAGCCGAGCGTTTGCTGATCATGCGCATGCTGTTCCGGCAGCGCGCGGTGCTCTGCTCCATCCATATCGGGCCGCGCGATGACGTCGCGGCCCTCTCCCGCTACTGGGGGGCCGGTGGGCGGGAGTCCGCCGTTTTGCCCCTCATCCGGTCCGTCGCGAACGCCGGGAGCGGGGATCTCGACGTGGCCCTGCTGCTTCCTCCCATCCCGAGAAACCTGCTGTACTCGTACCGTAACCCCGAGAATACGGTCTTCCGCGATTGTCACTGGACCTCGCTGAACTACTTCCGCACCGAGGCCGACGACCGTTTTGCCGACTCGGACGCCGCCAACGCCGCCTTCGCGTCCAACTACGAGGTCTTGACCTCCACCAACTACCTGCCGGGGGACATCGCCGTGTTGCGGCAGGAGGACGGCCGCGTGATCCACACCTGCAACTACATCGCCGACGGAATCGTCTTCACAAAGAACGGCGGCGCCGTGCACAGGCCGTGGGTGCTGCTGGAACTGCAGACCGTGATCGAACTCTACTCGCTGAACGCGCCCGGCGGATCGGTGAAGGTGGAGTATCTCCGCCTGAAGGACCAGCCGCCGCTCTAGCCTGCATTTTGCACGAGTGCTCGTGAAAAATGCACCCGAAGGGCCGTCGGGTGCCCGTTGCACGGGCACCCAAGGGGCTAGCCACTTGCGAAATGCCCCGCTCAGAAAGCGGGCATTTCGCGACGTGTTCCGGTACGGGAATTGCGGTTGCAATTCCCGCAACCGGA
>JAZDKK010000050.1:0-2461 GCA_043803015.1 Verrucomicrobiota bacterium
CTGCCCCTCTGCCCCCCCGCTCCCCATCACTACCCCCGTCGCCCCAGGTGCCCGAGCAGGATGCAGAAAAACACGTTTCGCCCCGGCTGCTCAAGAAGGGCCAGATGCAAGGCGGGGCGCCGTAGCCCCAGCGAGGCGTACTGGAGGTACGCCGCAGCGAGTGGCGAGGCGGGCGGGGTACCCATCCGGAGGATGGGTCACCGCAGATGGGCCTTTTTCAGCAGCCTGCTAGGCCGGCCAGCACCTGCTCGAGGTCCCGCCGGAGCGGCGGGGGATCGTAGCCCAGGGCATAGGCTTTGCTGCTGTCCAGAGACACATCCGGCGGCCGCGGCGCGAGCGCGGGGATGTCGGCCTGGCGCACCGGCTGGATCCGCGCTTGACTCACTCCGAGCAGCTCCGCCAAGAGTATCCCGAAGGCGTAGCGGGAGATGCGCGAGCGTCCCCCCAGGTGGAGCGTGCCCGTGGCCCGCCCCAGCGCCATGAGCAGGCCCGCGGCCGCCGTCCGACCGCTCACCGGCGTGCGGGTCTCGTCCACGAAGAGCGGGAGGTCTCGATCACAGGTCAGACCCGCCAGCCAGCCCCGCAGGAAGCTGGCGGCCACTGGCCCCGGGTCGCCGAACATGAGCGGCATCCGGCAGACCAGGGCGTCGGGGTGGCGCGCCAGGATACCCTGCTCGGCGGCGACCTTCTGCTCTCCGTAGACGCTGACCGGGGAGACGGAATCCGTTTCCCGGTAGGGTGGCCGCGTCCCGTCGAAGACGAGATCCGTGGACGTGAATACGCAGGGGATGCCCGCATCCGCACAGAGGCCGGCAATGTTGATGACGGCGTCCACGTTGATCCGGCGAGACGCTTGGGGATCGCGCTGGCAGGCCTCCGGTTGCGCCGTCGCCGCCGCGTGGATCACCGCGTCGGGCCGGACGTTCTGGTACAGCGCGGCAACATCGGCGGACCGCGTCAGATCGCAGGCAACGACTGATACCCCCGGGATGGCAATCGGATGGGCGCGTGCCACACCCACGACGCGCCACGTCTCGCAGGCCGCGGCGCAGATGTTCCACCCGAGAAAGCCGCTTGCACCCGTCACGAGCAGGGTCTTCATCTCCCAGCCTCAACCCACACGTCCGAATCGACATGACGCCGATCCGGCGGACAGCCCCTCACAGGGACCCGAATCAGCCACAAGAAGCACAAAACGCACAAGGTATGGGCACATCACGGGTTCCTGGTTTCTCGTGAATCCGTGAATCTTGTGCCCCTTGTGCTTCTTGTGGATAAAGCTATCTGCCGGCCCTGGTGGCGTCTTGCCTTGGCGTCCCAATTTCCGGTGGCGTCTTGGCGTTTAACGGACCCCGTGGCGCTTTGGCGGTCCTGGGGCCCGGGGTCAGCGCAGCAGACCGATCAGTTGCCAGGCCAATCGCATCGATGAGTCTTGCCTTGCCGGTTGTGCATCGTTCCTTGTACGTTCCCGCTCCTATTTTTCCTGCGCCGTTCGACGGCGCAGGAAAGCCAGGAAGGCCTCGGCCAGTGGCGATTGAGACCGGCTGCGGTGCGTGATCAGGTAGAATTCCCGCTTGAGGCGGACGCCCTGCACCCGCAAGGCCACCAGTTGCCCGTGGCCGAGGTCGTCCTCGATGGCGCGCCGCGAGATGACCGCCAGCCCCGCGCCGGCTTTCACGGCTTGCCGCATCGCCTCGTTGGACGTAACCTCCAGGGACACCTGGAGCGACCCGGGATCCACGCCGCGGGCAGCCAGGGCATCCTCCATGGTCTTCCGCGTCCCCGAGCCCCGCTCCCGCATGACGAAGGCCTCCCCCGCCAGCTCCGACGGGCGTACTGTGCTCCGGTTCGCCCACGGATGGCCGGCGGGAACCGCCAGAACCAGTTCGTCCTCGGCGAACCGCTCGTAGGTGAGGCGCCCCTCCTCGAACCGCGCCCCCACCACGCCGAGTTCGAAGCTGCCGTCCACGACGCCCCGGACGACACTCCGCGAATCCCCCGCGGCGAGCGTGAGGGTCACAGCCGGATGTTTCCGCTTGAAGGCGACCACCAGCCCCGGCAGCACGTACGCGGCCGGGATGCTGCTCCCGGCCACGATCAAGTGTCCGTGTAGCCCCCCCTTGTGCTCGCCCAGCGCCTGCCGGGCTTCGGCGCAGAGTGTCAAGAGCCGCCGCGCGTAGCCGTAGAGCAGCTCCCCTGCCTGGGTCGGTGCGACGGCGCGGCCGATCCGATCGAAGAGGCGCAGCCCGACTTCCGCCTCGAGGCTCTTGATGTGGGCGCTCACCGTGGGCTGCGTGAGGGACACCGCCTCTGCCGCCCGGGAGAAGCTGCGGAGTTCCACGATCCGACAGAAGACCTCCAGCACCTTGAGGTCCATACTCAGCTCCCTCCTGGTTTTTGCGCTGGGCGCGCAAAAACCAAAGCAGATGGGCCTTTTTCAGCAGCCTGCTGCAAGCAGCGA
>JAZDKK010000051.1:0-87764 GCA_043803015.1 Verrucomicrobiota bacterium
GCCGCAAGGACTTCGCCCGTGCGTTTTCCTTCCTGCGGCAGGCGGGGGTTGCCGATCTTCCGCCGGGCCGGCACGAAGTGGACAGCGATCGCGTGTACGCCGTCGTCGGGAAGGATACGGGGCGCGGGCGTCAGGGCGCGCGGCTGGAGGCGCACCGGAAGTACATCGACATCCAGTTCGTGGTCGCCGGGCACGAAGTCATCGGCTGGGAGGACCTGCGGAACTGTCGATCGCGTAGGCGGGGGTACGACCGGGAGAAGGACATCGAGTTCTTCACGGGCGAGCCCGCCCGGTGGGTCACGGTTCCGCCCGGCAGCCTCGCCATCTTCTTCCCGGAGGACGCCCACGCGCCGCTCGCGGGGGAGGGGCCGGTCCACAAGGTCGTCGTGAAGGTCGCGGCGGATCAGCCTGAAAAAGCTTGCTAGGCCGAGCTGTCATGAGGTATTAGCACTCGCTTGATTCGACGGGAAATCATCACGGGAATCTTTGGAAAGGGACCACGATGAGCAATGGCGCAAGTGCACAGTCGGTAATGACTTCCGAAGTCGAGATCACCGGGGTCATCAAGAGCTCGGGCTCGGTCCGGATGGAAGGAAAGCTGGACGGCGACGTCGTCTGCGCGGGTGACGTCGTCATCGGTAAGACCGCGAAGATCAAGGGCACGATCTCGGCCAACGCCGTGTCCATCGAGGGCTCGATCAACGGCACCGTCTCGGCCAAGGACAAGGTCGAGATGAAGTCGTCCGCCCACATCCACGGCGACATCAGGTCCAAGCGGCTGTCCGTCGAGGACGGCGTGACCTTCATCGGCAAGTCGGACGTCAATCCCTCGGGCGCGTCCTCGAAGATCGAGTCCGAAGGCCGAGAGGAGCCGAGGCCCTCGTTCCTGGGTAAGGTCAAGACTCCGTTCGCCACCACCTGACAACCAGCATGGTTGACAGCTCCGCGTCGGCTGACCTGCCGCTGCGCGTGCCCCCTCGCGCAAGGCCCCCGCTGCGCGCTGCGCTGGAACCCGAGCCTCCTTCACCTCCGGCCCCGGCGCCCGCCGAGGCAGCCAGCCCCGCCGTTCCGCCGGCCCCGCCTCGCCAAGTCCGGTGTTTCGGATGCGGGTTTGAGTTCACGGTGCCGGGGTCGGCGGAGACCACCTCTTGCACGCGTTGCCAAACCGCGCTCGACCTGCTGGATCACACCATTGACGCCGAGTGCCGCGAGTCCCTCAGGACGGTGGGCGTCATCCGCGTAACCCGCAGTGGCATCGTATCTTCCGCTCGCCTCATGGCCACCGATATCGAGCTGGCCGGAAAGGTGGTGGACAGCAAGCTCCAGGTCCTGCGGCAGCTGCGCATCGGCCCGGGGGCCGACTTTGTCCGCGGCCAGGTCCAGGCGGTGGACCTTCGCGTGGAAGCGGGCGCGGACGTGCGCCTGCGGAACGACGCGTTCTACCGGAACGTGGAGGTCCTGGGACGGCTGGACGCCACGCTGTACGCGACGGGGACGGTCGCCGTGAGGCCCGGCGGCTGTCTGGCCGGCACCGTCTACGCCAGCCGGCTGGTCGTGGACGAGGGCGCGGGGCTGATGGCCCGGCCGGTGGTCGGCCCCGAGAGCTGGGCGGAGACCGAGAAGAAGATGCGCGAACGGTTCTCCGGTTCGGCTTCCGGCCCCGGCGATGCGGAGCACGTGGTCGTCAGGTCAGCGCCCTCGGCTCCGTCGAATCCCTGACACGGAGCCGCGCCGCCGACGTCTTTCCGGGGGGGGCGAATCCACCCCTCCGATCGTTCCCTCTCTCCGAGCAGAAAAACGCGTGGGCACGGGCCAAGAAAGATGATGATTGCGCTGATTCCCCTGTGGTATATTTCGCTTTACTCAAAGCGAACCGACACCTATAAGTCGCACAACGTCTCGTACCGAAAAGGGGGTTAGGCTAACCATGTCAAAGATTTACGATAGCCAGCGGGATGACAAGGGCGGAACCGCCTGGTATCTGAAGACGGGCGATGGTTCCGTGTACGGCCCCATCGAAGTGTCCGAGCTCCGCAGCTGGGCGGAAGACTGCCGCATTGCCCCCGGGAACCAGGTGTCCCAGGACCAGGTGAAGTGGGTGGCCGTCGAGGCGCTGCCGGACCTCGAAATGAACTGGATGGTCGAGCTCGCCAACGGCAAGACCTTCGGCCCGATCAACCTCCGCGCCGTGGCCGATTTTGTGCGTTCCGGCGCGGTCCTGCCGGGCGCCAAGATGGTGCACAAGGACACCCGCGAGACCTCGACGGTCGAGAAGATGGTCCTGTCGCAGAAGAAGGCCGAGCCGGCCCCCTCCGTTCCCCCCAGGAGCAAGCCGACGCCGGCTGCCAGGAAGACGGCCGAAGCCGCCGCGGCCCCGGCCGCCGGCGAGCGGCCCGACCGGGAGATGGCGGATCAGGTTGCGGCGCTCAAGGCGGAGCTCAGGTCGTCCGTGGCCGACGCAGAACGCCAGAAGGAACAGTACCGGAAACTGCAGGAGTCCGCCGCCGAGCGCGAGCGGGAGCTCTTGAAGCAGGCTGGGGGCGGCGCGACGGACCAGCAGGTCGAACAGCTCAAGGAGAAGGTCAAGACGCTCCAGGGCGAGAGCAACCGCCGCGAGATGGAACTGCAGGAGCAGATCGGCGCCCTGAAGGCCCAGCTGGAAGCCGCGGCAGCCGCCGGCGCGGGCACAACGGGCGAGGAACAACGACAGCTCTACGTCAGGCTCCAGCAGGACACCTCCGAGCGGGAGCAGAAGCTCACCCAGCAGATCGAGACGCTGATGGCCCAGCAGGAAGAGAGCCGCCGGCGCCACCAGGAAACGGTCCAGCAGGTCGAGACGCTTTCACGCCAGGCGCAGGAGTCGGTCGGCACGCTTTCGGAGAAGGACCTGCAGTCGGAGCAGCTCCGCGAGAAGATCAAGATCCTGCAGGAGTCCAGCAAGCGCGCGGAGGAGGGGATGGCCCAGCGGGTCGGTCGGGCGGAGTCCGAGGCCCAGAGCCTGGCCCAGAAGATGGCCGAGGCGCAGCTGCTCGTGGAGGAGAAGGCCAAGGCGGAACGTGACTTGCAGGAGCTGCTCCAGCACCGCGAGGAGGAGCTGAGCCAGCTCAAGGCGGCCTACGAGCGCGACCTGGAAGAGGCCCACGCCCGCGAGGCCCAGATCAGCCAGGGCATCGAGGATCTCAAGGAGCAGTGCCGCCTGGCCATCCAGAAGTCCGACCAGCTCGAGTGGGAGGTGAAGCAGCGCGAGGCCCAGTGGCTCGACGAGCGCGAACGTCTCCAGCGCGAGAAGGCGGACCTGGCCCAGCAGGTCGGCGATTTCAAGCAGAAGCTTCGCGAGGCCGATGAGGCCGCGACGGCCGGCCGGCGCGAGCTGGCCGCGCATGCCCTCCAGGTCGAGCAGCACAAGAAAGTGGTGATGGACGAGCAGCAGAAGGTCCGCCAGCTCGAGAACGACCTGGCCCAGTACAAGACACTGCTCGAGGAAGAGTGGCAGCGCGCCCAGCGGCGCGACGCCGAGCTGGCGTCGACCCGCAAGGCCTACGGCGAGGAACTGGCGCGCCGCCAGCACGTCGAGGCGCAGATGCTGGAGCACGAGAGCCAGATACAGGGCGTGCAGGAGGCCAACGAGCGATTGAAGGCAGAGCTCGAGCGCGAGCAGAACAACGCCCGCGAGCTCCAGAAGCGGGCCCAGGCCGAGCACCAGGCGCTCGTCCAGCAGATCGAGGCCTTCCAGGCCGAGCACCGCGACATGGGCGTGCGGATGAACGAGGCGGTCCAGAACCTCGAGCAGCAGAAGTTCGTCTCGGAGGAGAAGGAACGGCAGTATACCGCGCGGGCCAACGATCTGCAGCAGCAGCTCGACCAGCTGCGGCAGGAGTACGCCGCGCTGGACCACCAGGCGGAGCAGGCGTCCACGGAGCTGGAGCACGCGAGGAACCAGGTGGAAGACGAGCGGCAGGGCAGCCTCCTCAAGATGGAGGAACTCCAGCACCGCGTGGTGCAGGCCCAACACGAGAGCCAGTCGGTCGGCATGCGTCTCGAGCAGCAGAAGAAATTCTACGAGGCCGAGCGCGAGCTTCGGCGCCAGAAGGAGCTGGAGCTGCAGCAGTTCAAGAAGGCCTACCAGGAAGCCGCCAACTCGATACGGATCAAGGAGCGCAGCCTGGAGCAGCAGCGGAAGCGCGACGAAGAGGAAATCGCCCGCCTGCGCCAGCGCGAGGACATGATGGCCGGCCGGATCCAGCAGCTCCAGGCCGCCTACGGCAGCGCCGTGAGCCGCACGGAACAGCCCGCGCCGTCGGCGCCGCCGAAACGGCATGCGCCGCCGCGACGGACGCGGCGCACCGCGTCCAGCGAGGAGGCTCCTCCGTCAGCCGGAACCCCGGCCGGGTGACGATGCGAGGCGGCCGGCGGTTCGATTCTGCGGGCACGGATTGCGCCGTGACCCTGCTGCCTGCGGCCGCCGGCAGCGGCAGACGGTTTGAGGGGTGAGAGCCAAGTGACTTCGATTCCGCCAACCGAACCAGGCACCTCGGCGCCCGTCAGCGCGCGGGGGCCCCGTCCGCCCAAGATCCTCGGGCAGATCACGCTCGAGGTCCTTCCCCGGAGCGCGGAGACCACGGTGGACCTCGCGCCGGCGGCGCCGACGCAGGCCCCGCGGTCCCTGCCGGAACCCATGCCCGGCGTCCGTACCCGGGCCGCCGGCCGGATGATCGCCGCGTTCCTGGTGGCCATGATCGTGCTGGCCGGGCTGGCGGCGTACGGGCCGCGGATCGCGGACTGGTTCCGCGGCAGTGAGCCGGATCTGAAAGCTCTCTTCGGGGGCGGTGCGGCACGGCAGCCGGGACGCGCGTGGAGTCCGTCAACGCCCGGCGCGTCGCTGCCGCTCAGGCCCCGGTTCAGCCTGCCTGCGCCGCCGGAACCGGCGGCCGGGCCGGTCTTGTCGCAGGACGCGCTGGAGCAGGTGGACCGCCAGCTGGCCGAGGTCGTCTCGGGCGGTGAGGGCGGGCTCCGGCCGTTCGTCGGCAAGGCGGCTCTCACGCTCATCGACCCGCAGTACAAGCTGAGCGAGAGGGAGCTGGCCTCGCTGGGCCGTGACGAGGCCAAGGTGATCTCGCTCTACCAGGACATGTTCCTGCGCCTGGCACGGAACCTGGGCCAAAGCCACAGCCGGCAGTCCGACCTCGAGTACCTGAAGATGGAGTACGGCCGGCTCCTGGACGGCCTCGAGGAGCAGAAGAAACTTGAGATCACCAAGCTGGTCCTGTGCCGGGGTGTCAGCGGGTACGGAAGGTACGAGGCGTTCTACGACAACCGCTTTCGGCTGGGTTCCCTCCCGCTCATCCTGGTCTACACCGAGCTCGCGAACTCGAAGCCCCAGCTCCGGCCCGACGGCCGGTACGTGGTGAGGCTGACGGAAGAGCTGACGCTGTTCGACGGCGCCGCCCAGGAGAAGGAGGTCTGGAAGGGCGATCCCGTCTCGGTGACCGACGAGTCCTCGAGCAAGCGCCGCGACTTCTTCCTCGCCCAGTACCTGCGCCTGCCGGGCACGATCCAGCCGGGCAACTACAACCTCCGGGTCCAGATCACCGACAACGCCGACGGCACCGCCGCCGTCGCCAGCATCCCGCTGACCGTCGCGGCGCGGTAGCATGGGGAGGGCCCGCGGGGCGGGTATCCGTGTGCAGAGGGGGTTCCGAGGCCTTGGGATGAATTCGCTTCATACAACTGCCGGCGGCGGTCTCAGGGCCGTGTGGCGCAGACACGTCCGGAGCTGGTGGGGTGACTTCCGCTGGCCTGTGACCTGTCTTCTGGCGCTCGCGGCGCTCGTCCTCGGATTCGTCGGGTTCCGGCAACGCTTCGAGGCGCAGGGCGAGCCGCGCTCGGCCCTGGACGTTCTGTACGTCAGCCTTCAGCTCTTCACGATGAAATCCGGAGCCGTCGAACCGCCCATCGGCTGGGCTCTCAACGTGGCGCGCTGGCTGGCCCCGCTGGTCGCGGCCTACGCGGCTCTGCGCGCCTTGGTGACTGTCTTCCGCGAGCACGTTCGCTTGTTCCGCCTCCGGTTCCTGAAAGATCACGTGGTGATCTGCGGGCTGGGGCCGAAGGCCCTGGAACTGGCGCGATGTCTCCGCGAGAGCTCCTGCTCGCGGGCCGTGGTCATGATCGCGCCGGCCGCGACGAACGAGGAGGTGGCCGCGTGCCAAGCGGAAGGCGCCACGCTGGTCGTGGGCGATCCCTCGGAGGCAGCGACCCTCGCCAGAGCGCGTCTGACTTGGGCGAGGCAGCTCGTGGCGCTCTGTCCAGAGGACAGCACCAACGTCGCCATCGTCGTTCAGGCGCGAAAACTGATGGCGGATAGCCGGACCGATGGAGTCGAACACCTCAAATGTTTCGCCCACCTATCGGACGTGGGCCTGAGGTCCTCCCTGCAGCGGGGGAAGCTCTTCGGCGACGACCCGCGGTGCGAGTTGTCCTTCTTCGATCTGTTCGACGCGGCGGCTCGCCGGCTTCTGCTGGAGTCTGGGCAATTACCGCTGGATCACGGCGGCATCGTGGAACAGGACGGCCGGCAGGTCCACCTGGTGATCCTCGGGTTCGGCCGAATGGGGCAGAGCGTGGCGCTGCGCGCCGCCCAACTGGGGCACTTTGCCAATCGCAAGCCGCTGCGCATCTCTGTCATCGACCGCGAAGCCGGGCGCCACAAGCAGGCGTTGCTGTTCCGGTATCCGGCTTTCCTGCAGGTCTGCTCCATCGAGTTCCACGAACTCGAAGTCGAAACGGAGCACGCGCGGCAGAAGATCGAGAGTTGGTGCGCAGAGCGGCAGTCGGCCACCAGCATGGCGGTATGCTTCGATCGGGACTCCCTGGCGCTGGAGGTCGCGCTGCGCCTGCTGCCCAAGCTGTGGGAACTGGACGTCCCGATCGCGGTCCGCATGTCGCGCGAGGCGGGCTTCGCCTCGCTGCTGAAGGAAGGCGCCGCCAGGGACGACGTGCGGTTCTACGTGCGGGGATTCGGCATGATCGAGGACCGCTGTACCGCGGACATGTTGGAGGATTTGGACAACGAGGATCTCGCGCGGGCGATTCACGAGGATTTCCGAACTCAGCAGATCAAGAATGGCCGCGACCCGAATATAGACCGTTCGGTTTTCGAGTGGTCACGATTGGACGACGATTTCAAGGACTCGAATCGGCAGCAAGCCGATCACATTTCGATCAAGCTGCACGCGATCGGCCTTGAGTGTGCAGACGCCAAGGATCCCCGGGAAGGGGTCGAACAGTTCGAGCCTCACGAAATCGAGTTGCTGGCTGAAATGGAGCACAACCGTTGGAATGCCGAGCGCCTGCTTGCGGGCTGGGTCTACGGCAAGCCCGCCGACAAGGCGCGGAAGATCAGCGAGTACATTCTGCCGTGGGCCCAACTCGCCGACAACATCAAGCAGTATGACCGGGACGCCGTGAAACTCATCCCTGCTTTGCTCAAGCGGATCAGTAAGAAGGCTTGTCGCAAGGCGAAGCAGGCGCCGTGATTGACTCCCAGGACCGCGTCATCCGCGTGTTCATTTCCTCGACCTTCCGGGACATGATGCGGGAGCGCGACCTGCTGGTGAAAGAGGTCTTCCCGGAGCTGCGCCGCAAGTGCGCCAAACGATTCGTCACGTTCACCGAGGTGGACCTGCGTTGGGGCATCACCGAGGAGCAGGCCAACGAAGGACAGGTGCTCCCGCTCTGCCTGGCCGAAATCGAGCGCAGCCGACCCTATTTCATTGGCTTGCTCGGCGAGCGATACGGCTGGATCCCGGACACCATCCGTCCCGAAATCATCGAACGCGAACCGTGGCTCAAGGAGCACGTTCGGGACCGTACCTCCGTGACCGAGCTTGAGATTCTCCACGGGGTACTCAACGACCCCGAGATGAAGGGCCTGGCCTTCTTCTACTTCCGCGATTCGGCCTATGTCACAGACCCCTCGCTGACCGCCGACGAACGTCGGGACATGATTGAGCGCAACATCCAAGCCGACGTCGAGAAGTACGGCGAGCCCGAGGCCACCCGCCGGACGGAGGAGCGCAAGGCCAAGCTCACCGCGCTCAAGGAACGCATTCGCGACAGCAAACTGCCACTTGTCGACCCCTACGCCAACCCCAAGGCGCTGGCAGAGATCGTCCGGAAGCAGTTCGATGAGCTGATCGACCAACTGTACCCGGAGGATCAGACCCCCGATCTGTTGGCCCGGGAACGCATGGCTCACGAAGCCCATGCCAAGAGCAAGCTTTTCGCCTGCATTGACCGTCCTGCCCACCTGAAGGCGCTCAACGACTTCGCCGCGCCCGCGGAGCACGATGGCAAGGGCCTTATCGTCACCGGCGAGAGCGGCAGTGGGAAGACCTCCCTACTCGCGGCTTGGGTGCGCGACTGGGCCAAGACCCATCCGGAAGACTTCCTGTTCCAGCACTACTTCGGCGCCACTCCCGACAGCGCCTCGCCAGAAGGATTCCTGCGCCGCCTGCTGGGCGAACTCAAAGCCCGCTTTGGCATTACGGACGACATTCCCGCCGATGCGGAGAAACTGCGCGACACCCTCCCGGTCTGGCTGGCCCAGACCATCGGCAGAGGTCGCATCGTGCTTGTGCTCGACGGACTCAATCAAGTCCAAGGCGGCGATCCCGGCCGTCACCTGCACTTTCTCCCGCCCCACTTTCCGCCGCACGTCACGGCGATCGCCTCGGCGCTGGCCGGCCCAGCGTTGGACGCCCTGCGCAAACGCGGCTGGGCGGACCATGACCTGCCGCTCGCCAACGCGGCCGAGGTGGACGGCATGATCGGCGCCTACATGACGATCCACGCCCGCACGCTGGAGCCAGAGCTGCGTCGGCAGTTGGTCACTGCCCCCGGCGCGAAAAATCCGCTGTTTCTGCGCACGGTGCTGGAGGAACTGCGCCAGTTCGGCAGCTTCGAGCGTCTGTCCCAACGCGTCGCCCACTATCTCGAGGCCTCCGGCCCGAAGGAACTCTTCCTGCGCGTCATTCATCGCTGGCAGGAGGACTTTGACGGTAAAGACCCGGAGCAGGACAAGCCCAAGATCGACCTCGTACGCCGAGCTCTCACCCATCTCTGGGCCGCGCGTCAGGGCCTCTCTGAGCCCGAATGGCTCGACCTGCTCGGATGGCATTCGCAGTCCGCCAGATCCCATTCCGCGGTCCGCAGTCCGGAATCTGAGATCATAACGCCGCTTCCGCGGGCATTGTGGACGCCTCTTCTCCTCGCGTTGGAGCCGCACTTGACCCAGCGATCCGGCCTGCTGACCTTTGGCCATGCCTACATGCGCGAGGCGGTCGAGGTGCTGTTCCTTCCCGATGACCGCACACAGAGGGCGGCTCATCGAGCGATCGCCCAATACTTCAGTCTCCAGCCCTGGTTTCTTGAAGATGCCGTGGCGCAGCAAAGGCGGCAGTTGCGCCCACCCAATTCGGCGAGACCCGTTTCAGCACGCAAAGTCATGGAATTGCCGTGGCAGTTACTCAAGGCCTGTCACTGGGACGCCGCGGCCGCGCTCCTTATCCAGCCGGATTTCCTTGAGGCGAAGACAGAGGCTGGACTGGCGTACGAACTCATCGAGGATTTCGCGGCCGCGTTGCAGGCAATGCCCTCATCTCACCCGTTGCGGCCGACGCTTTCTCTCCTGGAAGAGAGCATCCTGCGGGATATCCATTTCATAGCAGGACATGTCACTGAGTATCCCCAAGGTCTGTTTCAGTGCATTTATAATGCCTTTGCCCCTCTCCTCGAACCTACGCCCGGCGCAGCAGTCGCAGGAAGGGAGACGACGATCCCCGAAGTCGGCCGCGCCGGAGTATCCGCGCTGTTGAGGGAATGGGGGTCAATGCGTTCAGCCAAAGGATTCACATGCCCTTGGTTCAGGACGCTTCGCCCGCTGCGCCGAGCGCGGGGGCGGATGCGGATGGAACTTGATGCAAGTGCCTCTCTTCTCGCGGTGTCACCGGACGGAGAGCAAGTCGCGGCAGGCGAAGACAAACAACTCTCTGCCTGGGATGCATCCATCGGTCGCCCTGTCTTTCGCATCTCCCTGCCGCACGCCATGCTGGGTCTGTGTTGGTCTGCTGATGGGAAGAGCGTGCTTGCGGCCCTCTCTGATGGCCGGGTGGCGCATGTGGATCGAACGGGGATGATCGAGCGCCTGAGCGGGGAACCGCTTGGGAGTGAGGTGCGGCACGCTTCGTTGGCGGCAAGCGCCGGCCAGGTGATCTTCGCACGGGAGGACCGAATATGGATACACACGCTCCACGGCGTGGAGACGGCCACCATTGACGCCGGAGCGGCAGTGTCCTCGCTGCTGATTTCAGGCGATGGTGCATTGTTGTCGTGGGGCTGTGGTGATGGCCGATGGTCAGTCCGAGATCGGGATGGCCGCATTATCCTGTGCGGAAAGGCGGATACCGAGGTCATTTCACTGGCCTTCACCACGGACAAGCGGGCTCTGATTGTCGGATGCGAAGATGGATCGTTGACCGTGGCTTCGCTTGGCGGCGGGGCTACGACAGTCCGGCTGAAGACTCCGCCCTGCAGCGTGCAGCCTTCTCCGGATGGCAGGCTCCTGTTTGTGACGACCTTTGAATCCAATGCCCTCGCGATTGACCTGGAGTCGCTTTCGTCGCCTCCCCGCCCTTACATGGAGCACGGAGACCGCGTGGTTTGCGTTTCCTTCTCTCTCGACGGGAAGGTTGCAGCCTCTGCGGGGGCTGAGGGGCGTGTCCTGCTTTGGCATGTGCCCCTCGAACCGGACCCAGAGCCCGACACCTCGGCACCCGTGAACTGCGTCTGCGTGTCCCGGGATGGCGAGGCCGTAGCGGTGGGTTGCCATGACGGCACTGTCTGGACATTCTCCCGGGGCGCAAGGAGCGGGGTGGTGGTAAGCCGACACGGTGGGCCGGTTTACGGGATCAACTGGTCCGGGCCCCACAACTTGCTGGCAAGCGGAGGTGCTGACGGGTTTGTCCGCGTGGTCGATCCAACAACGGGCGCCATCGTGACTGAGATTAAAGCGGGCTTCGAGGTCACGGCGGTCTCCCTGTCGCCTGATGGCAAGCTTCTGGCGGCTGCAGGGCAGGAAGCCCGGCTTTGGATTTGGAGCATCCCATTCGGAATGTCTCTCTCCTTGCCGGTGCAGGTTGGTCCTCGATCTTCGCAGCAGCGACGAATGACGTTTTCCGAACTCAACGGCCCGCCGACACTTCTCGTGTTGGACGTACCGGATTCACAGAATGAACAAGGGCCGCGCACCGTGATGAGCCGCAACATAGTCGGCTATGCGAAACTGGGGAACCGCTATGTCATGACTGCCACCGGCTCAACGATAAGCGCTATGGACAATAAGTGGGCCGTTCGTCCCTCAGGGGAACTTCTGATGGCGCACTTGGACGGTGTCGCCATCGAATGGATGCCGGGCGGACATTTTGTCCGGCTGATGAGGCGTTTTACAGGCGTCAGCGATGTGTTGTGGGATGCCGAGTCCGGCCAACACGTCAGATTGGATGTTAAGGATGTCATGTCCTCCTCCGGGTGTGTGATGCGAAAAGGTCAGCAGAGTGCAAGCATGGAGTTGTTGCGCCACGGATCCGTAGTCGGGTGGTTCAACCACCCCTTGTCCAGGTATGCTGCGAGTCCGGACGGGGGCACGTGGGGCGGTGCGACGGGTTGTTCGGTATACCATTTGGCTGCCGAGTGCACGGCGAGTATGGACCGGGATCGCGGGCATCCGGCACGGGCAGTTACGCCCAAGCGGGTGGTCTTTGCTTACGGGGATGCGACTGCTTTTGAACGTGTCTCGCAGCCCATTCCTCCAGAGTTGCTTGCGCTGCCCTTGTCTGTTCGAATAGCTCAGTGGAAGCGTGCGGCGGAGGCAAGCTACGTGGCCGCGGACTATGCGGAAGCGGAACGCCTACTGGCCAATGTCACCAGGTCCGGAAGCGCTGACGGCGATGTCTACGTCTCGCTGGCTCAACTGCATGCCGTTGCCGGGTCCGAGAAGAATGCTCGGAGCAATCTTGACCTGGCATTGTCGTTCAACTCGTCATCCCCGACTGCTGTCATCGCTCGCATCCTGTGGATGCAAGTGCTGTTTGCCTATATGGATGGGCGCGAAGCGGAGTCTGTGCTGAGCGCGATGAAGCATGTCCTGGTGAACCTGACCACCCCGGCGGGGTGGCCGCTTCTTCCCGTGTGGGAAAGGTTGAAAGGTAAGCTCGCGGAGGATGCGAGGCAGCTGACGCGGACGATCGCGGAAGCCCTGACGGACCCGGAACGTCGGAGCAGCCTCGAAGACTTTCCCGCATGGCGCGGCACGGGACGAATCACGGAGGAGGCCTTCCGATCTCTGGTGTCGCCGAAGCTCCCGCCCCCAAGGCCGATACCAGTGGTAAGCGCACGTGTGGAGCGGGTGTCGGGAGGAATGCCGCGGGCGGTGAATGATGCCGTAAACCAAAGCCGTCATCACTCCGCTGAACGCCCAAAGGAATCCAGGGAACCAACAATCGAGGAATTGCGGGCATTCGCAGATCAAGCCCACCGCCGTTGCCTTTGGGATGTCGCCGCGTCAATCTATGACAAGCTCTTGATGGCCGGCGACCCACTGGAGGAGGTCGGGCCTAGGCTCGTCACCTGCCTGATGAACGTGCGCGAAAAACCCCTGGAGGGTGATATCGAGCGCGCAGAGAAGATCCTCCAACAACTGGAACGGTCCGGGCATGCCGACCTTATTGCCCCGCTCCGTCAACAACTTCAAGCGAAGTTGGCCGTCCCGCGCAAGAAGTGGTGGCGGTGGTGGTAGCGAACGATTCTCCGGATTATGAATAGCCCCAATACACCTCAGCCCAACGCCGCCAGCAACCGCCACATCCGCATCTTCATCTCCTCCACCTTCCGCGACATGGTCGAGGAGCGCAATGAATTGATGACCCACACGTGGCCGGCGCTGCGCCGTCTTTGCCAGGAACGCCACGTCGAGCTGGTTGAGGTGGACCTGCGCTGGGGCATCGCCGAATCCCAAAGCAACCGCAAGGAAACCCTCAAGCTCTGCCTCGACGAGATCCGCTCCTGCCGCCCGTATTTCATCGGTCTGCTCGGCGAGCGCTACGGCTGGACCCCCGGCGACGATGCCTTTACCGCCGACCTCACGGAAGAACAGCCGTGGCTGAAGGACCTCCACGGCAAGAGCGTGACCGAACTCGAAATCCTCCACGGCGTCCTCAACAACCCCGACATGGCCGGGCGCGCGTTCTTCTACTTCCGCGATCCGGCGTTTGTGAATTCCGTGCCGGAGAAGGACAGGAAGGACTTCACCGCAGAGGACGCAGAGAGCGCGGAGAAACAGAGAAAGCTGAAGGAACTGATCAGGAATACCTGCAAGGCGAAGAAGATCCCGCTGCATGAAGACTATCCCGACCCACGCAAGCTCGCCGACCTCGTCCTCGAAGACCTCAAGTCCGCCATCGAGGCCCAGTTTCCCGAGGAAGACATCCCCGACGCACTTACCCGCGAGGCCCAGGACCACGAGGCCTTCGCCGAGATACGTCGCCGCACCTACATCGGGCGGGCTGAATATTTCGAGGCACTGGATCGTCATGCGGCGGGGGAGGGAGGGCCGCTGCTCCTGCTTGGCGACTCTGGCAGCGGGAAGTCCGCCCTGCTGGCCAACTGGGTTGCGCACTGGCGGAAGGACCACCCCAACGACTTCATCGTCCAGCACTACATTGGCGGCACCGCCGACAGCGCCGATCACTGGCGACTCATGAGCCGCATCATGGCCGAGATCCAGCGCTGGTCCGGCGACCCCGAGGCTCTGCCCACCAAGCACGATGACATTCTCAAGGACTTTCCTCTCTGGCTGGCCAAGGCTCGAGCCAGGGCCGCGCACAAAGGAGTGCGATTCATCCTCGTGCTTGATGCCCTCAACCAACTCGAAGACCAGGATCACGCTCGCTTGCTCGGCTGGTTGCCGGAGCATCCATTCAGCGGCCCACTGCGGTTGATTGCATCCACTCTGCCGGGCGAGACGCTGGAGGCGGTGGAGAAGCGCGGATGGACAACGCTGCGCGTCCAGCCGCTGACGGTGAATGAGCGGCGGCGGATGATCGCCGACTATCTCGCCCGCTTCGGCAAGAAACTCGATGAGGAGCGACTGGTTCGCCTCGCCGCCGCCGCGCCCGCTGCCAACCCGCTCTACCTCAAGATCCTGCTCGATGACCTCCGTGTCACCGGCACCCATGATCGCTTGGATCAGCGCCTCACGGAGTACCTCGCCGCCGCCGACATCCCCGCCTTGCTGCAACAAGTGCTGACCCGGTACCAGCGCGACTACGAGCACGAGCGCCCCGGTTTGGTCGGAGAAGCCCTGGGGCTGATCTGGGCCGCGCGCCGCGGGCTCTCGGAATCGGAATTGCTGCAACTGCTGCGCCCGCCCGATCAGCTGCAACTACCGCCGGCGCTCTGGACCCCGTTGCGGGCCGCCCTCGAGGACTCCCTTGTGGATCGCGGTGGCATCCTCAACTTCGCCCACGATTTCTTGCGCACGGCCGTCGAGGCTGCGTTCGCACCCGACGAGGATCGTCGCGATGAGCTGCGCCTGCTACTCGCCGGCTATTTTGAGTCGCAGTCCATCACGGCGCGCAGCTGTGACGAATTGCCTTGGCTCCTGAAGGAAACAGAGTCCCTCGTCCGCCTCCGCGCCTGCCTGCTGCACATAGACCGATTCCTGCTGATCCATGCGCGCGACGAGGATGAGCTGTATCGCTATTGGGTTGAGCAGTTGCGCGAACTGCATAGAATGGGGAAGTACTACCTTGCGAGTTTCGAGATTTGGTCGCGGGAACCGGGTCGCCAAGAACTGCAAATCGCCTCTGCGGCCAATCAGCTTGGCATGTTCCTCCGTTCGGCAGCTCTACACGCCGAGGCTGAACCGCTGTACCGCCGCGCCCTGAAGATCGCTGAGCACAGCCTTGGGAAAGACCACCCGAGGGTTGTCATGTGCCTCAACAACCTAGCACAGCTACTTCGCGAAACTAACCGGCCTGCCGAGGCCCAACCGCTCTTGCAGCGTGCCCTTGAAGTTGCTGAGCACAGCTTCGGGAAAGACCGCGCTGATGTAGCCATTGGCCTCAGCACTCTGGCTGCTTTGCTTTATGACGCCAACCGGCTCGCCGAGGCCGAGCCACTCTTGCGCCGCGCCCTAGAGATTGCTGAGCACAGCTTTGGGGAAGATCACCCCGACGTCGCCAGACTCCTCAACAGCTTGGCTGCGTTGTTCCATGCCACCAACCGGTCCGCTGAGGCCGAACCGCTCATGCGGCGCTCCCTGGAAATCGCTGAGCACAGCTCTGGGAAAGACCACCCCGACGTCGCGATTAAGCTCAACAATCTGGCGCAGCTGCTTTGGGACACCAACCGGCCCGGCGAGGCCGAATCGCTCATGCGGCGCTCCCTGGAAATCGCTGAGCACAGCCTTGGGAAAGACCACCCCGACGTCGCAATCAAGCTCAACAATCTGGCTCACTTGCTCAAGGCCACCAACCGGCACGCCGAAGCCGAGCCGCTCATGCGACGACACTTGGAGATATTCCTGAAGTTCACCCGTGTCACGGGACATCCGCATCCGCACTTGCAGGCTGCTGCGAACAACTACGCTTGGCTGCTCCAGGCCATGGGCCGCAGTCGGGAGGAAATCATGACGACGCTGCGCAAGATGGCTCCGGAGTTGTTCAAGTAGATGAAATCGCCGCGTCTCGGCGGGCCTCTCTAGGTCAGGGTTGCCAATCGGCCGGAGGCCTCGAACAGCGCCATCGTGGCGTTCTTGAACTGGTTCAGGAGGTCGTCTTGCGAGAACCGCGTGGAGGCCTTCTCGTCGGACTGCAGTAGTCGCCAGAAGTAGTGCAGCCTTCCCTTGAGCTCATAGATCGCGGCATACGTGGCATGGTCGCCGAAGAGCAGGGGTCGAAGGCAGAGGACGTCGAGTTCGGCCAATCGTCGCCGGATCTGCTCCTGAACGATCGCCACGGTTTCGGGCCTCGGCTTTCCTCGCTGCTGGAGCGGGCGAAGGGCCACTTTCGCCGCGCGCACGGCTTCGTCCGCCCTCCGGACGTGCTGCAGGCATTCCACGCGATGGGCCACCAGCGCATCTCGCGGTGCCGGGCTCAGCGCGTGGCCTCCGCTCTGGAGCGCCGCCTCCAGATGCCGAGTCGTCAGCGGTCCCGTTCCAAACAAGCCATGCAGATGATGGAGCACGGACTTCAACTCGCGCGCATTGCCCGGCCAGGAGCCGTCCTGAAGCCGTTTCAGAACCGGCTCGGGCAGGAGGGCTTTTTCGTTCTCCGTGATCTTTCGCCAGAAGGCCGTGGCCAGCTTTGGAATGTCCTGCGGGTGCTCGCGCAGAGCCGGCGTGCGAATCATGAAGCTGCGAAGACGGTAGTAGAGTCCTTCATGAAACTGCCCCGCGTGCACCATGGACGAGAGCTCCCTGCTGGCCGCCGCGATGACTCGCACGGGATCGCGGTCGGCTTCTGCCATGGCCCGCTCGATCTTCACCTGCTGGGACATGGTGAGCGCATTGATCTCGTCGAAATACAGCGTGCCGTGCCCGGCCATTTGCCACAAACCCGGCTTGCTGCGCGCCCCGGGACGATCGGGCGGGGGAGCACCGAACAACTCAACATCAAAACTGTCGGGGACCATGGCGGCGCAGTTCGCGTGAATAAAGGCCCCGCCGCTGAACTCATGGATGGCGCGCGCCACCAATTCCTTGCCCGTGCCGGCTTCGCCGACGATCAGCACCGGCTCCTTGAGCGCTCCGGCCTTGAGTATAAGCTGCCTCACCAGGCGCACTTCCAGCGCATCGCCCATGTACGTGTCTGCCAGGCCGTCCGTCTCCGCTTCCTTCGGGAGCAGTTTCATCAGTAACAGCGATGCATCGCTGCCCGCATCCCGGGAGTCCCCGGCCCGCTCCAGGCTCGAGTCCGCGGGCGTGGTCCAGGACGCGCGTCGCCACAAGTCGTTGAACACGCGGTCCTCCGCGCCGATGAAATACACGTTCTGGTCCTCCCGCAGGGCCGCATGCTCCAGCAGGGTCCGCACGCTGCGAAGAAGCTGCCCCGCCGAGGAGTAGGAGCCATGCAGGATCGGAATGGCCTTCCGCTTGAGAAGGATGCGGGACAACGGGACCTTCTTATGCTTGCTTCCGCAATCGACGATGTGGCTGCCGCATTGCGTCCGCAACACAGGCAGATCCTCGTTGCGCACCACGAGGGCTGCGGGCCGATCCTGAGCCGTGGCCGCCGGCAGGTCTCCCATCTCCCTCCGGCCGATCCACTTCTGACGGAGGCCGGCGCCGCTTCCCCGCGCCGACACCTGCAGGACCTGGATATTCACCTCGCGCATGCCCGCCTCCCTCCGGAGTGTTGAGAACACTGCACCACGGCATAGTTATGAAATAACTCAACGAGAATGGATGATACATCCACATAAGTCAACGCTTATAACTCAACACGTGTTATTAACAATATTATTATAACATGTTCGGCTACAATTATTTATGGATAGTTTCAGGAAGCTGTAGCGCCGTTCACCGTATGATGTATCCTCGAACTGTGATCATCTGTGTGTCAACACGCAGTATACATGGGAGGGGCGGGTCATGCGAGCAGGATCTTCGATGCGGTCTGAGGGGCTGCGGACGCGGACGTTCGGGAAGGTGAGGGTGTTTGTGCAGGAGCCGGATGCGATACCGGAGCCCTTCACGTACATCGACTACGCCGGCGTGGTGACGCGGATCGTGGACGCGTTGCGCGAGGATGACGAGCCGTATCCGCCGATGGCGGTCTGCCTCCGGGGACCCTCGGGCGTGGGGAAGACGGCAGCGGCCTGGGCGGCGACGAAGGCGCTGAAGACGGAGTGCTACACGACGCAGGGCGCCACAGACTGCACGGCGCAGGATCTCGTCGTGTTCCCGGTGCCGACGAACCTGAACCGCTTCGATCCCGTGGCCAGCGGTATCTGCACCGCCGGCATCGAGGGACGGCTGGCGCTCTTCGACGAAATCGGCAAGGTGGCGCGGTATGCGCCGGAGGCGTTGACGCCGCTCGCGGCGATGCTGGATGACCGCCGGACGCTGTGGTCCGATTTCCTGAAGATGCCTTTCCGGGTGCGGCAGGGGTTCGGGTTCATCTGCACCGCCCAGAACAACGAAATCCTGCCGGATTATGTTACGCGCAGAATGCTGACGTTCACGATCCCTCCTCCTCCGCCCGCCGTGCTGCTCGAGATCATGAAGGTCAAACTGCCCGCGGCGCCGGGGTTGCTCATGGAAGCGTTTCGAGACTGGGCCTCGCTGCAGACCGGCCTTACGCCTCGCGACGCGGGGCTCATCATCCATTTCGCGTTTCGGAGGGCGCGGGTCCGCGGGTCCGCCTTGTCGGGCTGGGACGCGGACGGGCTGGTCCGGGAGGCTGCCGAGGCCGTCTGCGGCGAGGGGGAGGAGCCATGAACGCGCGGGGGCTGCCCTGCGGCGCGGCCTGGAACTGTTCTGGCGAGCCCTGGCTGAGATACAGGGACACCGGGCTGTGCGTGATTCCATCGCGCCACGGGTCGGTGGAGTTTGCGTGGCTCGTGCACCAAAGCGGCGTCGAGGAATTCGACAAGGTCCTCGTGGAACTTCCGTCCTCTTATCCCGTGGGTTGGGTGGTGGACGCTGTGGGGCGCATGGATGATGCCGCAGGCGCCATCCTGATCCCTAAGCGCGGACCGTTCCGGGCTCGCGTGCCTGAGTTCCCGGGAGACCCGGAACCCGAGGAGCGGGTGGTCTTCGTGTCAACGCTCGTGCCGGTCGTTGCCGACTCGATGATGATGGCGCTGCGTATGGCCGCAAGGTGCGGGACCGCGGGGCCCAAAGTCGAATTCATCGATGTCGAATCGCCGGGCCACGTCCTGGAGGACGATCCGGACATGGCTTTCCCCTTCTGCGATCCGCAGGAGGTGGCAGCGCGGGGGCTCCAGGCTTGGTATGCCCGGTGGGAGCCGACCCTGCGCCGGATGCCGCGGTTGCCCCGCGATGTCCTGCGCGAGGCGGCCATGGCGGAACGGCTTCGGGCCGGTGTCTTGCGCGAGGGGTGCAAGGCGCTGTTCGTCTGCGGCGCGGCGCACTGGCCCCGGATCAGCGATCTCCTGGATGGACCCCCTGCCGCAATCCCTGCACCGCTGACCGCCGAAGCCCGGCGCCCGGACGACTTGCGTTTGGTCGCCATCCCGCCGGTCATCCTGTTTTCCTGGCACCAGATGGACATCCCCTTTGTCGTTGGAGAGTTCGAAGAGGCTGTTCGTGGAAAATCCGAAGGGTTCGATCGCGACTCGTCCATCCGCAGACTGCTTTGCCGCGCCAACGAAACGGCGGGACGCTCCGTCCCCCCGGGATCGTTCGATTTCCTGCAGCGCTATCTGAACCGGCGCGTTCTGGCGGCGGGGCGGTGGTCCTGCGACCTCGACGAGCACCTGCTGGATGCGGCCCGCGTCACCGCCGGTTCACCCTTCGCGCACGTGTTGGAGCAGGAAGCCATGAACCACAACCCCAGCCTCCCGGACGGAGTCCCATTGGGGCGGGTGGTTCCGGCCGGACCCGGCGGCTACTTCATTCTGGCGGGGGGCGAGGCCCATCACGTGATGATCGGGTCGGGCGCTGCAGAACCGAACCAGGGGGGGCGCCCCTTCCGGGTCCCGCGCGATCTTGAGCTGACCCCGCACGAGCGCAAGCAGCTGAAGACCAGCGCCTCGCTGTACATGAAACCGAGTTGCGAGGAGCGATTGCACAAGAACATGTGCGACACGGCGCGCCATCGCGGCCACGAACTGGTTCCGGAACAACGCCGCTACCAACCTCGCGTATTCCGGGGACACCTGGCGGCGGGAATCGAACCGCGGCGCACCTTGCGCGCCAGGGCCCTTGGCCAGGGCACAACGTATGTGCGGCATCGGATTCGAGTTGCGCGCAACATACACCACTGCGACGAGTGCCCGGTGGTTTGGATCTTCCACGCCGATCGGCCGGTTCTCCACAGGGTGGGGGACTTCTTCCCGGATGGCGCGGATGGAGACCAGCTGTTCACGTCCTTCTTCTGGTTCTGCGCCCGGACCCGCGTCGAAGTCGTGCATCGCAACCGGATCGCGTTCTTCGTCCGGATACACCGCAACGTGACGCCGAGCTGGGACGAGGCGGTGGTGGACCGGCTGCTGCTAAGCAGAATCCCACCCGGCAAGAAATGCCGCGTACGCCCTTGGAATGACGAATCGCTGTCCCCCTTCTTCTCGGGTCCGGACCTGGCTGTGGCCTGCGCGGTCAAATGGGCCCTGGCGGACCACGTCATTATCGTGCGTGCGGATCCCTCCTACGCGGTGGGTCCCGCGGCGGCCGGCTATGCGCGCGCGTCGGGCGTGCGACTGCTGACGCTGACCACGGAGGCATTCGACCCCATCCTGTTGGCCCGCTACGAACTCGATCACGAGCTGCCCACGAAAGGGGCGTGGCATCGCCCGGACGAGCGATGCCTGCGCTTCGTGGAGCCCGTGCCGGGATTCGACGCCCAGGAGGAGGGAGCGGTGTCATGATCGGGGCAACTTCGATGCGGGAGAAGGGGCGGCGGGTTCCCCGCGCCTTGATGTACGTGGTCCTCGCCCTGGTGACGCTGGGGCTGGTGGTTCTGGCCAGCGCGAGCAGTGTGAGGGGCGAAGTCACGGCCGGGGACCCCGGCTACTTCTGGAAGAAGCAGATGGCCTGGCTCGGAGTCGGTCTTCCGGCGGGATGGTTGGCTTCCCTGGTCGACTATCGGCGCTGGCGCAAGCTCGCGCGTCCACTGATGCTGATCACGCTCTTGCTGCTCCTGCTCGTTCTGCTGTTCGGTCCCCGGATCGGGGGAAGCCGCCGGTGGCTTCACGCGGGCGGGTTCAGCGTACAGCCGACGGAACTGGCCAAGTTCGCCGCCGTGGCGTTTCTGGCCGAACGGATGTCGCGGGTGCCTCTGCGCGCGGAGAGGCTCAAGGAAGGCCTGCTGGGGCCGGGCGTGGGCATGGGTCTCATGATTCTGCTCATCATGCTGGAGCCGGACGTGGGCGCATCGCTCCTGATCGGCGCGGTCGGCTGGACCGTGCTGCTGGTTTCCGGGGCCCGGCTCCTGTACCTGCTCGGGGGCGGGCTGGCGGGGGTTGCCGCCATCGGCGCATACATCCGCTTAAACCCGGTGCGGTGGGGCCGCATCGAGGCATGGCTCTGGCCGGACCAGCACCCGGATATCGCCTATCATTTCCTCGAAGCCCGGAATGCCTTTGTGCTGGGCGGTGCGGGAATCAACCCCGGGGGCAGCATGCAGAAGCACTTCTATCTTCCGGAAGCGCACACGGATTTCATCTTCGCGATCCTCGGCGAAGAGTTCGGCGTGTGGGGTTCTCTCGGCGTCGTCATGCTCTTCGTGGCGTTCCTCGTGTGCGGCATCCTGATCAGCCTCCGGGTTCACGATCGGTTCGGCCGGCTGCTGGCCTTCGGCCTTACGATGACCATCACGCTGCAGGCCTTGATCCACGTGGCCGTGGTCACCGGCGCCGTGCCCACCAAGGGGATCACGCTCCCCTTCTTCAGCTACGGGGGCTCGTCCCTGGTGATGGCGCTCCTGCAGGCGGGCATCCTCCTGAACATCGGGGGAGGGGTCGGCCCTCGCGCGGGCGCTGCGGAAGATTTTGCCGGAGATCGCATCCACAGACTGTAGCGCGGGCACGGGGCGCGGAAAGGAGAACGCCATGAAAGCCGACGAGAACAGGGCCGGGAAGAACCGGGAGCTCATCGAGGAGATGGGCTGCTGTCCAACAGGCCACTACTGCACGCTGAAGGAGATCCTCATTCGGTGTCCAAGAGACACGCGAACCCTCGTGCTCATCAAGTGCCTCGAGAAGTTCAAGTACGAGCGAAGCGAACGCGAGCAGCGGGCACTCGACTGGAACAGCGCTCTCGACCTCTGGATCGCCGAAGGTCGCGCGGACATCTTCGCCCGCCTGTTCCGGGAAGACGTGCGGGTCGAGGAGCTGTACCGGGCCGTGATGAGCGAGCCGGCACAGCGCTGAAGGGCAGGGGACTCATGAAGAAGCCACGAAGCAGAAATCGGCCCCCCTTTGTGGGGACGCGTGAGCGCACGATCAAGCCGGGCGGATGGCTTGTCATCCCGGCTGAGTACCGGGCGCTCCTGCAAGGGAGGCGGGGTGTGATCCGGGTGCTCGTGGTGAAAGGCAAGCCGGCGAACCTGTCGTGCTATCGCTTTGAGGATTGGGCTCTCGCCAGACGGGAGCTGATGGCGCTCGGCGGGGACGTGAGGCGCGGGCGAGAAGCTGCCTTGGGATCATCGCCTCTCATCACCGCGTGTGCTCTTGATTCTCAAGGGCGCATCCGTCTTCCGGACGGTTTCCGGCAGCACGCGGACCTCGATCACCGCGTCGTCATCGTCGGCTGTTTCGACTCGTTCGAGCTGTGGCGTCCCCATCGATGGAAGCGGCACACGGCAACCACGCAGGGGCCGCGTTGCAGGGCGGAATCGTATCTCTGGGGCGGGTGAACCGGAGCGCGTGGACATGACTCTTTCCGGGATGCCGAAACCGGGGGGCCACGGAGGCTGGTTGGTCATGGGCGAGAAGAAGACGATACGGCGGAAGTGGCCGGCGCCGGGCAGCTTCTTCCAGGCCCGGCAGTTGAACCGGAACTTCTACTGCAATGGCTTCGGCTATTGGTCGTATCCCGCCCTCCAGGTCTCCGGGACTGGACGGGTGCAGTGGGTGCATGTCGGGCTGGGTTTCGAGTTCGAGGAGTACAGGACTCTTCTGTTCCGCCCGCGCGCGGTCGCGGTAACCGATGCGAACAGCACCATCCTCGTGCGATACGAGGACTTCAAGGCGGGGCGGGATCCTTTTCCGCAGGAGGACTGGACGGAACCGGTATCCGTATATCCTCATCCGGCGATCTGCGAATGGACCGATGAACAACTGCACTCGGAGGAAGGGAAGTTGCTTTCCGTGTATCCGAAGGCGGCGAAGGTGTTTGCCGCGACAGGCGAGTTGCCTGACAGGTTCAGGAGCAAGTACCTGACCATCGCCCACCCGATCTTCAGCCGCTACCTGGCGGTCCTGGCCCCCGCATTTTCAAAAGCTCTTCACAGTTAGCTGGTGAAAAGGAGATGCACATGAACGAGAGACTCGCACGCAAGCTGACGATTCTGAACAAGTACGGGATTTATGCGCGGTCATCGGCCCTGCTGGTCAAGACCGCGGCCAAGGCGGGGCCCAACACCGAGGTCACCGTGACCTGCGAAGGCACTACCGTAAGTTGCAAGAGCATCATGGGCCTGCTGACCATCGAGGGATATCAGGGCCGGGAGCTTCTTGTCGAAGCCCGGGGCCCGGAAGCGAGAGCCGTGCTGGAAGCGATCACCGAGCTTGTAAACCTGGGATTTCTCTCCGGTGAACCGTGCCTGCCCATTCCGCCGTCGCATTCGGAGTTCGTCGATTTGTCGGCCGAACCGGAGCAAGCTTGAAGCCTCTCGCGCCATCGCCTAGCATCGAGCCGGGGTGAACATGACCGACCGGCACGGTACACCAGCAACACACGAACGGGTGGTCCGCGTCTTCATCTCCTCCACGTTCCACTACATGCATGGAAATGATCCTCCTGTGTGCTGAATGAAAGATCATATGGAGTAGCACCATGAGCAAACTCGAGAACCGCCGCATCCGCATCTTCATTTCGTCACCGGGCGACGTCGCCGAGGAACGCGACCGTGCCCGTCAGGTGGTTGAGGAACTGCGACACCGTTATGCAGGACGCTTGGACATCAAGGCGGTGCTCTGGGAGAAGCTGCCCCTGCAGGCCGACATGTCGTTCCAGCAGGGTATCGACCTGGTGCTCTCGCGCGAGCAGGGAATCGATGTCGCCGTCTTCATCCTGTGGTCCCGCCTCGGGTCGCCGCTGGGTCCGCGCATCCGGAAACCGGACGGCACGCAGTACCGGTCAGGCACCGAACGCGAGTTCGACCTGATGCTGGCCGCCAGGAGAGAGAACAGGCAGCGCGACCCGGCCAGCGATTCTCCCAAGATCCTGCTCTACACGCGGAACGACGAGGCCAGCTTCGATGAACGGCTCCGCGGCCGATCCACGGACGAGAAGGAAGACATGATTGTGCAGAAGAAGCTCGTGGAGACCTTCGTCAAGGAGGAGTTCCGCGATGCCACGACCGGCACGAATATCCGGGCCTATCATGTCTTCGGGCAGCCGGTGACCTTCTCGCAGAACCTGAGGGCCCACCTGGAGGAGATCCTGAACCCGATGGTCGAGGGTTCCCAGGGAAGCCCGGCCTGGGATGTTACCCGGCTGGGTGCGCCGTTCCGGGGGTTGGAGGTCTTTCAGTTCGAGCACAGCCCGATCTTCTTCGGCCGCGAGGACGAGGTCCTCGAAGTGCGCCGGGCGCTGCAGCGGAAGGCGAGGGAAGGATGCGCCTTCGTATTGATCACGGGCGCGAGCGGCAGCGGCAAGTCATCGCTGGCGCGCGCGGGAGCGCTTCCGGCCGTGGTCTGGAACGAGGTGGACGACACGGTGGTCGGCTGGCGATACGCGATCTACACGCCGGGCCAACTGCAGGGCGATTTGTGCGGGGGCCTGGCCCGGCTTCTGTGCTCGGACGCGGTTCTGCCGGAACTGCGGATCAGCGACGACACCGCCACGGTGCTGGCCGAGGGCCTCGCGGCCGCGCCCAAGCTGACGGTCGACCAGAGCCTGCGCCCGGCTCTTCAGCGGGCGGCCCAGGGGAAGCACGGCTCCGTGCGCCTGATGCTGCTGGTCGACCAGCTGGAGGAACTGTTCACCGACAAGCGGCTGACGGACGCCCACCGGGAGCAATTCGTCAATGCGCTCGAAGCGATGGCCCGAAGCGGCGTGGTCTGGGTTCTCGCCACGGTGCGCAGCGATTTCTACCCATACTGCCAGCGGTTGCCTGCGCTGATGCGGGCGAAGGAAGGGCCGGGCCAGATTGACATCCTCCCGCCCGCCGCCGATGCGCTGCGCCGCCTGATTGAGTGCCCCGCCGGGCTGGCCGGTCTCGTCTTCGAGAAGAGAGGCGAGACGTCCCTTGCGGACCGCATTCTGGATGACGCGACCGCGCATGCCGGGCTTCTGCCGCTGGTGTCCTACGTGTTGCGAGAGCTGTTCGAAAGACGCACGCCGGAGGGCGTGCTCACGTTCGCGGCGTACGACCAGCTGGGCGGTGTGGAGGGGGCGCTTGCCAAGCGGGTCGAGGCGGTGTTCTCCAGCCTGCCACCCGCTGCGCAGGCCCAGCTGCCTTCCGTCCTCCGGGGGCTGGTGAGCGTGAGCGGAGACGAAGAGGAGAGCGTGGTCAGGCAGCGCATGCCGATGGACGCGCTTTCGCTCGACGGTCCCGCCCGTGTCCTCGTGGACAGGTTCATCCAGGAGCGATTCCTGGTCACGGACAGGACCACGAGCGGGACCCCCATGGCTTCTCTGGCACACGAGGCCCTGCTCGCTGTCTGGCCCCGCGCCGCCGCATGGACTACCGACAACCGTGACTTCCTGCGGGTCCGGGCTCGAGTCGCCGCCCGCATGAAGGAGGGAAGCCGCCTTCAGGAGGGGGACGCCCTGCTTGAGTCGGCAAAGCAACACCTGGCGACGGCCGGCGACGGCTTCACGGCGGAGCAGGTCTCTTTCATCCGGGAGTGCGCACGTGCGGTGGAGCGCGCCCGGCACAGGCGGGAACGCATCGTCATGTCCGTGGCGGCGGCATTTGCTGCTCTCTCCCTCCTTGCGGCGGGGGCCGGCTGGCTGGCTTGGCAGAAGAGGCAGGAGGCCGCGGCCGAAGCGCGGGCGCGTGCGCAACTGCTCCAGGACGCGGGCCGCAGCGAGCACGCTACGGCCGAAGGCATGTTTCGCGAGGGAAGTTGGGAAGGCGGTGTCATTCACCTCGGTCGCGCTCTCACCTACGACCCGCTCAACACGACCGCGGCAGCGCATATGTGGAGCGCGATCGTGCATTGCGCGAACAGGATACCCCCTCCGCTGGTCGGGCGGATCGACTACACTCAGGAACCCGACCGTCAAACGAAAGACCGCGACGAAAATGCGCGCGATGCGGCAACGATCCAGCACATGGCGCGGCGCGTCATAGGAGAGAACATCCGGGCCTGCCTGTTGCCGGCGGCTCTCATGCTTTTCCCTGCGGGGTCCTGGCGCGTGGGCGAGCAGGTTGCTGGCAGATGGGCCCGAAGCCGATACGAACAACGCGCAGACATCGGCGTTCATCCGAGGGACGCGAGCCCGAACGAGCCGGAGTCGCAGGCAAGTCCAACACCGGCAGGCACACAAATCCTGTCCAGGAACATGGTTGGTTACGTAGGGGATCGGTTCTTCGTGTGGGAAGGGATACCCCACTTCGCCCTGTCCCGCGATGGAACACGTGTCGTCCTCTGTCACTTTGAGCAGGGGTCTGCACAGGTCTTTGCCCTGCCGTCGGGTCAGCCCGTGGGCGAACGGGTGTTCTTGGGCGATGGGGCATCTTTCCAGGGGAGGGTCGTGCGAGTCGCTGTGTCTCCATCAGGCACGAGCTTCGCTGCCGGTGCCTTTGGGAAGGTCGGGGTGTGGAGCGAGTCTTCCGGGCTCCTTTGCTTGACCAACGCGACCGGCGACACCGCCTTGGAGTTCAGTCCGGACGGGCGTTTGCTTCTCATGGGCGGAAGCGCAGGCGCGAGCATCTACGATGTCGCGGGGGGTAAGGGGATTGAACCGCTCGCCGGACACACGAGCAGAACGGTGGGGGGATTCCGGCCGGACGGCAAGGCCATCTTGACGGCCGATCAGGATGGCAATGTGATCCTTCGTCCCATCGATCGTTCGTCGCCCTTCTCCTCCCAGAAATGCGAGGACGGGATCCTCGATCTTGCCCTGTCCGCTGACGGGAAGTGGTTTGCCACCGAACACCAAGGAGGCAAGGTTCAGGTGTGGGACTTCGAGACCGGCGCCCCCGTTGGAGCGCCATGCCTGCATCCCCAAGCCGTCTCGGCGGCTGCGTTCTCGCCGGACAGCAGACTGCTTGCCACGGCATGCTATGACGGCAGCGTTCGCCTCTGGGCCATCGGATCCACGTCTCAACCCCATCTCGTTGATTGCGGTTCTCCAGTTCAGGCGCTTGCATTCAATGAGGATGGCTCGGTGCTGGCGGCCGCGTGTGGGAAGTTGGGTGGTCGCTGGGGTGAACCGTCTCCCCGGGTGTACGTCGGGCTGTGGCACATCGGCATGGGAGCGGATGCCGCGCCCTACGGCGCCCTGTCCTGCGACGGATCTATGCTCTCCTTCTGCGGCTCCGGAAGCTTGCTCGCGACAGCAGGGCACGATGGTGTCTTCAGGCTCTGGGACTACAGCGAGGGATTGCGCGGCATGGACCTGGTTGGAAGGGGCGGCGAAGTGCCGCATCTCTTCCCCGCCTTGGAAGGGCTCTACGAGATTCAGGTACACGAGGCGGGACCGAATCTCCCGGATGACGGTGTCTGGTGGATGGCAGAGCATACGGGATGGGTGACCTCGTCTGAGGTGTCGAGCCAGACGGGTCTTCTCGCGCGGAGGGGCAGAACGCGCGGCGACACGGAAGTCATGAGCAGAATGCTCACCTTCCGCTGCTGGCCGTCTGGGTCTGGCTTTGCATGCACGGAGGTGCTGGAGCACCAGATCCCGTTTCCTGATGGGGAGAGCGGCAACGTGGGGCGGGGGCCGTCGGTCATCCAGTGGGACGCCGGCAGGGACGCTGTCCTGACCACGGACGCGGATGGCGTCACGCGAAGATGGCGAATCTTCTTGCCGCAAGAACCGGCACCCACTTGGGTCAATACACTTGCGGAATATGCTACGGGATGGAGATCCGACGAAACGAACTTGACCTTGCTGTCCATGAGCGACGCGGAGCGCGCCGACAGAGAGGCGACGCTTCGCGGGTTGGCGCAGGGCACAAGCGAATGGAGCCGGCTCGCGGCCTGGGTCCTGCTGCCTCCCTCGCGGCGCCCGGTGTCGCCACTCGACAGCACAACGCCGGCGCAATGGGCAGACAAGGCGATCGAGGTAAACACCGAAAACGACATACGTGCAGCCCTCGCGGTGAATCCATCCCACCCGTTGGTGAGGATCGCGCTCTGCGGCTTCATTGACGATCCCGATCAGGCTGCATGGATGGAAGCTCGTGCATTGAATCTGTTGCCGGACGATCCCTCGGTTTGCATTCGGGCAGCCGAGATCTTCATGCTGCGCAAGGATTGGGCGGGCGCTCAAGCTGCGGTGGATCTCGCCTTGAAGGTCAAACCTGACCATGTGAAGGCAGAGAAGTTGCGGAGTCTACTTGAAGACATTGCTGATAAGGCCCTCCATCCGGCAAAGTGAAGAGAATCGTTGGAATTCAGGAAATGGAGTGACGCGGTCAGAAGAAGGCTGGTGAAGCATGAAGATTATCAAGATACAGACCTTGGAAAAGGGCTGGTGCGACAAGGACCACGTGTTGCTTCACGCCGCTTTTCAGCTCCTGGTCGATTATGTCGAGCAGGAGAAACCTCAGAACGTGGATTGGACTTGGAATCGGGAGCCCAGGCATGCATGGGCTGAAATCAGATCGCTATACCGCTGGTGGAAGAAGACGCGTCCAAAGCGAAAAGATCCGCTGATGAGGAGGGGTCTGAAGCGCCCACCCTGGCGACTCAAGAAGATCCCTGGAAGCGAGCTCCTACAACGTGTGGACTACGACAAGAAGAAGTACGCCGCGTATGAAGCGGCATCGAAGGCAAGCCTGCGGCTGGACTGGGAGTGGCTCAAGGAGGATCAAAGGAATTTGCACCGACTGATCGAGATCAGGCCGTTCCTTTGGACGTAGAAATGCCGGACCCGGCCATCCAGCGGACCGGGTTCCCAAGGCACGCAACTGCGTGCGCACCTGGCGCGTTGCGGCCAGATGAGGAGCACGGCGCATGAGCAAAGGAGACGACCGGCGTTTCTCCGGCGGGACCAAACCCGCCGCGTCTCCCGATCGCGTCATCCGCGTCTTCATCTCCTCCACCTTCCGCGACATGCAGGAGGAGCGGGATTACCTAGTGAAGTTCGTTTTTCCGGAATTGCGGAAGATGTGCGAGTCGCGCGGGGTGACGTGGGGCGAGGTGGATTTGCGCTGGGGGGTGACCACGGAGCAGGCGGCAGAGGGCAAGGTCTTGCCGATCTGTCTGGAGGAAATCAAACGCTGCCGGCCGTACTTCATTGGTCTCTTGGGCGAACGCTACGGCTGGATTCCCGATGCCATCCCGCAGGGAATCATCGACAGCGAGCCGTGGCTCAAGGAGCACGTCCACGACAAGAAGTCGGTTACCGAGCTGGAGATCCTGCATGGCGTGCTCCGCAATCCAGACATGGCGAGCCATGCGTTGTTCTACTTCCGCGATCCGGCCTACGTGAAGTCCGTGCCGGAGGAGAAGAAGGCAGACTTCACCACGGAAGACACGGAGAGCGCGGAGAGGCTCAAGGCGTTGAAGGAGAAGATACGCGCGAGCGGCTTTCCGGTGCGGGAGAATTATCCCGACCCCAAGGCGCTGGGCGAATTGGTGAAGCAGGACCTCATCGAGGTCGTTGATCAGCTGTACCCGCCGGGTGAAGAACTCGATCCGCTCGATCGAGAGGCGATGGAGCACGAGGCGTATGCCGAGAGCCGGGCCAAGGTCTACATCGGCCGGCAGGCGTATTTCGACCGGCTCGACGCCCATGCCGGCAGCGCGGGCGATCAGCCGTTGGTCGTTCTCGGCGATTCGGGTTCGGGTAAATCAGCCCTGCTGGCAAACTGGGTGATCCGCTACCGGCAGGCGCATCCTGACGTCTTGGTGCTGCAGCACTTCATTGGCGCCTCGCCCTGCAGCGCCGACTGGGCGGCGATGCTGCGTCGGATCATGGGCGAGTTCAACCGGAAGCTCGGCATTCAGCAGGACATTCCCGACAGCCCGGATTCGCTGCGCAGCGCCTTCCCCAACTGGCTCCACATGGCCGCGGCCAAAGGTCGCGTCGTGCTCGTGCTGGACGCGTTGAACCAGTTGGAGGATCGCGATGGTGCGCGGGATCTCTTGTGGCTGCCTCCGGTCATGCCGGAGAACGTGCGGTTGATCGTCTCGACGTTGCCCGGCCGGCCGTTGGATGTGATCGGGGACCGCGGTTGGCCCACCTATCTGGTCGAACCACTGAAGCCGGATGAACGCCAAGAACTCATCAAAGAGTACCTCGCGCAACACGCGAAGACCCTCGATCCCGTGCTCGTCGAGCGCATTGCCGCCGCGCCGCAGTCGGCCAATCCTCTTTACCTGCGCGTTCTGCTCGATGAGCTGCGCCTGTTTGGCGTCTTTGAACAGCTGGAGGAACGCATCGGCCATTACCTGAAAGCCGCAGACTCCTATGAACTCTACGAGAAGGTGGTCGCCCGGTGGGTGAACGACTACAGCGGCGATGCCCACTTGGTCGGTGATACGCTCTCGCTGATTTGGGCTGCGCGCCGCGGCCTGTCCGAATCCGAGTTGCTTGGCGCTCTGGGCAGTAAAGACCAACCGCTGCCGCGCGCCCAATGGTCACCACTTTTCTTGGCCATGGGTGACGGTCTCGTCAGCCGAGGCGGGTTGCTGACCTTTGCCCACGATTTCCTGCGGACGGCGGTCCGCGACGCCTGCCTGCCCACTGAAGAGCAACAGCATCAGGCCCACAGCCGCCTCGCCGACTACTTCGAGCGTCAGCCAGGCCCTCGCCGGACCGATGAACTGCCTTGGCAATTGGCGGAGGCCAAGGCGTGGAGGCGCCTGCAGGCATTGTTAACCGTCCCGGGTTTCTTCTTGGCGGCATGGCATAGCAGCGAATTCGATGTCAAGACCTACTGGACTCGGATTGAGGCCGATTCACCGTTGCGCATGCTGGATGCGTATCTTGTGCAGACCGAGCATCCCCAGGGAGAATGGGACAAGGACTTTCTGGACAGGTTGGCCAAGCTTCTTGCAGGCACCGGCCATTCCGGGGAGGCGATGAAGATATGGTCACACCTGATCGAGCTTAGCCGGGCCACTGGCGACATGAATAACCTCCAGGCGGGGCTCATCAATCAAGCAGAGATTCTGAAGGAGCACGGTGACTTGGAAGGATCCATGGCGCTGTCCAAGGAAGGGGAACGGATTTGCCGCCAATTGGGCAATCTGAAGGACTTGTCAGCGAACCTCTGCAACCAAGCCTTGATCCTGCTGGCGCAGGGGGACTTGGACGCCGCCATAGCGTTGCTCAAGGAAGGGGAGCAGATTAGCCGCCAGTTAGGCCATGCGGGTATCCTCTCAGCGATTCTTGGTAACGAAGCGCTGATTCTCCATGATCGCGGGGACTTGGGTGGCGCGATGATGCTGTTCAAGGAACAGGAGCGGACTTGCCGCCAGTTGGGCAATCTGAGCAGCCTTTCATCGTGCCTCGGCAACCAAGCGTTGATTCTCCATGCTCGCGGGGATCTAGGTGGCGCGATGGCGCTGTATAAGGAACAGGAGCGGATTTGCCGCCAGTTAGGCGATCTGGACGGCCTCTCACACACCATCGGCAACCAAGCGTTGATGCTGAGGGATCGCGGAGATCTGGACGTTGCACTGGCGTTGTTCAAAGAACAAGAGCGGATCTGCCGCCAGTTAGGCTATCTTGACGGCCTTTCACGGGCCCTGACTAACCGATCTGCGATCTTGCAGGATCGCGGCAATTTAGATGGTGCGATGGCCCTCATCAAGGAAGCGGAGCAGATATGCAGGCAGTTGAACAACCCGGCCGTTCTGGAAGTGATCCTCGGCCGCCAGGCAAACATCTTGTACGTGCGTGGAGACTTGGACGGGGCGATGGCCCTGTACAAGGAAGAGGAGCGGATTTGCCGCCAGTTGGGTTCCCCAAATGGACTGCAACGCACTCTCAGCAACCAAGCGTTGATCTTGGCGGACCGCGGGGACCTTGATGGCGCGATGGCGTTGCATGAGGAACAAGAGCAGATCTGTCGGAAGTTGGGCAATCTGGCCGACCTCTCAATTGCTCTCGTCAACCGGGCTGCGATCTTACAGGGTCGCGGGGATCTGGACGGTGCGATGGCGCTATACAAGGAAGGGGAAGGAATTTGCCGCCAGTTGGACAACTCGGCCTTCCTACGACCGATCCTCAGCGGTCAGGCGGACATCTTGCACGCGCGTGGAGACTTGGACGGAGCCATGGCACTGCTCAAGGAAGGGGAACGGATTTGCCGCCAGTTGGGCAATCCGGGCCCTCTAGCTGAGGTCCTTGGCAGACAGGCGTCAATTTTGAACCTGCGCGGGGATCCCCTAGGCGCAATGGCGCTATACAAGGAAGGGGAACGGATTTGTCGGCAGATGGGCGATTTGGCCGCCCTGGCAACGACGCTCGGAAAACTGGCGTGGATATCGGCGGATCGCGGGGATCTGGACGGGGCGATGGCCCTGCACAAGGAAGAGGAGCGGATTTGCCGCCACCTGGGGAACCAAAAAGATCTGGCCGTATCGCTTTCCGGTCAGTCCAGGATCTTGCATGCGCGTGGAGATACGGAAGGTGCGGTGGCACTCCTTAGGGAAGGGGAGCGGATCTTTCGCCAGCTGGGTGATCTGGCCGCCCTCGCAACAACCCTCGGCAACGAATCCGTGATCCTAGCGGAACGTAGGGACCTGGACGGAGCCATGGCGTTGCTCAAGGAAGGGGAGCAGATTTACCGCCAGTTGGGCAATCCCCACGGCCTCGCGGCGATCCTAGGCAAACAGGCGAATGTGCTGCACATGCGTGGAGACTTGGACGGTGCGCTGGCGCTTTACAGGGAGGAAGAACATATCTGCGGGATGTTGGGCAACAGGGGCGGATTAGCCACGTCGCTTTTCAATCAAGCACTGCTTCTGTCCCGACGTCGATGCAACCGACGGGAGGCAGAAGCCAAGTGCGCTAAAGCACGCGAGATATATACTGCGCTAGGAATGAGTGTGAACTGCTCGCGTGTTCAGGCTCTCCAGTTGCAGATGCGCTGGGGAGGTGTGCTGAAATGGCTGCCCATTGGCTTGGGAGCTTTGGGGATCACGCTGGGCTTGTGGAATCCCTGGGTGTGGATCATCGGAGGACCTCTTGTTCTTGTGTGTGGCTTCTCGATTGCCTTCCGATTGTCGCCCCGTATTCGGTCAGTCTGTCAATCCCACGTTGGACAATGGATCGCTGACTCAAGAAAGCCGTAAGATTCCGCGGGTCGAGGGAAGGAGGCGAGTGCCAGCTTGCTCTCAGCCGGCTATGCGGCCCCGGAGAAACGAGCCGATCCTGAATAGAGTGCGCATTGCGGTGCAAGGAAAGTAAACTAGGAAGAGAGACTTCTCAGATCGTGAACGATTCAGGCACACCCGCGGCCACCGCCCCCAACCGCGTCATCCGCGTCTTCATCTCCTCCACCTTCCGCGACATGCACGCGGAGCGGGATCATCTGGTCACCGTCGTCTTCCCGGAGTTGCGGGAGCGGGTCGAGCAGTTGGGGCCGGAGTTCTTCGACGCGGCGATGGACAAGCTGGCCGGGTTCTTGAAATAATAGGCGAGGGGAGGGGCCATGCCGACGAAACCATTCCGTCTGGCCGTGAAGGCGGTGATCCTGGACGAGCAGGGGCGGTGCCTGCTCATCCGGCGGTCCGCGCACAACCGCAACTTTGTCGGCCGGTGGCAGTGGCCTGGAGGGAAGGTGGACGCGGGTGAGGATTTCGCCACCGCGCTGACACGCGAGGTGATGGAAGAGACCAACCTGCAGGTCGAGATCACGGGCCTGGCCGGAGCCACCCATTTCGAAATGCCCGCCGTTCACGTGATCCTGCTTTGCCTGGAGGCGCGTCTCGCCGGGGGCGAGCTCAAGCTGAGCGAGGAACACGACGAAGCCGGCTGGACCCCGCTGGCGGAACTTCGCCGCCTCGAACTCGCCGACCAGGTGCGCCCCTTCATGCTCGATTACGTAGCCAGAAAAGGAGCCCAAACATGAGCCCTGCCGCTCCCAACCATGCCCTGACCGATCCCCGCGTGGCAGCAAAACTCAGTGACGAGGACTGGGCGGCCCTGCACGTGCGGCGCTTCCAGAAGGTCCGCCCGCGTTACGTCGCCTACGAGGACGTTCTGAAACAGATCCTCAAGCAAGCATGCGGCAACCTCGCGCCGCTCGCCATGGTTGAGGCGCGCCCCAAGGCTTTGACCAGCTTTGCCGAGAAGATCCTGCGCAAGCGCAAGCTCTACGTAGACCCCAAGGACCCGCTTCCGCCGGATCCGCTGGTCCGCATCACGGACCTCTGCGGTGGCCGTATAATCACCCAGACGTCGGACCAGGTGAATGCAGTATGTCGGTTCATCGAGCGGGCGTTCGACATCGACTGGCCCAACAGCGAAGACGTCAGCCAGCGCCTGCGTCCCACAGAGTTCGGCTATCGGTCGGTTCACTACATCGTGCTCGTCAATCCAAAGAAGCTTCAGGCCGCCGGTATCACGGCCACGATTCCCAAGAACGTCCTCGGCCTCAAGGCCGAGATCCAGGTCCGCACGTTGCTCGAACATGCCTGGGCCGACATCGGCCATGACATGACGTACAAGACCGAAATGAAAGTGCCGGATCGCATCAAGCGCGAGGCCGCGGCGCTCGCCGCCGTGCTGGAGGACGTCGACCGCGAATTCGGCCGGCTGGTGCGTGGTCTCGATGTGTTCAAATCCAACTTTGGCGCCTACCACACGCGAGACGAGGTGGAAAGGGAGATCAACAGGCTCCGCATCGTGCTGTCCCGCGATTCGGAGAATGTGGCCCTGGCTGTGAAGATCGCCCAGCTTGCGCTTTCTCTCGGCCAACACGAGACCGCCCTCAAGATCCTCAAGCCCTACGCGACCAGGCCGCATCAGGGCGTGCAACGGGTCACAGGCGTTGCGCTGACGGACATGCATTGGGATCATCCCCGAAGCAAGGAGTTCATCCAGGGCCGGCGGTCTCTTGAAGCCGCCTGCTCCCATCCCGAGAAAGACGCCGAAACGCTCTGTGCCCTGGCCGAGAGCTGGGCGCGGGAAGATGAATCCAAGGCCCGAGACCTGTTCCATAAAGCGGTTGCCGTAGATGCCACCGAACCGGTGACGCTCAGCCGGCACATCGAGTTCGAAGTCGCCCACACGACCAGCAATGCGGTGGTCCGGATCGTCGCACCGATGATCCGCAACTCCATGGATCGTTGCCGCAAGGAGATCGGGGCGCGCGTCAACCTTCCGTACGCATGGGCCAGCCTCGCCGTATTTCATCTCCTCGTCGGGGAGCCCTTCGACGCCCTCAAGGCTATCGCCCAGGTCATCCGGCTCTGCGACCCGCCCGAAGGCGCAGCGGCCAGCGTGGCCGGCGGCTGCGGCCAACGCGGCCGTCCATGTGCCGCCGGCCGTGCGCTCCTGCGTATGCGCGAGACCCTGAATCGCATTCGCTGCATCAGCGAGAAGCTCTGCGGCTTCGACTGGTGCGAACGCGCCGTCCTGCTGGGCGTGGCGGCGCGCGAGCGAGACCCTGAGGCGCTCGCTGCTCTGCGCGAGGCGGCCTGCTGGAAGAAGGACAAGCCGCATGTCTCGGCAACCGACAGCATCGTCGTGCTGGCCGGCGGGTGTGTGCCGGAGGTACAAGACGCAATCGATGCGTTCAAACCCCATCTGCTCGATGCCTGCAAGGGCCTGTCGTTCACCCTCTTCTGCGGCGGCACCGGTCGCGGCATCAGCGGTGTGGCCGGTGACATGGCCGAGCAGTCTGGCGGGGCCATTCGGGCCTTCGGCTACATGCCGAAGACGCTACCCCTGAGGATCCATGAGGACACCAATCGGGCCCGTTTCGCCGATCACTTCTCCAGCCCAGGGAACGATTTCACGCCGTCGGATCCGCTGCAGGGCTGGACCGATATCATTGTGGCCGGAGTGGACCCGCACCGGGTGAAGCTGTTGTGCTACGCCGGGAAGGACATCGCGTCCTGCGAATGCGCGATGGCCCTGGCTCTGGGAGCTCGGGTCGGTGTGGTGGAAGACCCGTCTTTGCCCAGGGAACGTCAGTTCAAGGACCCGGACTGGCAGGATCATCCCAACCTGGCCCGTCTCCCGAAGGACACCATGACCTTGCGCGCCTTCCTGCTGGTGGACGAACTTCCCTGCAAGCGGAAGAAGTTCGAGCACGCCGCGCAGAAGACCCACGAGGAGTACGTCAAGTCGGCCATCCCGAAAGACCCCTCCCTGCAGAGTTGGGAGGACCTTGCCGAAGACCTCAAGATCTCCAACTTCCACCAGGTGGCCTACGCCGAAAACATCCTCAAGACGGCCGGCTTGGGCATCCGCGAAATGACCGATCCGAAGAAGAAGCTCCTCGACGTGGAGAAGGCTCTGGGCAGAAAGCGCATCCGGCGCATGGCCGAGATGGAGCACGGCCGCTGGAACGTCGAACGTCTCCTGCTGGGTTGGCGCTACGCCGACGAAAAGGATGTGGTCAAGAAGCTGTCCCCGTACCTGGTGCCATGGGACAAACTGCCTGCGAAGATCCAGAAGTACGACCTCGACGCCATGCGCGCCCTGCCGAAGACATTCAGGGCGGCAGGGTTGGAGGTGTACAGGCTGTGACCCGAGTGCCGACGGCGCGGTAGGGATTTCAGATCTGAGACGGCAGATTTCAGATTGAAGAGTCGGCCCGGCGGCGCTAGTTTCTCCTCCGTCTCACGCTCCGCGGGTGTCCCGGTAGCTCAGTTGGACAGAGCGCTGGATTCCTAATCCGGAGGTCGCGGGTTCAAGTCCCGCCCGGGATACCAGTCTTCGCTGCGCAGCGCGGCGGAGCAGCGAAGACTGCCTCGGCGTAGTGGCGCGCAGCGCGCCACGAAGCCGGGCCCTTACGCGTCGCGCCTCGAACTTCGCCCGGGCAAGCCATCTTCCCTTCCAGGATGTGGCCCTCAGATTCAGCTTGAAACGATGTGGGGCTGGCGCGAACATCCGTCCGGAGGGAAGGGCATGAACGCGTTGAGGGGGCTGCGTCGGCGGCAGCGAGCACTCACCGCGGGCTTCGTCATTCTGGTTGGCCTGTTAGTTCTCTACTCCTTCGCGCAGTACTACGTCTCGGTCACCGCTGAACAGCGGGCGCTCGCCCGATACGACGACCTCATCAGCCAGCATGGGATCACGGACCTGGATGCCCTTGTCGGCGAGTTTGCCTACTACCAGTTCGGCGGCCTTCCGTCCCTTCCGGGAACCGAGCCTTGGGATCACCATGTCGGTCCTTATCCGGTCGATTGGGAGAACTTTCCCGAGGAGATAACGACCAACCTTGTCGGCTACTGGGAAGGCAATGTGCCGGTGTATGAACTGTATGTCTTCCAGGACAGTGACACGCGCGAGATCATCTTCCTCAACAGTGACCAGCAGGAAATCTACTCGGTCGAATGCCCCCACGGCGACTACTGCGACCCGGCGGCCTACGCCCTCTATCGCCGCCCCGACCTCTACTCCGGCAACTACACCCAGGACGAGATCAACGACTACATTGCCTACTGCGATCCGGCTAGGCTAGGCCTCTGGATCAAGCTGGTTCCCACGGAGCATCTCTATGAGTACCTCTACGCCCAGGCGCAGGAAGAAGGCTTCTTCCAAGCCCTGACCGCCGAGATCAACGAGGGCGGTGGTATGCAGATGATGACAAGCGGCAGCGGGGGAAGCGGCCCGCTCAACGATCTGGACGGTGACGGCGTGCCCAACCGGGACGAGATCGTCGCCGGCACGGACCCCGAAGACGCATCCGACTTCCTTCGGATCACCAACATGCAGCTTGCCGCCTCCGGCCGCGAGATCTGGTGGCCGTCGGTCAGCAACAGGCAGTACAGCGTAATGACAACCACGGGCGGTGTCGCGCTTCTGAGCCCGCAGACGTGGACCGTGGCGACGCAGTGGCTGGACGGGACCGACAGCGTCCTTGTGTTCACCGATACGGTGAGTGATGCGGAGGTGGCATTCCTTCACGTTCAGGTCCGCGGGACGGACTCGAACACCAACGGCCTGCCCGACTGGTGGGAGATCGAGAACTTCGGCGGTCTGACCAACATCACCGCCACCGGTGACGAGGACAACGACGGCCTGGACAATCGGGAGGAGCTCTATTACGGATACTCGCCCACCAACTCAGAGCGCACTCTCTACCACAGCGGGTTCAACGTGGTCGAAGTTGCCACGAACAGCCCCAACCCCGATGACGGGACCGAGGAGTTCGATTTCCACGCGGCTGGAAGGCCGTTGTCTCTGGCCGCAGGCGCATCCGATGCAGACTGGGGCGGTCGCATCCCGACGGTTTACGGGGCATCGTACAGCTTCAGCGGCGGCATCTTCTTCAACAACGATCAATCCAATCTCTACGTGGGCATCTGCGGGCTGGAGAGAGGAAGCGACAACGCATTCGTCCTCTTCATTGACTCCGGGTCTGGTGGGGTGACCAACCTTGCCCACCTGAGCGGTAGGCCTTATGCGCTGGGCATTGCCGACAACTTGGGGTTCAACGCCACGCAGTTCACGCCCAATGTCGCCATCCTCGTAGGCGACAATCGGGACGACGGCTCGAACAACATCTACCGTACCATCGGCGGCAATGATGTCGGACAGGGCGTGTATGAGTTATCCAGCAACACCAACATCGCGGATTTCGCGGGATTCAGCCGGACGACGGGAGGCGCGCCGATTTCCCAATGGAGTATCAACGGGTCTGCAGGCGACTCCCCAAACGCGGGTGTCGAAATCGTCTTGAGCTTGTCTGCGCTGGGCGTGGAGCCCGGGGACACCATTCGAGTCGCCGGCGTCTTCCTGGGTGGGACATCGGGTGTCAACCGCTGGGTGGTGGAGGAAGCCTACGGGCAGAGCCTCTCGGGAAGTGGTTTTAGCGCTGTGACGCTGGTGGGGGCTCCGGTTCAGTTGGCCAGCGTTCAGCAGACCCTGCCGCCAAGCACATATCCCGGTTTCATGGATGACGACGTGATGTTTCAGGGGTTCTACTGGGACGTCGAACCTCGACTGGGCTGGTGGACGAATCTCGCAGGCAAAGTCAGCGACCTAGCCTCTGCTGGATTCACGATGATATGGCTTCCGCCACCCTACAAAGCAGCCAATGCCGCATATTCCGTGGGCTACGACCCCTTCGATCACTATGACTTGGGTGAGTATGATCAAAGGGGCTCAGTTCCTACCAGATACGGGATGAAATCCGAGTTCACCAACTTGATCGCGGAACTCCTCGCATCAAACATCACTCCCATCTGTGACGTTGTGCTGAACCATATGGCTGGTGGGACTAACGTCGACCACAAGTCCTTCGACTATCCGCACAACATCTTCGAGAAGGGGAGCACCAACTTCCATCCGTCCGCCACCGGTCACAACGACGAGATATTCCCCTACCACCACAACGAGGAATTCGGCACTTATGAGCCCTCGGGCATTTACGGGGTGGACAACGACTTCCTCGACCCGCACATGAGGCGGGGACTAAAGCAATGGGGCAGTTGGCTGGTCACCAACGTCAACTTCGGCGGATTCCGCTTCGACTACACGGAAGGCATCGAGCCTTGGTATCTCTGGGAGTGGCTGAACTACCCAGCGCAGAGACCCCTGTTCGGATTCATGGAGTACTGGGCCAATGCCGACGCAATCGAGATGCGCGCATGGCTGAACCTTACAGGTTGGAGAGCCGCAATCTACGACTGGAACTTGCAGCAACTGCTCGAGGAGATGTGCGAGGACAGTGGTTCGACGTTTGACATGTCGGACTTGCAGGCTCCCAGCCTCCTCGGCATCGAACCGGAATACACCGTTACCTTTGTCGAAAACCACGACACGCTGCAACCGACCAACGAAACTGGCGTGGCCACCAACAAGCACATGGCGTACGCCTACATCCTGCACTCACAGGGGCTTCCGCTGGTCTTCTATCACGACTACTACGATCAGCCATACTATGTCGGGGGAACCAACTACGCGGGCGTTGCGCTCAAGCCGCAGATTGACCGTCTGATTCTGATCCGAAAGGCTACGGTCGCTGGTAGCGTCGCGTATCTCAACACGAACGCCGACCTGTTCATTCAGCAGCGCGACGGCGGGGCGCAGAAGCCGGGCTCCATCTTGGTCATCAACGACCATCCCTCGAGTACGCTGACCAACCAGGTTCAAACGATATACACGAACGAGTGGTTGATTGACCTGGTCTCGACGAATCCTGCCACGCTGGTGCAGACGGACACTAACGGCGTGGTTGGTCTTTCGGCTTTGCCACGCGACTACCGGATCTACGGACTGACCAACTCGCTCACGGAGTAGCATTATGAGAAGCCGCTATCTTCCATTTGCCATGTTCCTTGCGACCGGAGCTGCCGTCTCCGCGGACTACATCTTCAATGTGGACTTCGAGGATCCGCCACACGTCGTGAATCAGCAAGTCGTCACAGGGAGCGCCATAGATCGGCCGACATATGCCGAGGCGACGGTGCTCGCCCGCACCAATGTGGCAGATTTCACCACACAGGTCGCCTCCTTGGAGCCAGCTGGAGCAATGGCCTTCTTCTACGATCCGGCCGTCACCTCCGGTCTGGTGCGCCTCAGTTGGGACATGGCGGTCCTCAGTCTGGGGACGGGTGGCGGTTTGGATTCCGCCGCAGTCGCTATACAATCGAGTCCGACTGGCGTGGGCGATGTGTTCATTGACTACGAATACGACTTTGACTTGGAGATCGCGAATGTTGATGTGGGGACCTACGCCTTGGGCAACCAACATCATCTCGAGTTCCTTTTCGACCTTGACTCAGACGTGTTCAGCGTGTGGCTGAATAGCTCTCTGGTTCTGACCAACACTGCTGTCAACCCAACCTTCGATATTCAGAATGTCTTGTTCAGCCGCGAAAACCTCCAGAATCCGACGTACGCCGTCGACAACTTCCAGTGGGAGATCATCCCGGAACCCTCGACCGCCTTTCTGATGCTGCTAGGCAGCGTCTTCTTCGTGGCTCAGCGGGTGCGCCGACGCCAATGAGGATGGAGAGAAGCCGCCCGCATTGTGGACGGCCTTCGACTGGTACTGGGGTTGGCCCCCCGTGACAGTACCCGTGGCAGAATCCTGCTTGGAAACGATCTTCTACGTGCTTCTACGTCGCGCACTGTTCTTACACAATCTACTGGATCTCATATGATTGTGCTGATCGCGGGCGCTGGATTTCCCGCTTCCTAATCCGGAGGTCGCGGGTTCAAGTCCCGCCCAGGATACCAGTCTTCGCTGCGCAGCGTGGCGGAGCAGCGAAGACTGCCTCGGCGTAGTGGCGCGCAGCGCGCCACGAAGCCGGGCCCTTACGTGTCGCGCCTCGGACTTCGCCCGGGCAAGCCATCCTTCCACCGAATCCTCGCCTCGAGCCGCGGACGGCCTGCCGCGGTCACGCTCGTCCAGCGTCAGGGTCCAGCTGCAGGCGGAGGGCCTTGATCTTGTCGGCGCCGAATCGCTTCTGGAGGTTCTCCAGCATCTGCTTCTGGCCGTAGCGGCTCAGCTCGCTGAGCCAGGCGGGATGGACAACGAAAACGTAGAGGATCTTCCGGTCGAGCCGCCCGGGCCGCGCGTGCTGGGCGACCTGCGGGCCGACCAGCTTCTCCCATTCCGCGACCAGCGTCCTTTCCCAGAATCGGTTCTCCAGCCCGAGGTCCTTCATCACCTGCGGTATGACATCGGCCAGGGCCTCGGCCGCCGGCGGCGGTACGGGTTCCCGGCGGGTGAGGGCGTGACGCTCGCGTTCGACCTCCCAGCGTCCCCGGTTGAACGACTTTCTCCTGCGGGCCATCGTGCTTACGCTAGCGGGAACCGGAGGGAATGAACAGCCGAAACCCGCTGTGGCGGCAGGGCTTGCCGGCGGGACTACGACGTCCCGGAACGGAGCGACACGACGAGTACAGCGATCTCGGGGACTCAACCGGAGGGGCGGGTCTTCGTAGCGGACGGGCCGAAACGGATCATCCAGTCAACACAGGCGCGCTCCCAGCCGATATCGTGGCCCGCCTTCTCGCTCTCGTACCACTTGTGACGCAGGATATCATCCCTCATGCTCTCCCACTGGCGGAAGAGGAGGGTATTCCGCAGCCACAGGGCGTCGATATCATCTCGGCCAGGACTCTGTACGTTGTTCTTCATGTCCCCAACACACGGCTTGCGACACTTTATCAACCAAGGATATAAATACCCCGCCGCCCGGAAAAGTATAGAGGGACAAGCCCTCCGGACCTAAGTTATAACCATTTGCAAGTCAATTAGTTACGACTATGGTACCAGTCCCTTTCATCCGGACACCGGAGGATGGGCGTAGGGAAACACCTACACAAGCATGCCTTCTCCAGCGCGTCGCGCGCCCGGGGACCCCGTTACCCTCCCGGCCAGCGGGGCGGTTGCAATTGCGCGGGGCTTCCCGTACAAAGGACGCCGCCATGGTCAACGTCATCGATCTGAACGGGACCTGGAAGCTCCGGTGGAGCGACGGCGTGCGGGGCAACATCCACGCGGCGACGCGCGAACAGACCGATCCCGCACGGTATATCGACGCGCAGGTGCCCGGCGAGGTCCACCTCGATGTGTGGAAAGCGGGCTGGATTGCCGACCCCTATGTCGGCACGAACTGCCTGGCCGCACGCTGGGTCGAGGAGTGCATCTGGGCGTACCGCCGGAACTTCCATGTGCCCCCGCAGGCCGTCAGGGCCCGGTCGTGGCTCGTCTTCGAAGGGCTCGACCTGAACGCGACGGTTTTCCTCAACGGCGCCGAGGTGGGCCGGCATTCCAACTCGTTCCACCCCTGCCGCATCGAGGTCACGGGCAAGCTCCGCAAGGGCAGAAACTTGCTGACCGTGCACGTCGAAGGCGGGCTGTTCGGCGTGTCCGAGAAACGCGGCGAGGGCTACGGCGCTCACGCCGACCAGCTTCTCCACAAGCGGCACTGGCTGCGCAAGCCGCAGTGCCAATTCGGCTGGGACTGGTCCACCCGCTTCATCAACGTCGGCATTTCCAAGCCGGTGCGGCTCGAGTGGACGGGCGAGGCGGTGCGGGTCGATCAGCTCGTTCCGCTGGCGGAGCTCTCGCCGGACCTCCGTACGGGCTCGGTTCTCACGCGCTGGTTTGTCGAGGGGCTGGGCGCCAAGACCGTCCGCGGCGAGATGACGGTGGAACTGGTGGAAGCCGGTGTGAAAACCAGCGTCCCCGTCGAGGTAAAGCCCGGCCTGCAGGCCTGCGAGGCGCGGATCAAGGTCCGCGAGCCGGGCCTCTGGTGGCCCGTCGGCCACGGCCCGCAGAACCTGTACACCCTGCGCGCGACGCTCTCCGTAGGCGGGCGGCGGATCGAGCGGCGGACCGCGCGCATCGGGTTCCGCCACGTGCGCGTCCACCAGGACCTCCACCCGAAGGGCGGGCGTTACTTCGTCCTCGAGATCAACGGGAAGAAGGTCTTTGCGAAGGGCGGCAACTTCGTGCCGGCCGACATGATCTTCGCGAGGCTCGATCGCGCGCGGTACGACCGCCTGACCGACCTCGCACTCGAGGCGAACTTCAACATCCTCCGCGTGTGGGGCGGGGGGTTGTACGAGAGCGACGAGTTCTACGAGCTCTGCGACCGCAAGGGGATCCTGGTCTGGCAGGAGTTCATCTTTGCGTGCTCGAAGTACCCGACGACCGACGAGGCTTTCTTCCAAAGCATCAAGGCCGAGGCGGGCTACAACGTCCGCCGGCTGGCGGCGCACCCGAGCCTGATCGCGTGGTGCGGGAACAACGAGCTGGAGCAGGCAAACTGGCATTGGGGGTACGACCGCGGCGTGGTCCTGCCGGACCACGCGTTCTTCCACATCACGCTGCCGCGCCTGCTGGCCGAGGAGGATCCGACGCGCTACTACCAGCCGAGCTCGCCGTATTCGCCGGACGGCCACGACCCCGTCCGCGACGACGAGGGCGACCAGCACCCGTGGTCGATCGGCTTCGCGAACACGGATTTCCGCGACTACCGCAAGATGATCTGCCGGTTCCCGAACGAGGGCGGCGTGCTCGGGCCCACCGCCCTGCCGACCATGCTGGCGTGCCTGCCCGAGGGACAGCGGGACGTGGGCTCCCTGGCGTGGCAGGTCCACGACAACTCCGTGGACAGCTGGGCCGAGCCCAGCCACGCGCACGAGATCGTGAAGAACTGGCTCGGCCGTCCCATCCGCGATTTCTCCATCGAGGAGTTCACGTACTGGGGCGGGCTCCTGCAGGGCGAGGCGCTGCGCGAGTACTGCGACAACTTCCGCCGGCGCATGTTCGACAGCGCCTCCGCGATTTTCTGGATGTTCAACGACTGCTGGCCCGCGACGCGGAGCTGGACCATCGTGGACTACTACCTCCGGCGCACGCCGTCGTTCCACTTCGTCCGCCGTGCCCTGGCGCCCTTGAGCGTCGTGCTGGCGGAGGAGGGTGGCGACGTGGTGGTCTTCGGCATCAACGAGACGGGGCACGCCGTTCGCGCGACGCTCCGCTACGGCTTGTTCAACCTCGGCGGAGGGCTGCCGCGGGACCACGTGGTGACCGTGAACCTGCCGCCGAACGCGTCCACGCCGATCGGGCGCTTCGCCGTATCGGAGTGGAAAAACCCGCGGTCGTCCATGGCCTTCGCGATGCTCACGCGCGACGGCGAACTGCTGGCGCGCAACCGGCTGTTCCGGCCGTTCTTCCGGGAGATGAAGTGGGCAAAGCCCCGGGTCCGGATCAAGGTGGAGAAGGGCCGGGCGGTTTTCCAGAGCAACGTGTTCGCGTGGGGTGTTTGCCTGGACCTGGACGGAGAGACGCCCCTGCCGGACAACTTCTTCGACGTGTACCCCGGGATCCCGTACTCGATCCCCTGGGCCAAGCGCCGCCCGCCGAAGATCCTGAAGGTGGGGAATCTGGCCTAGAATCGTCCTCGTGCTCGTCGTCCTCCTCGTCCTCGACTACCGACGACGAGGACGAGAACGAGGACGACGACGAGGACGATTCGGGATGGGCGACGGTCATCCCCTGCACAGGTTCTTCCTGACGAAGTCGTAGCTCTGCTTGAGCGAGTCGAACGGATCGCCCGGGCAAGTATCCTGCTCCACGATGAACCAGCGGCAGCCCGAGTCCTGCGCGGCGGACACGATGGAGGGCCAGTCCAGGTTTCCGCTGCCGACCTCGGCGAAAACGACCTGGTTGTCCGGCCCGATCCCGTAGTCCTTCATGTGCAGGTTGACGAGCCGGTCCTTCATCCAGCGGCACCAGTCCTCGGGGTCTCCGCCGCCGAACTGGATCCAGTACGTGTCGAGCTCGGCCTGCAGATACCGGGGATCGGTCTCGGTGTAGATGACCTCGAGCACGGCTCGGCCGCCGACGCGCCGGAACTCCATGTGGTGGTTGTGGTAGCAGAACGTGATGCCGGCCTCGTGCAGGATCTTCCCGGCCGCGTTGAGCTTCAGGGCGAAGCTCCGTACATCGATCAGGGACCCGAACCTGGTATCACCCGGCCACGGGTACGTCGTGATGCCGCAGTCGAGCTTCCGGAGCCGGTCCACGAGGCTGCCGGGGTCGGACAGCAGGCGGGCGCCGTCTTCGTGCGTCCCGCAGCAGGTCAGCCCCTCGCCGCGCAGGATCTTCGCCAGCTCGTCGTCGGCGATAGGGCCAAGGCAGCTGACCTGCACCGCCTCGTAGCCGATGGCCCGCACGCGTTTCAGACTGGCCGCGATGTCGCGCGGCGTCTTGAGGTGGTCCCGGACGGTGTACAGCTGGCAGGCGATCTGGCTTGGTTTCATGGTCTGCCTCCTCGAACCGCCGCCAGCATAACCCGAACGAGGCAAGGCGGCCAAGGATTTGCTTGCGGTCGAACGCTGTTCGCGTTCAACTACGGCCTGTTCGGAGCGAAAGGAGAGTCTCCATGCCAGGAACAAACCGGTGTGTCGCGACAGCAGCCGCGGTGCTGGTGCTGATGGGCAGCTGGTCCGGCGCCTTCGGCGCCACGAACAAGCCGAGCCAGGCCGTCCTCGGACTGTACGGCAAGGTCGAGAGCTTCCAGTGGAAGGAATACGACGACAACGACCACGAACTGCTCGAGGAGTCGGGGCCGATCTTCGGCCTCGGCGGGTTCATCGATATCCCCGTCGAACGGTCTGTACGTGCGGAAGGGTTGGCCGAGCTGTTCTTCGGTTCCGTGGATTACGACGGCCAGACGCAGGAAGGCGTGCCGACCACGACGACCACGGACTACGCCGGCCTGATGGGCGAGGGCCGGCTGTACAGGTCGTTCCCCGCCGGCCGCGATGTGACGCTGACGCCCTTCGCGGGAGCGGGCGGGCGAAGCTGGCTCCGCAAGATCAACGACGGCGAACACGGCGTGGGCAAGGGGTACGAGGAGAACTGGATCACCCTCTACGCCCTGGTCGGCGTGAGCGGCCAGGTCAAGGTGGCCCCGAAGTCCGAGCTGTTCGGCCGCGCGGCGCTCCACCTCCCCGTGTTCAACGAGGTGATCATCGACTGGTCCAGCCTGGGAGGTCCTTCGGATATCACGGTGAATCCCGGCAAGGAGTTCGGCCTCGATCTGGAAGCCGGGCTGAGAGTGGAGTCCTTCATGGCCTCCGTGTTCTATGAGACGCTGGACTTCTCGAAGTCCGACGGCGAGGCCGCTCTGATCGGGAGTGTGCCCTCGACGGTGTGGCAACCTAAGTCCGAGGGCAGGATGATCGGGCTGAAGGCCGGTCTCGTGTTCTGATGTCCCATCACGTAGCGGAGGTGATCATGAAGAAAGTCGTTTGCACCTGTGCCGTGTTCCTGTGCGCGGTCCTGCCGGCCGTACCGCGGGGGGTCGCCCTGCCGGACGGCCAGCACCCGCAATCGTTCACGCGACAGATCACCAAGACCGTCGGCGCGAAATACCTGCTCGTCCTGCCGGCGGGGTATGCGGCGGGCACGAACCGGTGGCCCCTGCTGGTCTTCCTGCACGGCTCCGGCGAGAGCGGCGACGACCTGAACAGGGTCAAGAACAACTGGCCGCGCATCATCGACCAGCACCCCGATTTCCCGTTCCTCGTCGCGGCGCCCCAGTGTCCCAACAACGAGTGGTGGAGCGAGGACGTCCCGATCGCCCTTGTGGATGAGCTGGTGTCCGCGTACCGCGTGGACGAGGACCGCATCTACGTGACCGGGATCAGCATGGGCGGCCACGGCGCGTGGGCCGCGGCCTGCTCGTTTCCGGACCGTTTTGCCGCCATCGCGCCCATTTGCGGCGAGTACAGCCCGGACAAAGCAGCGCAGTTGAGAAACGTGCCGGTTTGGGCATTTCACGGCGAACAGGACCCTGTCGTCCCGCTCCAGGCGTCGAAGGACATGGTGGACGCGGCGGTGGCGGCCGGCGGCGATGCGAAGTTGACCGTCTTCCCCGGCGTGGGGCACGACGCCTGGCCGGCGGCCTACAACAACCCCGAGCTGTTCCGCTGGATGCTGCAGCACAGGAGGGGGAAGCCGAAGGAGATCGCCGAGCTCGATCCGGCGGAGAAGAACTTCATGGACCTCTGGCAGGCGGCGTACGACTACCAGCGGAAGAACCTGGAGCCCGCGCTGGCCGTTTCGAAGAAGGGCATCATGCCGCACATGATTCGCCGCATGAACCCGACAGCCACCCCCGTCGACGAAATCGTCACCTGGATCTTGCCCAAGGGCTCCAAGTGGAAAGTGACGCCGGCATCCCAGCAGATCTCGTGCGCGCCGGGCGAGATCGGCATGCTGCAGTTCGAAGTCGGCTTCGGCGGCTCCAGCGGCGACGTCTTCCCGCTGCCGGAGCGCCAGTCGGTCATCCGCGTCGGGGGCCAGGAATTCCTGAAGACCAGCAAGCCGCCGGAGTTGAACGACAGCTTCTTCCTGGCCTATGCGCCTGTCGCGAAAGGTGAGCCGTTCACCAACGCGCCGGCCATCGACGGCGATCTCAGCGATGCCGCCTGGTCGTCGTGCAAGGTGGTGACCGACTTCCGCCTCCAGGACGGCGTCAGCACATCGGCCTATCCGACCGAGGTCCGGATCGGCTATGACAAGGCGGCCCTCTACTTCGCGTTCCGGTGCCACCAGACGAACCTGGACCAGCTCGTCCTCAACAACAGCCGGCGCGACGGCAACCTGTGGGAGGACGATTCGGTCGAGGTCTTCCTGGACCACCGGCTGGACCGGAAGAACTACTTCCACCTCATCGTCAACGCCGACGGATACCTATTCGACGAGATCATCCGCGACCGGAGCTGGAACGCCGAGTTCGAGGCGAAGACCGGGCGCGAGAAGGATGCCTGGACGCTGGAACTCCGCGTGCCGTGGGCGTCGCTCGGCATCTCGCGCCCCGGTCCCGGCATCAAGATGGGGCTGGAGTTCGTCCGGGTCCGCCCCGGGCCGAACTTCGAGACGTCGCAGTGGGCGCCGACCCTCGGCGACAACCACACGCCCACCCGCTTCGGCGTGCTGGAGTTCAAGTAGCAAGGTGTTGTAGGGCGGGAAACCCGTAGGGCTTCCCGCCGATGCGCGCGGCGCGAAGCCCCCGGGGCGGGGGGCATTCGCGCCCTACAAGACGGGCGGATTCCCCAGCGCCTGCTTGATCATCTTCGCCATCGCGGGGCCGACGCCGGGACCCGCCTTCGCCAAGGCTCCGGCGGGCAGGCGGCGGCTTCTACACCAGCGCCTCCTTGATGGTTTTCGCCATCGCGGGGCCGACTCCAGGTGCGTTGGCAATTTCCTTCTGGGACGCGCGCCGTAGGCGGGCGACGGACCCGAAGTGCTTCAGCAGGAGCTGCTTACGCTTCTCACCGATGCCCTGGATGTCGTCCAGCACGGACTCGCGGATCCGCTTCCGGCGCAGGCTCCGATGATACGTCAGGGCGAACCGGTGCGCCTCGTCGCGAATGATCTGCAAGACCTTGAGCGCGTTGGACTCGAACGGCAGGCGGAGCGGCTTGGCGTCCTTCCAGTAGATTTCCTCGAACCGCTTTGCGAGACCGGCCGCGGGGAGATCCTGCAGGGCCAGCTTGTCTAGCTCGGCGCGCGCCGCGCGGAGCTGTGTGATCCCGCCGTCCACGAGCACGAGATCCGGCTTCGCCCCGCCTTCCTCGATGAGCCGCGAGAACCGGCGCCGGATGACCTCGGCCATCATGCCGGGATCGTCGATGCCCTCGACCGTCCTGATCCGGAACATCCGGTACCGGCTTTTCTGCGGCAGGCCGTCCACGGCGCACACGAGGCTGCCCACGGCGTGGGTGCCGGAGATGTTGGAAATGTCGTAGGCCTCGATCGCGCGCGGGGGGTGGGCCAGCCCCAGGACGCCCTGGAGTTCCCCGAGGCCGGCGCGCGCGTCCTCCGCCTTCACGGCCAGCGTCTTCTTCGCCCGCGTCCGCTCCTTCACCACGCGCCGGAGGAGCAGGAGCGTGTCGCGCAACGCCGCCGCCTTCTCAAAATGCAGGTCCTGGGCTTCCTTCTCCATGGCCTGCCGCATCTCGTCCAGGTACTCGGGATGCTCGCCGCGCAGGAACGCGCAGGCCAGCTCGACGCGCTCGAGGTACTGCTCCGGCGCGACCTTGCCGATGCAGGGCGCGGAGCAGTAGCGGACGATGTCGTTGACGCAGTGCTTGTGGTCGATGGGGCCGGGGACGCGGGGGGTGCACCGGCGGAGGCCGAACCGCTTGTCGATGAACTCCAGCGCGGCGCGCGCCGCCTGCGACGAGGCGTAGGGCCCGAAGTACCGGGCGCCGTCGTCCTTCTCGATCCGGCGCGCGTCGAACCGCGGGACCGCGTCGTTCGGGTTGACGCGCAGGAGGAGGAAGCGCTTGTCGTCCTTGAAGTCCACGTTGTAGCGCGGCCGGTAATCCTTGATCATCCGGCCCTCGGTCAGCGTGGCCTCGGCCTCCGTGCGGGTGACGAGGATGTCGAAATCGATGATGCTGCGGATGAGACCGCGGAGCTTGGGGGTGGCGCTGCGGAACGTGGCGTGCCGGAAGTACGAGCGGACCCGGTCGCGCAGCGAGGCCGCCTTGCCGACGTACACGATCCGCCCGCGCCGGTCGCGCATGAGGTAGACCCCCGGCTTGTCCGGCAGGACCTCCAGCTTCTGCTTCACCTTGTCGGGCACGTTCATCGGGAGAAGTATACCACGTTCGGGACCGCGGGAGCCCGCCAAACGGGGTATTGCCTTGGCGACCGAGTTCTGTTTAAAGAAACGGGCCATGAACACGCACATCACGCGCAGGTTGGTCGTACCGGCCCTGGTCCTGTCCGCGCTCGCCGCCTCCGGGCTGACCCACGAGGAGCTCCAGTGGCAGGGGTTCGGGGACCGGATCATCGAGTTCAGCGGCTACCGCTGGCGGGCCAAGGAAGGCGGGATCTTCGGCCCCGGCAGGAACTACTTCTCGGGGTCCGGGGATAACATCCGGGTGGACGAGAAAGGGCGGCTCCACCTCCGGATCACCCAGCGGGACGGCAAGTGGTACTGCCCCGAGCTGGCGCTCGTGGACGCGCTCGGCTACGGCGATTACATCTTCAAGACCGTCGGCCGCGTGGACCGGCTCGACCCCAACGTGATCCTCGGCTTGTTCCTCTGGGAGTACCAGGAGAGTTACCCGAGCAACGACGTCTACAACGGCGCCAACGAGTTCGACATCGAGTTCGGCCGGTGGAAGAATCCCCAGCGGGAGCCGGTGCAGTTTGCCTGCCAGCCCTGGCAGAAATCGGGCAACGAGCACCGGTACAACCTCCAGCTCGATTCCGACGACGCGCTGTCTTCGCACGCCTTACTCTGGCATCCGAGCGGCATGGCGTGCCGGAGCTGGCGCGGGCACAACGAACGCCCGGCGCCGTCCGACATGATCGAGAACTGGTTCTACGCGGGCGAGGACTTGCCGCGGCTTGAGGCGCCGCGCGTACACATCAACTTCTGGTGCATCGAGGAGCCGCCGTCCGACCTCAAGGAACACGAGATCGTCATCGCGGGGTTCACGTTCGTGCCCTGCGCGAGCCTCGTTCCGCCAGCGCCCGCCCCGGTCCCGGCGGAGACGCCCCGCGCGTGGTGGGAATTCTGGCGCGCCGACTGATTCTCCCGCCGGAGGCGGAGAAGTCCAGGGCTTGGTAACGTTGCATTTTCTTGTGACCCCGCGCAGCGGGATGGCCGACCGGGACGTGTGATGCCACGGGCTTGCCCCGTGGTCCCTCACGCGGGATTCCCCAGCGTGCAACGCCCCTCTCCACGCCAGAGCGCGCTCAGAGCGAAGGAAGCCGAAGCGTCCGAGGTCGCTCCTGGCGCGCTCCGTGAAACGCAGGTTCTTGGCAGGCGGGAACGCAGCGTAAGCATCCACGGGGCAAGCCCGTGGCCTTTCGGGCCTTTGGCCCATGATTGGAAGAATGCCCGCCGGCCCCGCCGCCGGCGTTTCGAACGGCCTGCGTCTCGCCGGTGTCTACCCCCGCGGAACCGTGAGCATGCCCGCGGGATCTTCATTTGTATCTGCTGCACGCCGGCTGTTTCTTCGCAGGCCCGAAGCGTTCGCCTTCGCGGCGTCCTTGATCACGTCCCTCCTGGTCTACTCGCTGACGATGGCCCCGACCGTCACGCTGGAACTTTCCGGTTCGCTGGTGACGGCGGCCGACTACCTCGGCGTGGCCAACTCCCCCGGCTACCCGCTGTGGACCCTCCTGGCCTGGTTCTTCCAGCGGGCGTTCGGCTTCGTCCGGTACCACGGGCATCCCAACCCGGCGTGGGGCGCGGGTTTCATGTCGGCGTTCTTCGGAAGCCTGACCTGCGGCTTGGTGGCCTGGCTGGTCTGCCGCTCGTGCAGGAACTGGCTGGCCGGCACCTCGGCGGGTCCGGCCGCGCGCCACCCGTGCGCGGCGTGCTGGGCCAGCGGCACATCCAGTTCGCTGGTCCTGGCCTTCAGCGGAGCGATGTGGTCGCAGTCCGCGATCGCGGCCACGTACACGCTCAACGCGTTCGTGCTCGCCCTGTTCCTGCTGGCGGCCTACGGCTGGGTCTCGACCGGCCGCCGGCGTCACCTGTACGCCCTGGCGTTTCTGGCCGGCATCGGCATCACCACGGCACCCATCTCCCTCTTGCTCATTCCCGTCGTGCCGGTCGTGATCTGGGTGAGAAGAGACAGCCTTCGAAACGCCTGGCCCCTGGCGGGCGTGGTGCTGTCGGCGGCCGCAGGATTGCTCCCGCTGGTGTACCTGCCGTTCGCGTCGGAACAGAATCCTCCGATCAACTGGGCCTACGCGAGGACGTGGATCGGGTTCAAGCACCTGGTCTCGGGCGGGCAGTATGAGAGGATCGTCTTCCTGAACGTGATCAGGCACCCGGCGATCTACCTCGGGCATCTCAAGGACTACGTCGTGGCGCTGGCGGGGCAGTTCACGTGGCCGGCCCTGCTGGTGGGGGCGTTGCCGCTCGCCGCGCTGGGGACGCGGGCGACGGCGATGAGGCGGTGGCTGGCGGTGTCCCTGCTGGCGTTTCTCCTGCTCAGCGCGGGGTTCGTGGCGGCCGCGCATCCATCCCCCGATGTGCAGACGATGCTCATTGCCAGGGTCCACATGATCCCGTCCCATGTCGTGTTCGCCCTGTGGCTGGGCTACGGTCTGTTCATGCTGGCGACGGCGGAACGGGACCTCGTCGGCCGAAGGCCAATGCATTCCGGGCGCGCGGGGAACATGCTATAGTCCGGCCATGGATTCCGCGACGGGCCTACCAGCTTCCTCCGGATCGCGCGCGTGGCTGCTCCTGGCGGCCTCTCTGCTCGTCTGCCTTCCGCCGATCCTCGTCCGCATCGGCGAACCCGAGCCGGACCGGATCATGGAGAACATCACCATCCTGTCGAGCCAGGAGACCTGGGTTCGCCAGCACGCCGGCGAGAAGGACGCGTGGCTCATGCCGTCGTGGAACGGCCGTCCGCGGATCGAGAAACCGCCCATGAGCGTGTGGCTCAACATGCTGGCCTGGGCGGACCTCGATCCCGATACCGCGCCGGCCGACACGGTCGTTCTGCGTGCGCGCCTGCTCGGCGCCGGCTTCGCCGTGCTCGCGCTGGTCAGCACCTTCTGGGCGGGCATGAGCCTGACGCGCGATCCGCGCATGGCCGCGCTGGCGATGCTGGTCACGGGCACGAGCGCGGCGTTTATCCGCCAGGCGCGGTTCGCCACCTACGACACGCACATGCTCGGGTTCGTGACCCTGGCCGTGGCCGCCGGGCTGTGGGCGATGCGGCCGGCGAAGCCCGAGGCGCCGGCGGGCTGGAGCGCCGCCGGCTGGCTGATCGCCGGCCTGGCCATGGCGGGCGGAGTGCTTACCAAGGGACCGTTGGCCTACTTCCTGGTGTTGGGCCCGCTCGCCGTGATGGCCCTGGTCGTTCCGCACCACCGGGGCAGGAACCTGGCGGGGCTCGGGCTGGCGCTCCTCGTCGGGTTGTTGGCCGCCGCGCCGTGGGCCCTCTACATGACGAGGAGCGTGGGGCAGGTGCGCGAGCGGCTGGCGGTGGAGTACTTCGTTCCGGCCGACGTCGTGAAACCGCCGTGGTACTACCTCATTATCGTCGGCATGGTGTTCCCGTGGAGCCTCTGGCTGGTGGTCTCGCTCTTCCTGCCATTCCTGAAGGAGAACCGGACTCAGCGCCGCCAGCTCCTGGTCGCCTGGTTCTGGTTCCTGTTCATCTTCGTTTTCTTCTCCGCCACGTGGGCCAAGGTCCAGCGCTACCTCTCGCCGATCTTCCCGTCGGCCGGCCTGATCGTTGCCCAGCTCTGGGCGCACTACGGCCGGCTCGCCGAAGAGGGGAACCAACCCCGGCGCATCAACTGGCTGCGCGTGCCGCACTGGGCGGTCCTGCTGATCCTCTCGATCGCCGTTCCGGTTTTCGTCGGCCTCCAGCCGCGCCTGGTCGAAGCGGGCCGCCTGGAACAGATCGAGCTACCCGGCTTCGGAACCACGGCGGCGGTATGGCTGGGCATCGTCCTGGTCGCGCTCGCCGGGCTCGGCGCGCTGTGGCATTTCGAAAACAGGCCGTGGCGGGCGGCGGTTGTGACCGCGGTCTGGATGTCGGTCCTGTCCACCGCCGGCTACTCCAGCTACGCCCAGTCGTACCACAGCCGCTACGCCCAGCGCGCGGATGCCGAGCGCGTTGCCGCCGCGGCGGCCGGCCGAAGGCTGGTCTACTTGGAACTGGAACCGAAGGTGGACGTCGAGCCGACCAAGGTCTTCCTCTTCTACGCGCGGCGGATCATCCCGCCGGTCGCTCCCGACGAGCTGGCCGGGCTGGTCAAGCAGGGCGAGCCCGTCAGCGTGATCATCCGCGCCGGCGCGGGGCGCGAGGAGGTCGTCGAGCGGCTGGGCCTCCGGCGCCAGTTGGAATACGCTGACGATTTTCGGAAGGGGCGGGTACTCTATACGAACCAGAGGTCAGACGCTCGCCCGCCGAAGCTTCAGCGAAGGCGGGTCAGAGATCAGAGGTCGGCAGAGTAGGGGCACAGCAAGATGAGGGGTTCCTGGTTTGCGGCGGCCGTGGTGTGGCTGGTGTCCGGGCCCGTATGGCCGGATATGCTCGCGAACGGGACGTTTGAGACGCCCGGCGGGACCACCAACTGGGCCGCCAGCGGCTGGACGGCGACGGGAGATGCCTGGCGCGCGTTGCCGGCCGCGCGCAGCGGCGAGCGGGGAGCGCGCTTCAACGCGGCGACCGCCGGCGAGGCCCTGATCTACCGGGACGTGACCGCTTCGACCGGGACCTACACCTTCTGCGGCTGGCTCAAGCTGGACCCGGGCAGTAACCCGACCAACCTGTATCTCCGGCTGGAGTGGAAGGACGCCGCCACGAACGACGTCCAGCCGGCCTTTTCCGCGAGCCTCGCGCACTTGGACCGCGACGCGTTGTGGCACCAGGTGCACGTCACCGGCTCGTGCGCGAGCAACAACCTCGTGTTCGTCCGCGCGGCGCTGGAATCGCGGCACGGCGCGAAGACGGGCGATCCGTCCGCGATCCTCTTCGACGACGCCGAGCTGTACCCGGGCGGTTACGCCGGCTCGCCGTTCCTGATGAACGGCGGCTTCGAGCACGGCGAGACCAATTGGTATGAGTCCTGGTACGGGAGCCAGTGGAGCGTGGTCACCCAGCACGTCGGTAACAGCCGCCGGATGTGGTGGCCTTCGGCCGGCGACTGGGACGCCGTCCTCCACGGCTGGCGCGGCCAGCCGTACAGCAACTTCGTCTCGGCCTTCTCTCAGAACATCTACCCGCAGACCACGGGCACGTGGACGTTCTCGATCTATCTTCGGCGCGAGGCCAGTTTCATCGTGAGCAACGTGCAGCTGCGGCTGGAGTGGCGCGACGCGACGTACACGAACAAGGTCCAGGCGGACACGGCCGTGGACCTCAACGTGGTCAACGACAACACATGGCGAAAGTACGCGGTGACAGGCAGTTGCGCTGACGCCGAGCTGTTCGAACTCCGCGCGGTGGCGACTTTTCAGTACGACGTGAATCCCAGCGACCCATCCATGTACCTCGACGGCGCGCGCCTCATGCCCGGCGGGTTCACGAACTCCGTGGTCATGGAAGGAGCCTACTACAACCACTACAGCCTCGACCCGACGCGCGAGCAGGTGCCGGGGACAAACGGGTACGGGGCGTTCATGCAGATCAGCCACGCGCGGACGACGACCACGTTCTACGCGCTCGGGGCGTATCCCGACCTGACGGTCTATCCCGACTCGGAAGGGGTGATGGGCCTGTACACGGCGTGGCAGCATCCCGGTACCACGAACTGGGTCACAACCCATTCCAACATGACGAAGGTCGGCACGATCACGCTGACCACGAACACGCCGTTCCACGGCGCGCCGACCAGCGGGACGCTCGCGTTGAACGTCTACCGCTGCGACTGGCAGCAGCCGTGCAGCAACGGCGTGGCGTACGCCGGGCCGATCAAGGTGTGGTACGCGCCCTACCTGGATTCCTACTATGGCGCGGACCTGGAGGACCGCCAGTACCTGGTGCGGCTGGACGGCGCCTTCACGAACAGCTATCCAGTCGCTCCGCAGTTCTTCCTCTCGAACCAGTGGCACCGCGACTACTTCTACTACAACGTGCCGCCTCGGATCCTGTCGGCGTTCACCAACGGCACTTTCGCGGATCCCGCCGTCGTCGTCACCAACTGGGACAACACCGGCTGGCAGGGCACCGGCGATGCGGCGCGCGACGACTGGTCGGCGCACGCGAGCCCGCTCGGCGCTTACCTCCCGGGCTGGTACACGAACTGGATGGAGAGCGGCGTGGTCTATCGGGCGTTCAGCGAGGCGGGCCTCTTCCAGCCGCTGGCCACGACCGGCGGGACCTGCACCTTCGCCACGTGGCTTCGGAGCGACCCCGGCGTCAACCCGAACCGGCTCGAGGTCAAGCTCGAGTGGGTCAACGCGTCCGGCGCGATGGTGCAGGCGGACGTCCGCGATCTCGCGGGGTTCCCGCGCGATGGGAGCTGGCACCACGTCTACGTCACGGGGACCTGCACCCAGCAGGGCCTCCGCTACGTGTCGCCCGGCGTGCTCGCCCAGTTCTGGGCGAGGGCGGGCGAGCCCGACCGCATGCAGGTGGACGATGCCAGCTTTTACCCGGGCGCCTACAGCAACGTGCTCACGCTGGCCAACAACAGCTTCGAGGACGGGAACCCGGGCGACTTCCGCGGCAGCCAGTGGTACGTCCAGCCGGAGTACTGGGGCAGCTACCGCGCGGAGTGGGGCGGGCGCCGGGGCCTGGCCTCGGGCGTGTTCGAGGGCGCAGCGACGAACGCCCTGCAGTACACCAACCTCGTCTCGCAGAACACGACGCCGGGGCCCGGCACCTACACCTTCGCCATCTGGATACTGCGCGACACGAACTTCGCCATGACGAGCGCCGAGCTGAGGCTGGGCTGGTACGACCTGACGCTAACGAACCAGGTGCAGGGCGACACCGTGACGAACTTCGTCACCCCGGCGGACAACGCGTGGCGCGAGTACCACGTGACGGGCACCTGTTCCAGCTCGTCGCTGTACGAGGTCCGCGCGACGGTGAGGATCGAGTACCCGCGCAGCGCGCACACCAACGCGGCGACAACGCGGATCGACGACGCGCGCTTCTACCCCGGCGACTACGTGCCGCCGCTCATCATCGACTGGGGCTACCACGGCGGCGGCACGAACGACCCGGCCGACGAGCCTGTGCCGGGCGGGGGGTGGGGGTCCTTCTTCCGCGTGGACTATGCCCGGACGACGACCACGTTCTACGTGCTGGCCGAGCATCCCACCATCGCGCCGGACGTCAGCGTGACGGGCGTGGTCGGGATGCGCACGGCGTACTGGGATCCCCTGATCACGAACTGGAACGACCTGCGCACGAACATGACGCACGTGGGCGCGATCGAGCTGGTCGACGCGACGCCCTTCCACGGACTGCCCGTGAGCGGCGGCAAGACGGTGGACGTGTACCGGTACCGCTGGACGCAGCCCCTGGATGCCGCGGGGGTCCCGTTCACCCACGCGATGGTCGTCTACTACTGCCCGTACTTCCGGACCTATTCCGGTTCGAACGAGATCGAGAACCTGTGGCTGCTGGAGAAGGGAGAGATCCTCAACAACTACCCCACGAATGCCCAGTCGTTCGGGGATTCATTCTTCTTCAAGGACTACCTCTACACCAACCGCTGGACGCCGGACCAGGACGGCGACGGCATCCCGGACCTCTGGGAGATCGGCTACTTCGACGAGATCACGAACTGCCTGCCGGGCGCGGACGGTGACGGCGACACGAACAACAACCTGGAGGAGTACATCGCCGACAGCATCCCGACCAACCTCCTGTCTTACTTCCACGGCCGGATCACGGCGGTCACCGGGTCGCCGCTCAGCGCGGTCCAGGTGGACGCCCCGACGACCAACAGCAGGCTTTATGAAGCCCTCTCGAAGACCAACCTGCTCACGGCCGATCCGTGGGTGGTCTGCGGACCCGCCTCGCCGGGCGATGCCGCGGGGACGAACGTGTGGGTGGCCGTGACGAACCAGGGCGGCGTGGTTTTCTTCCGGACCGGGGTGCGCTTGCCCTAATACAAACGCGCAAAGCCCGACGACGTTGGCACAATTCCCTCTCCCCTTCCGCCTTCGCCAAGGCTTCGGCGGACACGTGGGGGAGAGGGCCAGGGTGAGGGGTAGACTGGCCCACCGCTTCCTGACACCCTCACCCCACCCCTCTCCCCTGAAGGGAGAGGGAGCAAGCTGTCAAAGCACTTCTTGCGTTTGCCTTAATCGCCGACGGCCGGCGACGGGCTCTCCTCGGTCCTCTTCCGCGGCGTGCGGATGGCCTCGACAACATCCTTCAGCTCAGGGCAGCGCAGCATCCGCGCCATCAGAAGATAGATTCCCATGGCGACGAGGATGCTCAGCAGGACCGAGAGGATCTGGTTCAGCTTCGGCACCAGCCCGAGGGAGGCACCGAAGGCGAACAGCAGGTTCCGGCACGCGATCGCGGCGAGGCCCATGACGGCGGCCGCGAGCAGGGCCCGCGCGGCGTTGCCGATGATCTGTTTCCATCCGGGCGAGCCGATCCGCCGGTGGAGGAGGAACCCGAGCATGATCCCGTTGAACCCCTCGGACAGCACCGTGGCCAGCGCCAGGCCCGCGTGCTTCATGCGCAGGGGCCAGGTGAGAATGAAGGCGATGTTCAGGACGAAATTGATGGTGACCGCCGCGAGGGCGATCTTGACGGGCGTCTTCGTGTCCTGGGTGGCGTAGAACGTGGGCACGAAGACCTTGGCCAGGCAGAACACCATCAGGCCCGGCGCGTAGAACTGCAGCGCGAGCGCGGTCAGGTCGGTGGAATCGGACTTGAACTGGTGCCACTCGTAGATCATCTGGACAATCGGCCGCGCCAGCACCAGCAGTCCGACCGACGCCGGGATCATGACGAACAGCAGGGTGCGAAGGGAGTGGTTGATCGTCGCCTTGATCTCCTGGTGATCGGCGCGCGCGGCGTGCCCCGACAGGACAGGGAGTAGAACGGTGCTGAGGGCCACGGCCAGGATGCCCTGCGGGAAGTAGAGCAGGCGCTCGGCGTAGAAGAGCGCGGCCGGGGCCCACGAGCCGATCCACGCCGCGAGCAGGCTGTTGACCATGACGTTGACCTGCGTCACCGCCAGCCCCAGCGCGGCCGGCCCCATGAGCGTGAACACGCGCAGGACCCGCGGGTCCCGCAGGTCCAGCGTGAACCCGGGCCGGTAGCCGCACCGGATCAGCGCCGGGATCTGCACCGACAGCTGGATGATGCCGGCCGCGAAGATGCCCCACGCCAGGCCGTACACCTGCTGGCGGGGTTCCGAGCCCATGCGCGGGCAAACCGTGAGGAGAAAGACAATCCACGTGATGTTCAGCAGGCTGGGGGTCAGCGCCGGCAAGGCGAACTTGTGGTACGAGTTCAGCATGGCCATGGACAGCCCCGCCATGCAGATGAAAAACAGGTACGGCAGCATGATCCGCGCGAGCGGCAGGATCATGGCCGCTTTCTCGCCCAGGCCGGGGTGGCGCACAAACAAGGTGATGACCAGGACGCCGAGGGCCACCACGCACAGGAGCACGACGGCAACGAGCGAAATCACTTTCCGGGCCAGGACCCAGGCCTTTTCGTCCCCCTCATTCTTGCGGGCCTGGACGAACACGGGGACAAACGCTGAGGACAGGGCGCCCTCCCCGAACAGCGCGCGGAACAGGTTCGGGATGCGGAAGGCCACGACGAAGGCCGAGATCGGCAGGGACGTGCCGAAGAAACCGGCCGTCAGGAAGTCGCGGACGAGACCGAGCACGCGGCTGATCGACGTGAATCCGCCGATCATAAACGCGGAGCGTATGACCTTGCTCTTCTCCAAGAAGCGGGTGTCCTTGCTCTCCGTATTCTCAACAAAGCGCCGGGCCAATCGAGCATTTTCCGAACAACCCCCTCACCCCGGATCCCGCCGGACATGCACCCGTAGAGCCCGCTTCACGCGGGCTAAGGTAGCCCGGACAAACCGGGCTCTACGGGGAAACGTGACGCCCGCGACCGCGCTGCCGTAGAGCCCGCTTTACGCGGGCTGGCGTGAGGGCGGCGTGAGAATCGAGCTCAGCAGTTCCGCGAGCCGCCGGCCCACGACCTCGACGGAGTAAAGCTGCTCGACCTTGGCGCGGCCGCGAAGGCCGACGTCCCGCCGCAGCGCGGGATCGGCGGCCAGCCGCAGGACCGCCTCGCGCCACTCGTTGTCGGTCCGGCACAGGAACCCGTCCACGCCGGATTCGACGAGGTCCGGATTGGCCCCCACCGCCGAGCAGACCACCGGCACGCCGGCGGCCATGTACTGCAGGGCCTTGAGGCCGCAGTTGCCGCGGGTCCAGGCGCTGTCCTGCAGCGGCATCAGGCCGACGTCGAAGGCACGGATCGCCTCCGTCTCGTCGTCGGGCGACCACACCCGGTAGGCCACGTTCACGCCCCTCATGCTGAAGGCCTCGTCGGACACGACGGTCAGCTGCATGCCGGAGATCTTCGGCGAGAGCTCGGCCAGCACCGGCTGGAGCGCGTCGAGATGGCGTCGCGTCACGTGGCTGCCGATCCACCCGAGGTTCAGCCCCCGGCCGGCGTAGTCGTTCTTCTCCTGGTAGCGGCGGACATCCACGCACGTCGGCAGGACTTCGACGCGACGCGCCCGGGCCGCGGCGTAGTCGGCGAGGTAACGGTTTCCGGCGATCACGCACGCCGCGGCCTTCAACACCCCCCCGAGGCGGGCGCGCACCCACAGCCGGTCGGCCAGGGAACGGTGGTCCGGCGAGGCGAAGAGCGCGTCGTCGAAGTCGAACACGACGGGCTTCCCGAGCGCGGCCAGCCGGCGGATGAACCCCATGGGGAACAGCCGCTTCTGGATCAGCACGAGGTCCACGTGCTCGGCCCGGTGCAGCAGGTACGACTCCTCGGAGATTTGCCGGAGCGTCGGTCTTCGCTCGGCCGGCGGGACCACCTCGACGTGGAAACCGGAATCCCTGAGCACAGGGAGAAGCTGGTACGCCCGGTAGCGGGCGCTCGAGCCCCGCGGGCCGGACACGGGCAGGACGAGGATTCTGCGCGGAGACTCGATCATGGGCCGGCCGCCCCCTGCTTCATGGCCACGAGGATGAAGTACCGCGGCGCGAGGGAGTCGACCCTCGTGACCACGGGGCTGAAGCGCTCGCCGGGTTTGAGAAGACTGTTGTAGAGCCTCATCAACACCTTCGGCCGCAGGAGGCGCTGCTGCCGCTGTCCGAAGACATTCGACCGGTTCGCTTGGAAGCCCGCAGACAGCAGTTCCTGCGTGAGCTCATCGATCGTGAACTCCTGCGCGTGAAACTTGTTGCCCGGTTTGTCCGCCAGCGACTTCGCCTTGGGCGACGCGAGAGGCCTGTTGGGCGACGAGATGAGAAGGGTTCCCCCCGGCCGCAGGAGGGCATGAAGGCTGGCCAGCGCCGCCCGGTACTCGGGCACGTGCTCGATGGTCTCGAACGAGACCACGACATCGTAGGGCGTCCCGGCGCGGAACGTCCGGATGTCGCCCGCGAGGAAGCGCACGTTCGCCGCGGCGTGGTGCTCCTTCGCGTAGGCGATGTGGGCCGGCGAGAGGTCCACGCCGTCCACCCGGAGCGCCCCGGCCTCGGCCATGAGCTTCGCGCCGTAGCCCACGCCGCACGCGATATCGAGCACGGTCTTCCCCTCCGCGTAGCGGCAGGCGAAGCGATAGCGCTCGAGGTGATCGTCCTCGATGCGCTTCGGCGCCTTGCCGGGGATGAAGCACTCGCCGGTGAATTCCAGGTCCACGGTCACCCTCCCTTGCTCCCGCGCAGGTAGAAACAGGCGGCGTCGCCTTCTCCCTGCCGGTTCAGTTCCGCAGCGCGCCGCTTGAAGCGCCTCATCTCGCGCCAGCCGAACAGGCTCTTGCGCGACCTCAGGCCCTGCGCGGTCGTCTCCATCAGCGGCAGGTCCCTGCGGATCAGCTCGCTGGCCCAGAACTGGAGCGCGCCCGAGTCAAACACCACGTCGGCCGTCTCGAAGCCGGACCGCTCCGCCAGGAGTTTCATGCTGGCCACGGTGTGGACGAACAGGTGCCGCGGCGCGTCGATGCCCACCCAGTCGGCGCCGTACTCCCGCCAGGCTTGGGCGGCCACCGGGATGCGGATCAGCACGTACCCCTCGGGCGCCAGGAGCCGGTGCGCCTCCCGCAGGACCGCCGCGGGCGCCGGCATATGCTCGAGCGAATGGTGCAGCATGATGAGATCGTACTCGCCCGTGAGCTCGGACAGGCCGGTCTTGAGGATACGCACGCCGTTTCCATAATCGATGCTCTCGGGAAGGAAGATGTCCTGGCCCGTCAGGTTCGTGAATCCTTCCGCGGCCATGTCGAGCAGCCTTCGCCCGGAACCGCACCCGACGTCGAGGATCCGGGAATCGAACCGCGCGCCGGTCTTCTTGAACCACTCGTAGGATCCGTACCGCTTCGAGCGCAGACCCCACAGCCGGTTGGATCCAAGCAGGCAGTACCTGGCCCGGGTGCGCACGAGGAACGAGCGCAGGGGATTCGGCCGGGCGGGCTTTCTGTTCTCGAGCGAGTAGTAACCCGCCGGGTAGTACTTCTCGAGGTCCGGGGGGATGTCCGCTGCCTGGAGGCAGCCGCACGCGCCGCACTCAAAGTAGGGGAACTGGTCCCTCGTGCCGAACATCATCTCCCGGGCCGTGAAGTCCCGGTTTCCCGACACGTTGCCGCATATCGCGCAGGCCGCCATGAGTCCTTTACCCCCGCTCTCCCGGCGGAACCTTGCCCTCGTCCACCTCGTGTAGGAATCGGCGGCAGGACTCGACGATGGCGCGGTACTGCTCGCGGCGCTCACGCGCGGCTTCGCTCTGTCCGAACAGTTTCGCGCCCAGCGAATGGACCAGCAGTCGGTACCGGCTGCGCCGGAGTTCCCGCTCCGCGATGCGACGCGATACCTCGGGGGGATAGTGCTTTCGGTAGAACCGGTGCAGGCTTTGCTGCCGCTGGAGCTGGAGCTCGTAGGTTGGCGTCGCTCCCTCGCTGACGCCGCCGACGTGGGACACCTCGACCGACTCGTTGTAGCCGATGGCGTACCCGGCCTTTCGCAGGCGGAGGCACAGGTCGGTTTCCTCGCCGTACAGGAAGAACTCCTCGTCGAAGCCCCCGATCTTGTCGAACGCGGCGCGCCGGATCATCATGCCGGCCCCGACCACCCACGCGATTTCGCCCGGCCCAGGGGAACAGTCCAGCGGCACGTGCCTAGCCCCGGGGTAATGCATCTTGGGCGGGACCCAGCGGCCGTCCTTCATGATGCGCATCCCGCAGAGCCCGCACTCCGGGTGTGCGTCCATCCAGTCCACGAGCCGCTTCAGGCCGTCCTTCTGCGTCAGCCTGGCGTCCGGGTTCAGAACCAGCTGGTAGCGGCTGGCCGAGGCGTGCCGCGCCGCCAGGTTGTGGCCGGCCCCGAAGCCGGTGTTCTGCGGACTCGCGATGACCCGGACGCGGTCGCCGTACGCGCGCAGAACCTCCAGCGTGTGGTCGGTGCTCTTGTTATCGACCACGATGATTTCCGAGGCAACGCCGGCCTGTTCCAGGACCGAGTCCAGGCAGGCGCGGATCGTCGAAGCGGAGTTGTAGGTCACGATGGATACGCTGACATCCATGACGGGTTCCCTTGCGCCGCGGGCGGACTAGAGGCCCTTCCGCAGGACTTTCTCCTTCGAGACCTGCTCGTAGAGCACGCGCACCGCCTCGTAGTTCTTCTCCATGGAATGTTCCTGCGCCAGCGCCCACTGTGCGTCGCGTGTCGTTTCCCGGGCGGCAGGTTCGGCGACGCGGAGCATGGCGCCGGCCAGTTCCGCGGGCTCGCACGGCATGTCGATCAGGACGCACCCCGGGCGATCGTGCATGATCTCCGAGGCCCCGCTGTTCGTGGAGACCACCACCGGCAGGCCGCACGCCACGGCCTCGAGGCAGACGAAACCGAACGCGTCGTAGTACGATGGATGGAGGAGGGCGTCGGCGGCAGCAAAGTAGTCGATCAGGTCAGGCGCCGACCCGCAGAACTGCACGTACTTGTCCACCCCCAGCCGGCAGGCCATGATCCGGAACGCCTCCGTGTGGCCGCGGCCCACCACGAGCAGGCGGAGCGGCCGGCCGATCTGCTTCAACACGATCGGCAGGGCGCGGATGAGATCATGTAAGCCCTTCAGCCTGAAGTTGTTAGCAACGAAAAGGAAGGCGAGCATGCTTTCGTCCAGGCCTATCTTGGCCCGGGCCTGGGCGCGGAGCGGCGCCACGCGCGCCGGGTTGTAGACGGACACGTCGACGCCGTTCCGGATCATGTGGATGCGGGAGCAACAGGACGGGTAGTAGCGGGCCATGTCGTTGGCGACCCGCTGGGACACCGCGATGAAATGGCGGTCCGGGTCGTTGAACTGGTGTTCCTCGTTCCGGCGCAGCGCCCGGTACTGCGGCAGGACGCGGTACAGCATCGCACGGAACATGCGCTCGGCGGGGCTCGGCGCGCTCCACGCATTGTACTTCTCGAAGGCAAGGTGCACGCCGCCGCCCAGCCGCAGGACGTCGCACGGCCACGCGTGGTTGAACGCCTGGACGAGGTCGTGGGACCGCTGCTCCAGCGCCCGGCCGAGCGCGGCGGCGAAACGGGCGGGACGGTTGCGGCGGGGGTGGGCCGGGACCGCCAGCCGGCGGATGTCGATTCCCGCCGGGGCGTCCTCCGAGGTCTCCCGGGTGAAGACATCCACGGCGTGGCCGTGGCGGACGAGCCACTGGGCCAGCCCCCACGCGTAGCGCTCGGCGCCGCCCTGCTTCGGGTTGAAATGCTCGATGGCGAAAGCGATCTTCACGGGACGCCTTTCAAGTCCTCGGGGCATCGGCCCTCGGCGGAGGCTGGTGCTGGAGCTCCCACATCTTGGCGTACTTCATGAACACGCCGAAGGCGCTGATGCTCGCGATGATCAGGCCCTGGGTTCCGTCGAGGAACCCGTGGCGCAGGACGTACGCCCTGAGGAACCGGAGGAGGGGCCGGAAGAGGATGTGCCGCCACCTGAAGCGCTCGCCTTGCCGGAATTTCTCCTGCGCCGTGATACCCGAGTACCGGTTGATGGTTTCCAGGTGCTCCCGGATGTCGTCGTACGTGTAGTGGCGGAGATGGCCCTTGAGCGTCTGGACGGGGCCGTCCACCACGACATGGTCGTGCGGCTCCTGGCCCGCGCTGAACCCGCGGTCCTTCCGGAACAGCCTCAGCTTGATATCGGGATACCACTCGCCGTGCCGGATCCACTTTCCGAGGAAGTAGACCTGCCGGGGGAACTGGAACCCCACGTAGGGGTCGGTCACCGTCTCGAACCTGGCGAGGATCTCCTCCCGGAGCTCGGGCGACACCTCTTCGTCGGCATCCAGAAAGAGGATCCACGGGGACCGCGCCATCTCGCGGATCAGGTTCTTCTGACCGACGTAGCCCAGCCACTCGTGCTGGTAGACCCGGTCCGTGAACTCCTTCGAGATCTCCACCGTGCGGTCGGTGCTGAAGCTGTCCACGACGACGATCTCGTCGCACCAGGTCAGGCTTTGGAGACAGCGCCGGATTTTCTGTTCTTCGTTGCCCGCAGTCACGCAGGCGGAGATCTTCTCGCGCATGAGCTAGCCCTGTTTACCGGTCGCACGATGCGACTGCTCGAGGCAGTCAAGCGCCGCACGGTATACCTGTTCGGGATGAATCGAGGCCAGGCTTTTCCTGGCTGCGGGCGAGTCGCGCGAGATGTCCCGGGCGCGGACCTCGCTGTTCTGAAGGACGCGGCAGATTCGCCCGATCGGGCCGGTCTTGGCGGGGTCCGTTATGCCGTACAGCGCGACCACCGGCGTCCCGACGGCGGCGGCCAGGTGCATCCCGCCGCTGTCGTTCGCGACGATCAGGTCGCAGGCCCGGAGCAGGGCGATCCACTCCGGCAGGGAGGTCCGCCCCGCGAGGTTCACGGCGGCGGGCCCGATGCGTCGGGCGATGTCCCCGCAGAGGTCCGCTTCGCGCGTGATGCCCAGGACCACGAGGCCGCAGCCGCGCTGCCCGGCCAGCAGGCGGCCCAGCTCGGCAAAGTGCTCCGCCGGCCACTGCTTGGACGGGCCCCGCGCGGCGCCGGGGATCACGCCAACCCGCGGCGCGGGCACCGCGGCCAGGCGCTCGCGCGCGGCGGCCTCTGCGGCCTCCGGCACCTTGATCTGCGGCAGCTCGAGGTCCGCCTGGGCGGCGTCGGGGACCATCAGGTCGAGGTACTCGTACGCCTGGTGCCGTCGGCCCGGCACGTCGCGCGGCCGGATGACCTGGGTCAGCATGGCGTCGCGCCAGTGCCCCGGCATGCCGATCCGGAGCGGGATCCGGGCCAGCCAGGGGACCAGCGCGGACCGGAAGGAATGCGGCAGGACGAAGGCCCGTGCGAACTTCTCGGTCCGCAGGGCGCGGACCGTGCGAAGCGTGCCGGACCAGCCCCCCTCGAGCGTCAGGAGCTGGTCCGGCGCCGCGTGCAGTTTCCAGAGCGGGAGCAGGCCCGGCTTGACGAGGAGCGTGATGCGGGCGGAGGGGTTGGCCTTCCGGTAAGCCTGCAGGGCCGGCATGCTCATCACCGTGTCGCCGATCCAGTTCACGCCGCAGACCAGGACCCGTTCGCCGAGGTGCTGGGCGCGGTCGCCCGCCGCCGTGCGGCGCGCGTCACTTGAAGCAGATGCGCTGGATGCATTCATAGAAATCCTCCGCTCCGCTGAGCATTTCGATCTCGACCCTGAGGAAGTAGATGGGCAGGTCGCGCCGCTCCATCATCGGGAAGCGGACCGCGTCCTTCTCCGTCGAGACGACGGCCCGGGCGCCGCGGTTGAGGCCCTTGTTGATGACGTTGATGATCTCCTGCTGGCTGTAGCGGTGGTGGTCCGCGTAGCGCTTGTGGTAGAGCACTTTCGCGCCGAGGCGCACCAGCTCGTCCTCGAAGCCCTTGGGCACGGCGATCCCGGAGATGGCGGCGACCTCGAGCCCCTGGAGGAAGTCCAGGCTCTTGCGCTCGCCGGTGTAGACGTCCTGCAGGTGGCGGGCGCAGTGCCGGCACTCGGAGATCTCGGCGTGCGGATTCAGCTCGCGCAGCGTTTTCTTCAGGTCCTCTGCGCCGTCGCCCGAGGACTTGGTGACGAAGATGAACGAGGCCCGCTTGATGTTCCGGATGGGCTCCCGGAGGATGCCGCGCGGCAGGAGGCGCCGGTTGCCGAACGGATTCGTGCGGTCCACCAGGACGATGTCCAGCCGGTGCTTGAGCGGCAGGTACTGGAACCCGTCGTCGAGGATGAGCGTGTCGCACCCGAGCTTGGAGATCGCGTACTGGCCGGCCTTCACGCGGTTCTTGTCCACCAGCACGGCGACGTGGGGCAGGTTGGACGCCAACATGTAGGGCTCGTCGCCGCTCACGTCGGAATCATGCAGGAGGCGCTTGCCGTCGGACACCACGAGGGGCGGGCTGCCCTTCGTCCGGCCCGTCACGCGGTCCCTCAGCCTCCTCAGGAAGGACGGTTCGTGCCGCTTGTAGCCCCGGCTGAGGACAGCGACCTTGCGGCCCTGCTTCTGGAGGGCGCGGGCGAAGGTCTCCACCACGGGGGTCTTGCCCGTGCCGCCGACCGTCAGGTTGCCGACGCTGACCACCTGGCAGCCGAGCGTGTGGGGCCGGAAGAAACCGTGGGTGTAAAGGTACAGGCGGACCTGGACGATGATCCCGTACAGGCGGGACAGCTGCTTCAGCAGCCAGCCCACGACGGCGGCAGAGCGGCCGGGCCGGCGGTCCTCGATGACCGTCAGCATGTACGTCTCCAGCTTCTCTGTCCATCGCTGCGACACGGCGCGGAGTCTCCCTGGGTGGTCGCGTGGCCGGTCGGGATGTTGCCATCTGCGCGGGGAGCCCGTCAACCCGCGGTTTGGACGCGTCCCGCCCGGAAGGGCGTCGCCATCCGCGTGGCGCCGGACTACAATGCCGGCCATGCAGAAGATAGCGATCAGCCTGCGGATCGTCCCCGGCGACTGGCTGTCGCCGCTGCCGCTGGACACCCTGTTCGCGGCGGGCAACGACGGTCAGCGGCGCCCGCTCGAAGTGGACGTTGGGTGCGGCAAGGGCCGTTTCCTGCTGGCGCGGGCGGCGGAGCAGCGGGGCACGGATTTCCTGGGAGTCGACCGGATGCTGCGGCGCATCCGCAAGGTGGATAACAAGGCGCGCCGGCTCGGGCTCGGCAACATCCGCCTGCTGCGGATGGAGGCGTACTACGCCGTGGCCTACCTGATTCCGCCGTCGGCGGTGACCACGTACTACATCTTCTTCCCCGATCCCTGGCCCAAGAAACGGCACCACGAGCACCGCCTGTTCAACCCGAGATTCCTCGACGCCCTGCACCGGACCCTGGTGCCCGGGGGGCAGGTCCATTTCTCCACGGATCACCTGCCGTACTTCGAGGAGGTGAAGGCGGTCCTGGTCGCCGACCGGCGCTTCGCCGAGATCCCGCCGTTCGAGCCCGGCGAGGAGGAGAGGACGGATTTCGAGCGCTACTACGTGTCCCGCACGCCTATAGGTCGCCTTTCACTTCGAAAGGCATCGTGAACGGCTTCGTAACGGTCTCCGCGGGAGGCGCGTTCGTCGGCGCCGGCGCGGGCTCAGGCCGGGACCTCGCCCGTGCAGGCTTGCTCGTGCGCCACGGCGGGGGCAGGCTCGCGGCCTTCTCGAGAAGCGTCTTCGGCCGGGCATCCTCGTCCTGCAGGTCCTCGCGGTAGTACACCTGCACGACGTAACCGTAGAACCGCCACTGCTGGTTGTACTTCGCCGTCTCCTGGTCGCGGAATCCGCGCGGCACCACGTACGCCGCCGAAACCGACCGCTGGTCCCCCGGGCTCCAGTAGCCGTCCATGCGCAGGGCTTCCTTGGGCGCGACCGCCCGGGTGAGGCCGACCTCCTTGGACTCGCGGTCCTCGTCGAAGAAGCGGATCACCACGCGGACCTCGCTGGGGTCCAGGTCGCGCTCGCCGGGCTTCGGCTTCAGCGTGACCCCGACCAGCCGCATCTCCTCGAACTGTTCGCTCTCCTGGAAGCGTTGCTCGTCGACCGAGACGATCCGGAGCCGCCGCGGCAGGCGCGACGCCGTGTCCGCAGAGGCCACGGCCGAGGAGGGGCCCGCCGCGGTTTTCTGGACCAGCTCCTGGCGCGCCAGCCGCGTGCGCTCCGCGGCGGCCTGCTGGTAGAGTGGCGTGCCCATGCTCCGCTTCATGACCTCCGTCCACTGCTCGCCGGCCTTCGCCAGCAAGCCCCGGCTCTCGAGGAGGCGCGCCCGCTCGACGTAGGCCGGGAGGAAGTCGGGCGCCATGATCTGGATACGCTCCAGCTGGCGGTCCGCCTGGACCAGGTTGTGCCGGGCCGCTTCCAGCATCGCCTCGTCCAGCATCTGCTGGGCCTTGGCGGTCAGCGGCTCGACGGCCGGCGCCGCGGCGGGCTCGGCCTCGACCGGCTCGATTGCGATGGGGACCGGCGGCGGTTGGGCGAGTTCCTGCACCTGCTCGCGAAGGCCTTCGACGTCGGCGCGGAGCTGCTGGATCTCGTTCGATACGCGGGCCTCGGCTTCCACGGGGGCCACCGGAGAAGCGACGGGTTGGACCGGGGCCGGTGCGGGTTCCGGGGGTGGGGGGGCGGGCGCCTCGGTCTGCGCGACGGCGGCGGTCTCGGCCGCCGCGGGTGGGGCACCGGCCGGCTCGGGGGGTGGGGACACGCTGAGCACGTCTTCGTGCCACACGGACAGGCCGACGAGGAACGTCAGCTCGAACAGGATGATCAGGACGATCGCCGCGAACGTCAGCCCCTGCACGTGGCTCACGCGCCGGGCCTCGGTGACCTCGGATTGGGCCGTCTCCTGGTACTGCAGGCGCGTGCGGCCCAGCTCGATCACGTCGTTGTGCCGGAGAAGCGCTTCCCGCAGCGGCTGGTTGTTGACCACAATCCCGTTCATGGATCCCAGGTCGCGGATATGGATGCCCTCCGGCCGCTGCTCGATGACCACGTGCTTCCGGGACACCTCGTCGTCGGGCACGATGATGTGGCAGTCCGGGTCGCGGCCGACGACCACGGAGCCCTGCTGGACCACGAGGCGCTTCCCTTTGTACGGGCCGCTGAGGTAAACGAGTCTGTACATCCCGCTGATCCTTTCCAACGAACCAGTTTCTTTGAGCCCCGGGGGCACGGCAAGAAGAAACGCGAAGGGTCCCGCCCGTACTCCAAGCTTGACCCTGCCGGTCAACTTCCGCACGATGCGCTGACCATGACCTCGAAAAACGGCAGCGTTTCGCTCGATACGCTGGCGTCGCTCTGCAAGCGGCGCGGCTTCATTTTCCAGAGCTCGGAGATCTACGGCGGCATCAACGGCTTCTGGGACTACGGTCCGCTGGGCTGCGAGCTGAAGCGGAACATCAAGGACGCCTGGTGGCGGGCGATGGTCCAGAACCGCGACGACATCGTCGGCTTGGATTCGTCCATCATCATGCACCCGCGCGTATGGGAAGCTTCCGGGCATCTCCAGGGGTTCACGGACCCGATGGTGGACTGCCGGAGCTGCAAGAAGCGGTACCGCGCCGACCAGCTCTGCGACGAGCTGGGGCTCAAGCTGGAGTTCGAGACCGGCAGCGCGGCGGAGAAGAAGATCAAGCTCCCGCCGGGCGCGAAGTGCCCGGCCTGCGGGTCGGCCGAGCTGACCGAGCCGCGCGCCTTCAATCTGATGTTCAAGACGTTCGTCGGGCCGGTGGAGGACGACTCGGCCGTGGCCTACCTCCGGCCGGAAACGGCGCAGGGCATCTTCGTGCAGTTCGACAACGTCCTACAGGTCTCGCGCCAGAAGGTCCCCTTCGGCATCGCGCAGATCGGCAAGGCCTTCCGCAACGAGATCAACCCGCGCAACTACACGTTCCGTTCCCGCGAGTTCGAGCAGATGGAACTGGAGTACTTCATCAAGCCCGGCACGGACCAACAGTGGCATGAGTACTGGGTGGGGGAACGGCTGAAGTGGTACCAGGCCGTCGGCCTGCCGGAGGGGCATCTGCACAAGTACGTCTACGGGAAGGAAGAACTGGCGCACTACGCCAGCGCGTGCACGGACATCACGTACGATTTCCCGTTCGGGACGCAGGAGCTCGAGGGCATCGCCGCGCGCGGCGACTACGACCTCCGTCGCCACCAGGAATTCAGCGGGAAGTCCATGGAGTATTTCAACCAGGAGAGCAGCGAGAAGTTCATCCCGCACGTCGTTGAACCGTCCGCCGGCGTGGACCGCATCGCGCTCGCCCTGCTGTGCGAGGCGTTCCGCGAGGAATGGGTGCCCACGGCGGAGGCGGCCGGCGCGCCGGTGCTTCCGGTCGAGCCCGGCCAGCAGGCGCCGAAGGGCTACGAGGTGCGGACGGTCATGCAGTTCGCCCCCCGGATCGCGCCGGTCAAGGTCGCGGTCTTCCCCCTGCTGAAGAACAAGCCGGAGCTGGTCGACAAGGCCCGCCAGGTGTTCGAGGTGCTGCGCAAGCGGTGGCCCGCGTTCTGGGACATCGCCGGCGCCATCGGCCGGCGGTACCGGCGGCAGGACGAGATCGGCACGCCGTGCGGCGTGACCATTGACTTCCAGACCCTCCAGGACGACACGGTGACCCTCCGCGACCGGGACACCATGCAGCAGGTTCGGCTGAAGATCGCCGAACTGCCGGAGAAGATCGCGGAGCGGCTCCTGTAGCCGCGCGGAGTATTACGGCCAGGCCAGGTTGCGGTCGGTCAGATTCATCGTGCCCGCCAGGCGGATCGGCTGTTCGCCGGTCAGGATCCGACCGGCCTCTTTCAGAATGCCGGGCTCCGGGAGAAGGACCTGCGCGCCCCGGGCCGTGACGTACGGAAGGACCTCGTTCCGGTCGATCGAATCCCACAGGATCCCGCCCGAGGAGCACCGCGCCAGCACCCACAACATGCGCAGCCGGGCCACGGGCCCCAGGTCGGTCTCGATCCCGCGCCAGAGGTGCGGCACGATCAGCGGCAGGCGCACGAGCCCGCCGGGCGTGCGCAGTCGCGCGGCCACGGCCGAAAGCAGCTGCTGGTTCCGGCTCATGCGGCCGAAGTCCGTGTCCGGCCGGCGCACGCGGGCAAACTCGAGCGCCCTCTCGCCGTTCAGGTGATTCCAGCCGGCTTCGAAGCGAAGCGGGTAGGACTTGCCTCCCCCTTTGAAGGGATTGAACTTCGGATCGTGCACCGGTTTCTCGCAGTAGACCTCGATCCCCCCCAGCGCGTCGACCACGCCGGCGAGCAGATGGAGGCGGACCGCCGTGGCGCCGTCCACCGGGACGCCGATCAGGTCGCTGACGGTCTGGCGGGCCGCGCGGATGCCCTCCGACGTGGCGTAGTAGTCGCCGAAGAACAGCGCGGCGTTCAGGCGCTCGACGCGGAAGACCGGAAGCCCGCTGAGCGGGACGTAGAGGTCCCTCGGGAGCGATAGGCCCTTGACCGTGCCGTGCCAGGGGTCGGCGCGCAGGACCAGGATGGCGTCGGAGCGGGCGGGTTCGCCGTCGCGGCTGTCGGAGCCGAGCAGGAGAAGCGTCAGGGGCCGGTTCCAGGTCGCGGCCAGCACGCCCAGCCACAGCGTGATCGCGGCCACGGGGACGATGACCCAGAACAACCGCCGCAGAATCCTGCGGACCCCGGCCCCGGTGTCCTCGCCCTCGAGGCAAGCGGCGAGCACGGCATCCTTTAGAGCAGAACGTGTAACGTCAGAATTCATCGGGGGGCTTTGGCCATCCACAAATGGGAGCGCATTTTCAACATGCGCGGCCCGTTGTCAAGACCGCAACGGGAGAGACGGAACGACGGCCAGGTGCCGGGGACGGGACGCCGCGCCGTTTCATGGGTTTTCCGGCCGATAACGTGCGGCCGGTGTCAATCTTCAGATGGACGCTCGAACGTCCCGCGAGAGCGTCTCTCCAGCACGGAGAGGTCTCGTCACCGCGGCTTGCCACGCCGAGTTCGCACTTGTACAGTGCTGCGAGGCACGACATACATCATCGAGGGGTTCGTTCATGGCAAACATCCAGGTTCACTGCGGCTTCTGCGGGAATGAATTCGAGGTGCCGGAGGACTCGGCCAGCACGGCCGCGACGTGCTCGAAGTGCGGCCGGCAGGTCGCCGTGCCGCTGCCCGCCGCCGAGCAGGAGGGCCGGGTTCGCCTTCAGGTGAAAAGGGACACCCGGATCACCGGCGGCCGGAGCTGTCCGGTCTGCGGCGCGGCCATGGACGAAAGCGCCGTGATCTGTGTCCAGTGCGGGTACGACTCGCGCACCCGCTCCCGCTACGCGCACCGGCAGGCGCCGTCCCGCCTGCTCAACGGACTGCTCACCGCGATGGGGGTCCTGATCTTCGCGGGCCTGGTGCGCGTGTACCTCCAGCGCCGCGCGGGCCCGATGATCCTCGAGGCGCCGGCTCGGGCGCCTGCCGAATCGCCGACCGGCACCGGGGCGGAGATCCCGGAGGTTCCGCCCCCGGCCGCGACCACGACGGTGAGCGCGGCGCCGGGCATGCCCACCCAGGCGGTGGCCGCGGCCGCGACGCCGACCGCCGCGACGAACCCGGTGCCCAACGCCGAGGAAGTCAACCGCGCGATGGTGGAGGAGTACCGGCGGAGTCTCATCGATTGGTTGGACCAGAAGTACCCGCTCTACGCGTCCGGCGCCTCCGCGGTGCTGCGGCGGGAGAACGGCCGGGTCCACCGTGGCGTGATCTTCGAGATCAAGCCGGACGAAGTCACGCTCCTGGCCGACGGCGGACAGGTGGCGGTTCCGTATGCGCAACTGGACCAGGCGTCCCGCCTGCGCTGCGATCGTGTTTTCCGGAATCGCTGGGTGGAGTACCAGGTAAAGAAGCGCACACCCGGGTCCAAAGGTCCCTAGCGTCCTGCGAAAAGCGGAAAATCCGTTCAACAAATACCGCTTGTGCGGGTATTACATGGGCGTTAACCGCTCACTGCGACAAGGAGGTCGAAGGAGATGAAAAGGGTTGGGATTCTGCTCGCCGTCGTCGCCTTTGTCGGCGTCGCCACCGTGGTTCTGGCCGGGAAGATGGTCAACGCCAGTTTCGAGACCGACTTCGGGTCGCGCGAGGAACTCAACATGTGGGGCGAACACGGCGACGTCTGGGGCGAGGCCTACCAGGTCCTCGCCGGGAAGGACAAGCCCATCACCAAGGCCCGGACCGGCACGCGAGTTCTCCTGATCAACGTGCCGCCGGACACGTGGAACGGCGCGTGGCAGCAGGTTTCCTGGCCCGCGAATGCTCCGTTTGTCGTACAGGCCTACTACCTGATCCAGGGCGGCGACCTCCCGCCCGATTGCGCCACGTTCATGAAGGCGGAGTTCTACGACGGCAGCGACGGCATGATCTCCTACATTGAGGGCGAGCGGCGGCGGGAGCAGACGAGCGGGCAGTGGGTGCGCGATACGCTGAAGGGCACCACGCCCGACGGCACAGCCTCGATCCGGATCATTCTGATCGCCGGGAGCAACAAGGGCGGAACCAACCTCGTCAATCGCATCTACTGGGACGATTGCGACACGCTGGAATAGGCCGAAGGTGAAGAAGGGGTCGAACATCCAGGAGCTCAGGGCGACGAAGGAGCAGCTGCTCCGCTCGCTCAACCTCTTCGACTTGGCGGCCGCGGGCGAGGGCCCCGAGTTTCTCCGGCGCATCGACCAGTCTTACGTGAGAGAGCTGCTCGGGGGTCCGGACCTTCCCTGGGGCGAGGAAGGCCTGTACCCGGACTCGGCCCGGTTCATCGCGGGCATCCGCTCCTCCGAGGAGGGGCAGGAGTTGAGCCTGTCTTCCGATATCGAGCTCCTGCGAAGGCTCAAGGACACGGGCAAGGAGCAGGCGCATTACGGGCCGTTCGGGCTCCTCGAAGCCGCTTTCCCGGTGCGAGTCAGGGGCGCGGTCATTCACTGCCTGTGGTCCGGCAAAGTGCGCGAACACTCCTTCACGCACAACGAGATCAGCGACCTGGCAAAGTTGTCCGGGCTCTCCAGGGCCGAGGCCGAGGAGCTGGCCGGCGCGGTGCCGGTGCTGTCGAAGAAACAAATCGACCGCGCCTTCGCGTTCTGCCGGCGCCTGTGCGCCGGGCTGGAGCAGGCGCTGACCCATCACCTGCACGCCACGGAGCTCGCCCAGCAGCTGATCCAGTCGGAGCGCACGCAGTCCCTGGGCACCCTGTCGGGCGGCGTCGCGCACCATTTCAACAACCTCCTGTCGATCATCCTCGGCTACTCGTCCTTCGTGCTGAACCGCGAGAAGATCTCGCGGGAGGCGACGGAGGCCCTGCGCAAGATCATGGACGCCGCGCAGCGGGGCCGCCGGCTGACGGAGGAGATTCTGGCGTTCCTCGGGAGCGACACCGAGGAGGACGTCCCCTGCCGCATTCACGAGACCGTGAGCAGCGTGCTGTCCCTGCTCGAGCAGAAGACCGGCAGCCGCGTGCGCGTGGAGGTCCGGCTCGAGGCCGAGCGCGATACGGTGGTCGCTTCGCCCAGTGCCATCCGCCAGATCGTGTTCAACCTGCTGACCAACGCGATCGACAGCATGCCTTCCGGCGGGGTCCTGACGATTTCCACGTTGAACGAGCAGATGGCGACGGATTCCGGCCAGCAGGAGTACCTCCAGCTGGAGGTAGCGGACACGGGAGGGGGAGTGCCCGCCGCCGTGGGCGTGACGGCCGACAGCGAAAGGGTGGGCCTGAAGCTTTCGAGCGTTTATGGCATGGTCGGGCGCCTGGATGGCACCGTGGTGGTTTCGTCGGACCCCGGGACGGTCACGCGCGTGAAGGTGCTCCTGCCGGTGGCGGTCGGGGGCGTGCCGGCCCGGCCGGAGAGGAAGGCCCGGCGGAAGCTGGCCCCGAGCCGGATCTGGGTCGTGGACGACGATGCGATCTTCCGCGAGATGTGCCGGCAGGTGCTGGCCGATGACGGGCACGACGTGGAAGAGATCAGCGGCGGCCGCCAGTTCCAGGACCGCTGGCGCAAAGGCGCGCCGCGGCCCGACCTGATCCTGATGGACTTCAGCATGCCCGAGTACAACGGGCTCCAGCTCTGCGAGTGGCTGAGGGCGGACGGCGCCAAGACGCCGGTGATCCTGGTCAGCGGCTTCACGGCGAGCCAGCCGGACATCCGGAAGGCGCTGCGCCTGAAGAAGACGTTCTTCCTGCAGAAGCCGTTCTCGTTCCGCGAGATGGCCGACACCGTTACCGTCGCCCTCGGCGAGACCCTGATCGGGGAGTAGGGGGCAGGCGGATCACGGAGCGGCGAAGCTCCTGCGCCTCATTCGAACTGTATGTCGTCCAGGCAGAACACCACCGGTTTTCCCTGTCCTTCGATCCGGAACAGGAACCCGGTGATCAGCCGGGTCCGGTCGAGCTTCTCGATCGAAAGGCTGTACTTCTTCCACTCTTTCTGCAAACGGATGACCCCGGTGGATGCGCGCAGTGAATCCCGGGACACGGCGTTCTGGGCCTGCTCCATGCCCACCATGAACTCGACCCTCTCGCTCCCCGACTCCCCCTTCGCCCAGAACGTCAGCTTCCTTGCCTTGGACAGATCAAACCCCCCTGGATAATCGCCCCAGTTGTGGCCAGGGTGCTGCCACGCGACCGTAACCCAATCGGCGGCGTCCTCGTACCGGACGTAGATGCAGGTCATTCCCGAGTGCGGCGCCAGATCCCACGAGGTATCGAACTGGAGGGCGCCCTTGTTCCCCAGCCGGCCCGTCGCTGCGTACGTCTCTTTGAGCCCGCCGTCCGAGTAGACCACGAACGGGACATCCACAACAGGAGCGGGGTCGCCGGGAAGCAGGGTGTCCGTGATCGAAGCCTTCTGCCACCGGAAATCGTCGCCGTGGCCGAGGGGCGTCGAGGCCAGCACGTCCTCCGGCACGAGCGGCGGGACGTCGGCCTTGTTCTCGAGGAGTTCACGATACTGGTCCTCAGCCGGCTTGGCCCTGGGCTGTCGCGGCTTCTCGCGCCGGTGCTCCGCGCCGGCCTCCGGCGAAGCTGTCGTTGTCCGTTCCAGGGCCGCGGGCCGCACGGGGGCCGGCCGCGGGGTCGGATCCCAGCGCTGCGGCGCCGGTTCCTCCTGCGAAACCAGCTTCGCCCTTCCGTGCTCATCAAACACCAGCTTCTGAACCTTGGCCGACCCCGCGGGAGCGCGCGCCGCGGACCCGGTCAAGTTGTCCCAGACCGTGTGCCGCGCGAGCAGGAACGGCGGAACGCAGGTGCAGAGCAGGAGAACGAGCCCGTGCAGTACCCTCCGGGTGGCGAGCAGCCTCACGCCCATCAGGAAGGATCCGATGAAGAACGGCACATAGCCGAGCGCCGCCCGAGGCAACAGGACCTCGAGGAGGATGCCGACGACAACGCATACCCAGCCCACGACGATCTCCTGGGGGTGCGTGTCGTTCGGCGGTTGCGCGGCGGCCTCCTTCGGCTCGGCGGTGGTATTCGCCGGCTGCGGCTGGGACTCCTCCTTGGCCTTGCCCGAAGGAATGCGGATCACGCGCTTGAGCGCAGGAGCCTTGGCCGTCGGGACGGGAATCGTGACCGGCCTGCCGCAGACGGGGCAGTTCACCGTCTGCCCTTGCTCCGAAGCGTCGACGACGAGGTTCTTCCTGCAGTTACCACACCGGAAGACGATTTCCATGATTCTCCGTCCCGGGAAAACCGCGGCTGGCGGGCGAGTCTAGCGGAGGCACCGACGCGAGGCAAGCAGGAAGGCGCAGGGGTAGTCTCGCGCCGTTTCGGCTTTCGGGCCGCCCGCGCGGCGGAGTCTCCCGCGCGAGAAGGCCGTCCGACCGCGATTGACAGGTTTCCGCCGCAAACCTATATTGCCCCGTTGTTTGAATGGGCGATCGGGCGGGCGATTAGCTCCCGCCTTCGTGGCGCGTGGCGCGCCACTACGGCGGGCAGGCGGGTTGGCTAGAGTACCTGCAAAGAGGGACAGCGCAGCATTTCGACGGTGGACCCATACTCAGTGTATCTCATAGTCAGCCGTAACCACACCTACCGCCATGTCGGATTCACAAGCGACCCCTTGCGCAGGCTGGCTGAGCACAACCAAGGCAAGTTGAGGACGACCGCTCCCTACGCCCCGTTTCGTATGACCATACTTCGCCGATCGCCCACGCCGAATGAAGCCAGGAGAGCGGAACGCTATTTCAAGTCTGGATTCGGAAGGAAGCACATCGATAGGCTTCTCAGGGCGGAAACCCCCACATTGACTTGGCTGGAGGCACCTTGACTTTCACGCGGTGCCACCTACTATCTGTGTGCTTTGGACGTGGGCGATTAGCTCAGTTGGCTAGAGCACTTCCTTGACATGGAAGGGGTCGGAGGTTCAAGTCCTCTATCGCCCACCAGGCTTCGCTCCGCAGCGCAGCGGAGGAGCGAAGCCTGCCACGGCGAAGTTGCCGACCGAAGGGAGGCAACGAAGACGGGCTGGCACGGGACGCTGCGGAGCTACGCCCTGGCAAGCCACCGAGGCCGGGACGAGAGGCAAGCTGAAGGTAAGGAGACCGACTGCTGCTGCAGTACTGAATGAAACACGAACACTCTGACCTGGAAACCATGCGCCACAGCGCGGCGCATGTGATGGCAGCAGCGGTTTGCCGGCTCTTCGAGAACGTCCAGCTCGACATCGGCCCCTCCACGGACGACGGATTCTACTACGACTTCGATCTCCCGCACCGCCTCGCGCCCGAGGACTTTCCGCGCATCGAAGAGGAGATGCGGAAGATCATCTCCGAGAACCATCCGTTCGAGCGGGTGGAGGTGTCGCGCGCGGAAGCCGAGAAGATCATCCGCAACAAGAAACAAACCTACAAGCTCGAGCGGCTGGCCGAGATTCCCGAGGGCGAAGCGATCTCGCTTTTCAAGAGCGGCGACTTTGTCGACCTCTGCCGCGGCCCGCACGTGAAGAGCACCGGCGAGATCCAGGCCGTCAAGCTCCTGTCCGTCGCCGGCTCGTACTTCCACGGCCTCGAGACCAACCCGATGCTGCAGCGCGTCTACGGCACGGCGTTCGCGAGCGACAAGGACCTCCAGGCCTACCTCAAGCAGCTCGAGGAGGCGAAGCTCCGCGACCACCGCAAGCTCGGCCGCGAGCTGGACCTGTTCAGCACCTCGGAAGCGGTCGGGCCGGGACTCGTCCTCTGGCACCCCAAGGGGGCCCGCGTGCGGCTGGTCGTCGAGGATTTCTGGAGGAAGGAGCACCTGCGCGGGGGGTACGACATCGTCTACACGCCCCACATCGGCCGCGGGGGTCTCTGGGAAACCTCGGGGCACCTCGGTTTCTACCGCGAGAGCATGTATGCCCCGATGCAGATCGACGACGTCGAGTACTACATCAAGCCGATGAACTGCCCGTTCCACATCCAGATCTACAAATCGCAGATGCGGTCCTACCGCGATCTGCCGCTGCGGTGGGCGGAACTCGGGACCGTCTATCGCTACGAGAAGGCGGGCGCGCTGGCCGGCCTCTTCCGCGTCCGCGGCTTCACGCAGGACGATGCCCACATCTACTGCACACCGGACCAGATCGAAAACGAGATCAAAGGCATCATGCGCTTCTCGATGAGCATCTGGAAGGCCTTCGGTTTCACCCAGTTCTCCGCCTACCTCGCCACCCGGCCGGCCGGGGCGATCGGCGAGGAATCCCAGTGGAAACAGGCCACGGAGTCGCTCGAAGCCGCCCTCAAGTCCGAGGGCATCCCTTACGATGTGGACCCCGGCGGCGGCGCGTTCTACGGCCCCAAGATCGACATGCGGGTCAAGGATGCCATCGGTCGCGAGTGGCAGATGAGCACGTTCCAGTTCGACTTCAATGAGCCGGAACGGTTCGACCTCGTGTACACCGGCGCGGACGGCAAGGAGCACCGGCCGTACATGGTGCACCGCGCCCTGCTCGGCAGCATCGAGCGCTTTTTCGGCATCCTCGTGGAGCACTATGCCGGCGCATTTCCGCTCTGGCTCGCGCCGGAGCAGGTCCGTGTCCTGCCGCTGACCGAGAAGCAGATGGAGTACGCCCGCGCCGTGGTCGAGGAACTGCGCCTCTCGGAGTTCCGCGTGACGGCGGACGAGCGTTCGGAGAAGATCGGCGCCAAGATCCGCGACGCGCAGATGCAGAAGATCCCGTACATGCTCATTTTGGGACCGAAGGAAACGGAAAGCCGGACGGTGTCGGTCCGGAGCCGCTCTGCCGGCGACCAGGGGGGGATGGCCCTCGACGAGCTGATCGAGAAGCTCAAGACCGAGGAATCCTCCCGGACATCGGGCCTCGCGTGAGGCCAGGGGATGAGAAGAAGAGATCCGGGCAGAGGGATCTCGCAAACGCAGGAGGCAGACTATTCAAGCATTCGTGCGAGTGAATAACCGGATCCGGGTGCCCCAGATCCGTTGCGTCGGTGCCGACGGTTCGCAGATCGGCATCATATCCACGCGGGAGGCCCTGGCAATGGCCGAGCGCGCAGGCATGGACCTGGTGGAGATCGCGCCCAACGCGGCGCCGCCGGTCTGCCGTATCATGGATTACGGCAAGTACAAGTACGAGGAGGAGAAAAAGGAAAAAACCGCCCGAAAGCACCAGACGGCGACCCGGGTGAAAGAAGTCCAGTTCCATCCCAACGTGGCTGAGCACGACTACCAGACCAAGCTCCGCCACATTCGCGACTTCCTCGGGGAAGGGCATCGGGTGAAGGTCGGGCTGTTCTTCCGCGGCCGGGAGAGCGCCCACCAGGAGATCGGGATCGAGGTGATGAACCGGGTCATCAAGGACTGCCAGGACCTCGGCTCAGCGGAGCAGGCCCCGAAATTCCTGGGCCGGAACCTGTACATGCTCCTGAGCCCGAAGCCGAGCACGCGGGCGAAGGCCCTAGCCGCCCAGCAGGCACAGCCGCCGGCGCCGCAGCCGTAATTCCGTGCCTTGCGGAGAGCCCAACGCCGAGCCGCACGGAGGGCGCCGGCCGTATTTTCCGCTCAAAAGGCTGGACGCGGACGCCATTCTGACGTACAAAGCGGCCTTTCCTGCGCCTTGGAGCCGGGGCGCGGGGCCGGATTTTTTGGGGTGACATGGGAGCCGGTTGGGGTATAGAAACCGGGTTCACGAAACGGAACAGGGACTATGGCCAAGCTGAAACACAAGACGAAGAAAGCGATAGCCAAGCGGTTCAGACGGACCGCCCGGGGCAAGATCAAGCACGCGTCCGCGGGCCGCGGCCACCTGCTCTGTCACAAGAGCAGGAAGCGCAAGCGGATCCTGCGGCGCGGCAAACTGGTGTCCGGCGCGGACTACGATCGCATCGCCGGGCTCTTGCCCAAGTAGCTGACTTCCCGAGGAGGACATCATGCCCAGAGCCACGAATGCGCCGGCTTCGCGCCGGAGAAGGAAAGGCCGCCTCGAGCTGGCCAAGGGTTTCTACGGGGCGCGCAGCAAGCGCTTCCGCCTGGCCACGGAAGCCGTGGACCGCGCGATGTGGTTGAGCACCCGCCACCGCAAGCAGAAGAAGCGCGAGTTCCGCCGCCTCTGGACCGTCCGCCTGTCGGCGGCGTGCCAGGCGCAGGGGATGAACTACAGCCGCTTCATCGAGGGCCTGAGCAAGGCCAAGGTGGCGCTGAACCGGAAGATGCTTTCGGAGATCGCCATTCACGACCCGAAAGGCTTCGAGCAGGTCGTCGCCATCGCGAAGCAGGCGCTGGCCTAGCACCGGTCCTCCGGGACGGCCTCGAGGCGCAGGGCGTGGTTCTCTGCCCGTTGCCATGGCGCAGGATGTCTCCAGCGTGGTGCGTCATTTCGCGATCGAAGGCGAATTCCTCGACGCCGCGCCGTACGGACACGGCCACATCCACGACACCTTCCTTGCGCGGTTCCGCCGCGCCGGCTTCGAACAACGCGTCATCTTCCAGCGGCTCAACGACCGCGTCTTCGCCGATCCGCTCCAGGTCATGGACAACGTGGCGCGCGTCACGGCGCATCTCCAGAAACGGCTGGCCGCGACCCCGGGCGCCGACCCGGCCCGCGAGGCCCTGAGCCTCGTCCCCGCCCGCGACGGCACGTTCTGCGTCCGCGATGCCGGCGGGCGGTGGTGGCGCGCCTACCGTTTCATCGAAGGCGCCGTCACGCACGAGGTGTGTGCCGCGCGGGACCAGGCGTATGAGGCCGCCCGGGTGGTGGGCCGCTTCCAGCGCCTCCTGGCCGACCTCCCGGGCCCGCGGCTCCACGAAACGATCCCTTACTTCCACCACACCCCGCGCCGTCTGCAGGCACTCGAGGCCGCCGTAGCGGCGGCCGATGCGAACCGGCGCCGTGCCGCGGATCCGGACATCGCGTTCGCCCGGACGCGCCTCGCCCTGGCCCCGCTCATCGCGGGCCCGCTGGAGAGCGGCGAGATCCCCGAGCGGGTGACCCACGGCGACACGAAGTTGAACAACGTGCTGTTCGACGCGCAGACGGGCCGGGGGCTCTGCCTCGTGGACCTCGACACGTGCATGCCGGGCGCGGCGCTCTACGACTTCGGGGACATGGTCCGGACTATGACGTGCCCGGCGGCGGAAGACGAACCGGACCTCTCCAAAGTCCGGATGGATATGGGCCGGTTCGAGGCGATCGTGCGCGGCTACCTCGAGGCCGCCGGCGGTCTCCTGACCCGCCGCGAAGTGGAGCTGCTTCCGGTGGCCGGCCGCGTCCTGACATTCACCATCGGCATCCGCTTCCTGACGGACTACCTGTCGGGCGACATGTATTTCAAGGTCGGTCGCGCCGGCCACAACCTCGACCGCTGCCGGACGCAGTTCACGCTCGTAGAGAGCTTGGAGAACCAGGAAGAGGAAATGGCAGCGGCGGTGAGCAGGGCCGCGGCCTGACGCAGGCGCCGGTTCCCGTCAGATCCAGCGCATCAGCCAGTAGTACCCCAGCGCGCAGAATTCGCGCCCGAACTCGACCTCGTACGAGGCGTTGTTCCAGAAGCGGTAGCGCAGGGTAAGCCGGTCGCCCACGTTCGGCACGGGGAGCGCCGTTCCCCCCATCTCGCGGGCGTTGTACTCGAGGTTCGCGTCGATGGAAACGCTGTCCGCCGGCGCGGCGGTGACGTCGCCGAACCCGGCCTTGCGGAAAGCAAGCAGGGCGCGCCTGACGTGGTAGGGGGACGTGACGAGAAGCACCGCGGTCTCCGCCGGGCTCCCGTCGATCAGCTTTGCGACCTTGAGCGCCTGCTCGCGCGTGTTGCGGCCCTCGGTCTCCATCCTGATCCGGTCCGGCGCGATGCCGCGCAGGACCAAGTCGTCGCGGGTCTTCCCCGCGGCGCCGCCGGCCACGTCGCCCTCGGCCGGCAAGGCCACGACGATCAGCGCCTCCGGGAACTGGTTCGCCAGCTGGGCCGCGCGGTAGGCCCGCACGAGCCCCGACTCGCTGGGAATCCCGCCACCGCCCAGCACGACGATGTACCGGGGCGACACGGTCTTTGCGCCGGCCGGGTCCGTGGAGAGCCAGCAGTAGGCCTTCCAGGGGTAGTTGGTGAAGCACAACAGGACCAAGGCGATGAACGCCAGCCCCGCCAGCCGGATGCCCCAGCGGACCAGCTGCCAAAGTCTCTTGGCGTACCACCACATACCCGGCCAGTATGACAGGACTGGAGGCTACTTCAAGGTAGGGCGCGCTCTTCCGCCTTCGCCAAGGGGCTTCGGCGGGACAAGCCGAGCGCGCCGCTCGCCTCGGCGTAGCCTCCGGCGAAGCCCGGGCGGCCGGCTCGGCCCGCCTGCATCGCTATGCAAAGCATTGCGGGCAGGAGAGCCGGCCCTACCCAGATGCCCGCGCACTCTTGTCCCGGCGAAGCGCAGCGAAGCCGGATGGCGCGGGGGGCTTCACTTCAGGTCCGCCGACCGGTTCTCGCGGATGCGGTAAGTGTCCAGGATCTCGGCCTGGTTCTTCGCCACGCGCTCGCGGCCCAGCACGATCTGCTGGCCCCACTTGTTCGAGAACTTCACGAACGGCTCCGCCGCGTCGCGCTCCACGGCGTCCACGAGATCCTTGAGGCCCTTAATCTTCTTCCCGTTCACCTCGGTGACGACCCAGTTGCTGATGTCCTGGTAGCCCTGGTTGGCGTCGGCGGCAAGGACCTTCAGCACCAGCACCACCTCGTCCCGCTCGTCCGTGCGGTAGTTGAACCCCAGCATGGCGAGCAGCTCGTCGGGCGCCTGGTCGTACCAGTTCGGGCCCCACGACTTGAGGTAGTTCACCGTCAGCGGACAGAAGACCAGGCCGCCGTAGACGAAGTACGAGGGCAGGACGCCGTACTGCTCCATCGGGATCAGCCAATCGCCCTCCATGGGCCTGACCAGCTTGACGGTCACGTTCTGCCGCTGGCCGTTCCGGAGGATCTCGGCGGTCAGCGGGTCGCCGAGCTGGTGGGCCTGGATGTAGTACGACACGCTGGTGCGTTCCTTCTCCCGGAACTCCACGGTCCCGTCGTCCGCGATGGGGTGTCCCTCGACGGCGAGCAGGACGTCGCCGGTCTGCAGGACGCCCTCCGCCGCCGAGCCGCGGACCGCGCTGACCAGCAGCATGCCGGTTTCCTTCTCCGAAAGGCCGTACTTCTTCTTCAGGTCGCGGTTCTCCATCCCCTCCATGACGATACCGAGGCTCGGGAACCCGTCGTAGCGCCCGTCCTCGATGTCGGTGAGGAAGTGCTGGATGATGGGCGCGGGCACGATGTACCCGATGTTGTCCGCCTGGCTGATGCCCTGCATCGCCACGCCGACCACGCGGTTGCTCACCAGCGCCGGCCCGCCGCTGTTGCCGGGGTTGATCGCCGCATCGATCTGCACCGCGAGGAAATGGCACGAGCTGTGCGCGTAGGTCTGGTGCTCGACGCGGGACACCACGCCCTTCGTGATGCTCAGCGTGTCGCCCCCGAGCGGAAAGCCGTAGACCATCACCTCCTGCTGGGCGCGCGGCAGGTCGCCGAGCTCGAGCGGCGCGACGCTGCCGAAGAAGTCGGGATCATCCACGGTCAGGAGCGCCACGTCCGCCGCGTGCGAGACGCTCAGCACCCTCGCCGGGTAGCGTTTCGGGTCGCCGTAGCGCCGGACCTGGATGAAGGTCTCGTCGCTCACGACGTGCGCGTTGGTCAGGATGCGCTTGCCCTTGATGACGCAGCCGGAGCCGGTGGACGAGAACGTCCCGCGCCGGCTCCACGGGTTCTGGTAGTCCGGCACGTCGTGGTAGGTGTAGATCTTGACGATGGCCTCCTTGACGTCGCGGTCCGCGGCGGGCGCCGCGGGCGGCGCCGTGGCGACGGACGGGACCGGCGCGGCGAGGGCCGTGAGGACCATGGCCCCTGCGCAGAGCAGAAGCAGCAAGAGGAAGGTGCGGCGATGCATGAGTTCTTCTCCGTTGTGTCCCGCGTTCGACCCACCGTTACTCCGAAACGTTCAAAAACGCAACAGCGCCCGCACAAGCACCTTGCGACTCGCGTGTTTACACGGCATGGGGGAAGGCCTATCATAAACGTTAAGAGGGGGGTGCAACATGAAGTTTGCCTATGCTTGCCCCGCGGTGGTTGCGGCGCTCTTGCTCGCTTCGACGATGGCCGCTTTGGCGAGTCTCAACGACGGGCTGGCGCTCTACTACTCCTTCGACGAGAACCTGGGCGGGGTTGTCGCCGACGGCAGCGGGCAGGGGGTCGGAGGTCTCGTCGTGGGTGCCACGCACGTCCCCGCCGGTCGGTGCGGCGGGGCCTACAGCTTCGACGGCGTGGACGACTACATCGAGGTAAGCCGCAATCCGACGACGAGCCGCAACTACACCGTGTCCCTCTGGTTCACGCTGGCGTCGTCCAACCATTTCGATGGAAAAGTGCTGATCGCCTACAACCGGCGGTACCAGATTGAGACCATCTTCCAGAGCAACCGGAATTGCTTCATCAGCTATGTGTTGAGCTCGACGCTCTGGGACAACGCCGGCGCCTTCTGGCGCCTGAGCGATCCCATCGCTCTGCCGGAGAACGAGTGGCAGCACGTGGCACTGGTGGTTTCCGACTCGCCGACGCCCAACCTTGCGTACTACCTCAACGGCCAGCTGCACGGCACGGGCGTGGATGGGCTGGACGTGAACCCGGGCAGCCTGCGGATGCTGATCGGTGCGTGCAACAACTTCCCCTGGACCTCCGTGGGCTACTTCTGGCGGGGAATGATCGACGACGTTCGCATCTACGAGCGCGCGCTCGCCCCGGCCGAGATCCTCGAACTCGCCGGCGCATGCCCGCCCGTCCCGGCGGACGGGGAACCGTTCATCGCCACCGTGGGGTTCTCCAACGACCCGGAGGGGGACCAGGACGTCACCGAGTTCTACACCAACGAAACCCTGTACGTCAGGGTGAACGACGTGGACGTGGTCGCGGGCGATCCCGCCTGCCGCATCAAGGTCACGCTCAAGCAGTTCCAGAAGGGCAAGGTCCGCTTCGAGCTCACGAGGAACGCAGACGGGTCGTTCACGGGATCTTATCCGCTGAACGTGTTCCGGCCCGGCGTGATCCGGATCGATGTGGAAGGCTCCTGCGTGGGCCACGATGCGTGGATTATGAAGCGCTCATTGCTTCACCTGAACGCGGACTGAACCGTCAGGGTACCGGCAGAACACTCCGCCAATTCCCTGCGTGACAAAGGGGGCGCGCCGCCTTATTTTCCAACGATTGGGAGATCGGGGCCGTTTTTTCCAAAGGTTGGAACTTCCAACGGCGGTTTTTCCAATCCTTGGAAAAAAAGCGGCGAATCCCACGGGCTTGTCCCGTGGACCGTTAGGTTGCGGCGACGGGAGCGGCAGTGGGACGGTGCAACCCGATCCTCCACAGGACAAGCCCGTGGGATCGAGAGAAGAATGAACGCCAAGGAGATCATAGCGCTCAAGGAGAGCGCGCTGGCGGAGGCTGCGGCGGCGAAGGATGCCGCCGGGCTGGAGGCCGTCCGCATCAAGTACCTCAGCCGCAAAGGCCAGGTGCCGGCGATCATGGATGGGCTCCGGAACGTTCCGGCCGACGAGCGGAAGGACGTCGGGCGCCTCGCCAACGAACTCAAGACGGAGCTCCAGGCCCTGCTCGAGAAGCGCAGGAAAGACCTCGAACAGGCGGCGGTCCAGCACGGGAAACAGGCGTTCGACTGCACCTTGCCGGGGCGCTGGCGCGGGCTGGGCTCCCGGCACCCCATCAGCCAGATCATCGAGCGCTCGATCAGCATCTTCCGGTCGCTCGGCTTCACCGTGGCCGACGGCCCGGACATCGAAAGCGAGTACCACAACTTCGACGCGCTGAACACGCCGGCGGACCACCCGTCGCGCGACACGCAGGACACGTTCTACCTGGCCGC
>JAZDKK010000052.1:0-17447 GCA_043803015.1 Verrucomicrobiota bacterium
CGGGATCTGCCGGTATGCTCCGGGAACGAAGTCGTCGGAGATGTGGGTGAGCCTCAAGCCGGCCTTCAAGTACGAGTACTTCCCCCGCGTGTCGAACGACGGCCGGTACCTGATCTTCGGGGCCAGCACGGGCGGGCACGAACACGACACCTCGGACTACGAGGTCTTTCTCTGGAAGATCGGCGACCCCGCAACCAACGTGGTCCGCCTCTCGTTCCACACCGGCAACGACATGTGGCCGGACCTGTGGTTGGGGCCGTGACCCGAGGCCCGCGGCGCGAACCCGAGGGGTTCGCGCCCTACAATCGCGGCGCCGCCGCCTTGTGCCGCTTGCGCGCGGCGAACTCGGGGGCTTCCTTGAGGCAGAGCCCCAGGACGCGGAAAGACTCCAGGAAGAACTTCATGCCCTCGCGCTTCAGCTCTGCCGGCTCCGTACCCACGGACTCCCAGCCGGGCGTCTTGAGATCGTCGGGCGGCAGGGCGATCTTCTCCCAGTTCTGGAAGAGCCGCCCCCATTCGCTGTGAAGAATCTCGCGGATGATCCGCTGGTGGGTCGGATACCAGAACGAGTCGTGATAGAGCACGCTGGCGACGTAGGCCCACGGCGCCAAGACGGTTTTCAGCGACCATTCCACCGGCTTCTTGAGCCAGCCCCAGTAGATCGCGTGCTGCATGCGGCTGGCGAAGGTCATCTGCTTGAAGGGGCCCAGGAACCGCCAATTCTCGTCCGCGGCGTCCCGGTCGCCCACGATCTCGATGTCGCGCGGGTCGCCGCAACCCAGGCCGAGGTCGTGGGCCAGGCGGATGAACTTCACGTCCCGGAGCGGATCGAAGCCCATGATCTTCGCGGCGACGGCATCGATGGCCACCTGGTCCGCCGAGGCGAGGATCACGTTCTTCACGTGCGGGATCATGCACCGGGGGCCGGGGCCGTCGCCGGCGAAGGTGCCGTCCATCACGGCGAACACCCCGCTGTGGATCTTCTTCTGGATCATCAGCAGGTCCACCAGCGTCTCGTGGATCACCGGGTGCGTCCAGTGCCGGCGCTCGTTCAGCAGGCCGCCGAAAGCGTTCTTCATGGCGCCGGTCATCGTGGTGAAGACATGGGTCTTGATCGTCGGCAGGTGGATGATGTTCTCGCCGATGAACCGCTTGGGGATCATGAAGCCGTCGGGATAAACCTGGTTCAGGCAAAGGAACTTCTCAGCCAGGTCGCCCACCGCGTCCCGGATGTTGATCCACTCCTCGCCTTCGTAGAGATGCACATTCTGAAGCCGATGGGCCTGAACGACTTGGAGCTGCTTGTTCTCGCGCTCGCCCAGGTGGGCGTCGATGACCACCGTACGGTTGTGGCAGCCGTGGATCTTCGCGGGGTCGTATCCGTCCCGCTTCAGGGCCCGGATGACGCCGTCGAGTTGCCAGGGCGTCGTGGAACTGCCCGGGTAGAAGAAGTGCCAGCTGATGTTGATCTTGAGGGCCGTCTCGCGGTCCTTGGGCAGAACATCCTGGTACCCGGCCAGGTTCATCAGCCGGTGGTAGTCGCCGAGTACCGTAGCCGGCTTCGTGCGCAGAATTGCAACCCTGCTTCTCGTCATGGCGCTGCCTTTCATCAATACATAACCCAATGGCGGACGTCCTACAAGCGGGCACCCGTGCTTTTGCCCGGATGTCCTTCGGCCCGCCATCCTTAGACAGGACATCCGCCCGCATCGCTCGACAGTTCTTGCCGCTTGGGTTATATCTAACACGTGGGGCCGCCTGCGTTGTGTCTCGGAGGGTGCATGGAATGAGCCCGGTCGCAACCGTTCAGGAACTCGGGATTCAGTCGGATCGCGTGGGCAACGTCAATGTCGTTGCGGTCTCGGGGTACGTCGATGCCTCGAACGTGGAGGAATTCCGGCTGGCCGTCGAGCCGCTCTGCTCCGCGCAGGATGCCAGGGTGCTCCTCGATCTCTCGGGCTTGTGTTACCTCAACAGCATCGGGTTCGGCCTGCTCTTCTCGTGGCACCGCGCGTGCCGGAACCAGGGCGGCCAGTTCGCCCTGTGCGGGTTGAAGGAGAAGACCCGTCACATCACGAAGGAGCTTGGCCTGGAGAGCCTGCTCACCATTTACCCGACCCGGGACGAAGCCCTGGCGGCCCTGCGGAGTTCGTAGAGGCGGCATGAAGAACGAAGGCCGACAGGACACCATCAGGCTCCGGGTGCCGGGCGAAACGCGGTACCTGTGGCTTATCCGGAGCGTCGTCACGGCCATGGCCCGCGACGCCGGCTTCGAGGACGCGGAGGTGGACAAGATCGAGATCGCCGTGGACGAGGCCTGCGCCAACGTGATGGACCACGCCTACCGCGACGTGTCGCCCAAGCCCCCCCTCGAGCTCGAGGTCCGCGTGGCCGAGGGCCGGTTCGTCGTGGACGTCCTGGACCGGGGCCTTTCGTTCGACTTCAATTCCTACACCCCACCCCAGTTCCCTGATCACTGGATGAACGGCAAGACCCGCGGCGTGGGCCTGTACATCATCCGGAAATGCATGGACGACGCGCAGTACGAGCGGCTGTCCGACAAGACCAACCGCCTGCGCCTGATCAAAAACCTTCAGCCGGTCGCTTGAGTCCGGGCCGACATCGCGGATATTACCTCTTGTCCGGAAAACGAGGCCGGAATATGCTTTCAGCATGAAGAGGTGCTCGATGACGTCCCTGCTCCGCCGTCTGGCCCGCCGTGTCCCCCTGGCAGCCTGCGTCGTTGCGCTGGGCGCGTTCGCCCTGGCGGGATGCGAGGGCGAAAACGACGACTTCGATCACGAGCCGCCGGCCGGCAAGGGCACGCTCTACATCGACAACCACACGGCCGACGACCTGAACGTCTACATCGACGGAATCAAGGTCAGCAGCGTCGGCGACGGCGACACGCGGTTCTACGACCTCGATCCGGGCAAGCACCGGGTCGTGCTCGACGACAAACACAGCGACCGGAACTTCCGCGACGACGAGGACGTGGTCGAGGGCCAGCGGACGATCATGGAGGTCTCGATCGATCTGGACGACATCTATGCCTACGACGTCTTCGTCTACTTCGATTGAGTCCGGCGCGGTGACCGACCGTTTTGGGCGGACTGCCGACTACCTGCGCCTCTCGCTGACCGACGCGTGCAATCTCCGCTGTATCTACTGCATGCTTCAGGAGATGGCGTTCCGGCCCCCGGACGAGCTGCTGCAGGACGACGAGATCCACCGCCTCGTCCCGGTCTTCGCCCGGCTGGGATTCCGCAAGTTCCGGCTGACCGGCGGCGAGCCGACCCTGCGGGAAGGCCTGGTGGACATCGTGCGCCGCATGACCGCAACGCCCGGCGTCCGCGAAGTGACGATGACGACCAACGGCGTCCGGCTGGCCGGCCTCGCCGGCCCCCTCGCCGGGGCCGGGCTGCGGCGGATCAACGTGAGGCTGGATACGCTTGATCCGGAGAAGTTCAGAACCATGAGCCGGCGGGATGGCCTGGACGCCGTCCTCAACGGCATCCGTGCGGCCGAGGCCGCCGGCCTCTCGATCAAGATCAACGCCGTCATCGTGCGGGGCTACAACGAGACGGAGGACGCCGTGGACCTGGCCCGCCTGACCCTCGAACACCCGTGGCAGGTCCGGTTTATCGAGGTCATGCCGATCGGCCGCGTGGGCGACGCCCATATCGGCCGGGCCGTCCCCGAGGCCGAGCTTCGGAGCACCATCGAGAGGTCCCTCGGCCCGCTCACGCCGGCCGCCGGCGGTCCGTGCGACGGCGAAGCGCGCCTGTACGAGCTCGTGGGCGCCCGCGGCAGGGTGGGCTTCATCACGTCGGTGACCCGGCCGTTCTGCGGGCACTGCGTCCGGGCTCGGCTCACGGCGGACGGCCGCCTTCGTCCCTGCCTCCTGCACGAAACGGAGGTTGATCTCCTGGGGCCGCTGCGGAGCGGAGCGGCGGACTCCGAACTGCAGACGCTGATCCGGGGGTGCATCCGGTGCAAGCCGGAGGCGCATGACCTCGCCCGCCACATCGTGCCGCGAAACCGTGTCATGTCCGAGATCGGCGGATGAATATGATCAGTGTCCCGGAAGCCGAGCGCATCGTCCAGCAGAACGCCCTGCGGCTGCCGGCCGTTGCCTGCCCCGTGGCGGAGGCCAACGGCCTGGTCCTGCGCCAGGACGTCCGCGCTGACCGCGACCTGCCGCCGTTCGACCGGGTGACGATGGACGGCATCGCCATCGCCCTGGCCGCGTGGGAAGCCGGCCGCAGGAGCTTCCGGATCGAGGCGACACAGAATGCCGGCGAGCCCCCGCTCGCGCTCAAGGACCGGGAAGCCGCCTGCGTCCAAGTGATGACCGGCACGGTGCTTCCCCAGGGCTGCGACTGCGTCGTGCCCTATGAGGATCTGACGATCACCGGAAGCGCGGCCGAGCTCGCGGACGGCATCGCCCTTCGGCGCATGCAGAACGTTCACCGTCAGGGCTCCGACCGCTGGAAGGACGGGATGCTGCTGAGGATCGGATGCATCCTCCGGTCTCCGGAGATCGCCATCCTCGCCTCCGTCGGCAAATCCAAGGTTCGGGTCAGCAGCCGGCCGTCGGTGGCCCTGGTCGCGACGGGAGACGAACTCGTGGAGATGGACCAACCGGTCCTGCCCTACCAGGTCCGCCGGTCGAACAGCAGCGCCATGCAATCGGCCCTGCTGCAGCTCCGCTGTCCGACCGTCTCGACGCTGCACGCCCGCGATGACCGCGGCGAACTGGGAAGCTGCCTGCGGAAGGCCCTCGCCGCGCACGACCTGCTCATCCTGAGCGGAGGGGTCTCCATGGGCAAACGCGATTTCGTCCCGGACGTTCTGAAAAGCCTCGGCGCCGAAACGCTCTTTCACAAGGTGAGCCAGCGGCCGGGCAAGCCGCTGTGGTTCGGAAAAAGCGGCGACGGCAAGCCGGTGTTCGCCCTGCCGGGCAACCCGGTCTCCGCGCTCGTCTGCTTCCATCGCTACGTGCTCCCGTTCCTGTTCGTCTCCATGGGCGCACGATGGCCTGCGCCCGACTCCGCCGCGCTGGGCCGCGAGGTTGCTTTTGACGAGCCGCTGACCTACTTTGTGCCCGTGGTGCAGGCGGCCAGCGCGGAAGGCTTGCCCGTGGTGACCCCGGTGCCGTACGGCGGGTCGGGCGACCAGGCGTCGCTGGCCGAAACGAGCGGCTTCGTGGAACTGCCGCCGGAGGGCAAGCCCTACGCGGCGGGCAGCGTGGTCCGCTACCACCGATGGAGTTGCTGAGTCCGAGATCGTCCTCGTCGTCGTCCTCGTCGTCGTGTTGCTTTTCCGAAGACGATCGAGTACGAGGACGAGAACGACGACGATGGGAGAGAGAAGCTTGAGTTCTCATATCAACCGCAGGAACCAGCCGGCGATGGTCAACGTCGGCGCGAAGGCGGTCACGCGGCGGACGGCCCGTGTCCGGGCCATTGTCTCCCTGCCGCGAGCGGTTCTCAGCCACCTGGAGCGCGGCGAGATCCAGAGCACGAAGGGCCCCGTGTTCCAGACCGCCATCCTCGCCGGCATCATGGCGGCGAAGAGGACGGCCGAACTCATCCCCCTCTGCCACCCGATCGGCATCGAGGACTGCCGGGTGGACATCCGGCTGAACCCGAAGAAGGAGGCGGTGATCGAGTGCTGCGTGGAGGCCCATCACAAGACCGGCGTCGAGATGGAAGCGCTGACCGGCGCCGCGGTGGCCGCCCTGACGCTGTACGACATGTGCAAAGGCTGGTCGCATGACATCGTCATCAAGGAAATCCGCCTCCTCGAAAAAGAGGGCGGGAAGAGCGACTTCCAGGCGCGCTGACGCGCCGCTGTACGGCCTGGTCCTCGTCGGCGGCCGGAGCCGCCGCATGAACGCCGACAAGGCCGTCTTGCGGTACGGCGGCAAGCGCCAGTTCGAGCGCGCGTTCGACCTGCTCTCCGCGCACTGCGTCCGCGTGTTCCTTTCGGTGCGGCCCGGCCAGGCCAAGGCCCGGCGGTACGCACACTTCCCGAGGATCCTTGACCTGTTCGGGGACCTTGGGCCCATGGGCGGCATCCTGTCCGCGCTCGAGACGTACCCCGGGGCCGCATGGCTCGTGATGGCGTGCGACCTCCCGTTCCTGGATCTCAGGACGCTGAGGCACCTCATCCGGAGCCGGAACAGGAAGCAGATCGCCACCGCGTACCGCAGCGCGCACGACGGCCTGCCGGAACCGCTCTGCGGCATCTACGAACCCCACAGCGCGGCCGCGCTCCGGAAGTTCGTCCAACAGGGCATCACCTGTCCCCGCCGGGCGCTGCGCAAGGCCCGCATCGACCTGTTGGAGCCCGTGAACCCGCGGGCGTTGGACAACGTGAACACGCGGGCGGAATACGTGCGGGCCCGGGCTGAGATCGAGCGCGGCTGAGATGAAGACCATCGCCATCCGGTACTACGCCGTGCTGCGCGAGGAGCGCGGTTGCTCCACGGAGACGGTCGAAACCGCCGCCGGCACGGCGCGCGAACTGTACGAAGAGCTGCGGCAGAGACACGGGCTCCGCCTGCCGCCCGAGAGGGTCAAGGCGGCCATCAACGACGAGGTCCGGAGCTGGCAGACCGTTCTGAACGACGGCGATTCGGTGGCCTTCCTGCCGCCGGTCGCGGGAGGATGATCATGTTCTCGCTGAGCGCCGATCCGCTGGAAGGACGCGACTTCGCCAAGGATCTCGTCAACCCCGAATCCGGCGCCTGCGTGATCTTCGTCGGGCGCGTCCGCGTCCGGCATGGCGACCGCAAGGTGAAGCTGCTGGAATACGAGGCCTCGGAGAAACAGGCTGGGGACGAGTTCGCGAAGATCGTCGAGGAATCGCGCAAGGAGTTCAACACATTCGACATCCGCGGCGTCCACCGCACGGGCTCCGTCCGCGTGGGCGAGATGGCCGTCTGGATCGGCGTGACCGCGGCGCACCGGAACGCGGCGTTCGCTGCCTGCCAGTACGTGATCGACGAGCTGAAGAAGCGCCTGCCTATCTGGAAGAAAGAGCACTACGAGGACGGCACCTCGGCCTGGCTGACCGCGGGCGAATGACCCACCCCTCCCGTCCCCTCCGACGTCCGCTCAGCACACGTGCTGGATGATGAAGTCCTTGACCGCCTTCTCGTCGGCGGGAAGCACCGTGCAGCGGGTCGGTGCGTCCGCCAGCTTGTCGAGGACTTCGTGGTGAGCCAGGTCCTGCCCGGTGGCGTCGCGTATGGCCTGGCTGAACTTGGCCGGGTGTGCCGTGGCCAGGCAGATCATCGGCCCGCCCTTGTCCGACCGCGACAGGCGATCCTGCAGGTAGCGTTCCGCGACGTGCACGCCCACGGCCGTGTGCGGGTCGAGAAGGTAGTGGTAGAGGCTGTAGTACCGCTTGATCGTGGCCAGCGTGCTCTTCGTGTCGCCGACGCCCGCCATGAACACGTCGTCCACGCGCCCGCGGTCGTTCAGCGGAATGGAGAGCGAGCCGGTCGACGCGAACTCCTTCATCAGGGCGCGGAGCTTCTCGCCGTCCTCCCCGACCTGGTAATAGAGGTAGCGTTCGAAGTTGCTGGCCACCTGGATGTCCATGGAGGGACTGATCGTGGACACGACCTCCCCCAGGCTGTACTTCCCCGTGTTGAAGAACCGGGCGAGGATGTCGTTCTCGTTCGTCGCCAGGATCAGCCGGCTGATGGGCAGGCCCATCCGGTACGCGTAGTAGCCGGCCAGGATGTCGCCGAAGTTCCCGGTCGGCACCGCGAACTGGACGGCCTTCGAATCCGTCTCGTGCATCACGTACAGGCCGGCCGAGAAGTAGTACACGATTTGCACCACGACCCGGGCCCAGTTGACGGAGTTGACGGCGCCGAGGTGGTAGCGCGTCTTGAAGTCGAGGTCGTTGAAGATGGACTTCATGATGTGCTGGCAGTCGTCGAACGTCCCCTCGATCGCCAGGTTGAAGACGTTCGGGTCGAGCACCGACGTCATCTGCTTCTCCTGGAGCGGGGCGACCCGGCCTTTCGGGTGCATGATGAAGATGTTCATCCGCTCCCGGCCGCGCACGCCGTGGATTGCCGCGCTGCCGGTGTCGCCGCTGGTCGCGCCGAGGATATTCAGGTGGGTGTCCCGGTGCGTGAGGATGTACTCGAAGAAATTGCTGAGAAACTGCAGCGCGATGTCCTTGAACGCCAGCGTCGGGCCGTGGAAGAGCTCCAGGATATACACGGGCCCGATCGGCCACGCCGGCGCGATCTCCGGGTGGCGGAACGTCGAGTAGCTCCGATCGATCAGCTCCCGCAGGTCGTCGTTCGGCAGGTCCACGAAGAGCCGCAGGATCTCGAACGTGATGTCCTGGTAGGACAGCTTGGCCCAGTCGTCCAGCCGGTCCCTCACGTCCGGGATCTCCGCCGGTAGGAGCAGGCCGCCGTCCGGCGCAAGCCCGGTGATCACCGCGTCCTGGAACCCCATCGGCTTGGTCTGGCCGCGGGTACTGATGTAGAACATCGTCTTCATCGACGTACCCCCGGATTGTACGCGCCGCCCTGCGGCAGGGCAAGCCGCGCGCGCGCGGTCACAGTTTGCAAACTGTGACCGGGTGCCTGCCGTCGGCAGGGCGAGGCCTATCGCGTCTTCAGGATGTCCCGGATCTCGGCCAGCAGGGCGACGTCCGGCGGGAGCTGAGGCGGAGATGCGGGCTTGGCTTCTTCCTTCCGCTTCAGCGTGTTCATGGCTTTCACCAGGATGAAGATCGAGAGCGCGACGATGGTGAAATCGAGGACCTGGTTGATGAACGCGCCGTAGCTGATCGCTACGGCCGGCGTCGTAACGGTGCCCGCCGCGTCGACCAGCGCTTCCTTGAGCACCAGGACCTTGTCCTTGAAATCGATCCCTCCCATCAGCCAGCCGAGCGGCGGCATGATGATGTCGTTGACCAACGACGACACGATCTTGCCGAACGCGCCGCCGATGATGATGCCGACAGCCATGTCGAGCACGTTGCCCTTCATGGCGAACTCCTTGAACTCCTTCAGTATGCGCATGCTCCGTCCTCCTGCTGTGCGGGTTCTTACTCTCGATGCGGAGACCCGAAAAGGCGTCCCTACCTCGAACGGATTAGCTCGGCCGCCCGCGCCGCATCGTCGCGCACGAACGGGTCCGGGTCTAGCTCGAGTTTTCTCAGAACACCGACCGCGCGGCGCGACTTCATCACGCCGAGCGTCCGGATGATGTGCCGGCGCGCCGGCTCCTGCGCGGACGGCAAGGCGGCCAGGAGCGCCTTCTCCGCCGGCGCGCCGAGCGTGGACAGCGCCCGCGCGGCGGTCGAGCGAACGGTGAAGACGCGATCGCCCAACAGCGGCACCAGGTGAGGCACAGCCTTGGGATCGCCGATGTCGCGCAGGGCGTTGGCGGCCACGATCCGCCGCACTTCCTTCTCGTGGGACAGGAAAGGAACGATGTTCGTCACGGCGGTCCGCACGCGCCACTTGCCGAGGGTCCGGATCGCGGAGCCGCACGCTTCGTCGTCCTTCAGCAGGGGCAGGATGCGGTCCGCGTGCTCCGGCGTTGGGTGATAGCCCAGGAAGAAGGCGGCGACCCGGCGCGTCCTGGGCCGCTCCGCATCGAGGCAGGCGGCCAATACGGGGGCGGACTCGGACGCCGGCAACTTCTCTACCATGTCCCGGATCAGCTCTCCGATCCCGATGTTCTCGAGGTGCGCCTTTCCCATCAGGTTCCGGAGCGATTCCGTGCCGCCCGAACGGACGAGGCCGAGCGCCTGGTCCTTGCAGCTCCGCTTCTCCGGCGTGTTGGCGTAGCGCTGGGCGTGGAAGATCAGCTCGTCGAACGACACGGTCTTCGGATCGAAGCATGGAGCCGCCGAGGTCGTCGTCTGCTCGCTCGCCCCGGACGACTCCTGGTGGAGGGGCTTTACGCCCCGATCCTCGCGAGATGCCGGATCGTCGCGGCCTGAAGCCGCTCCTACCGCCAGGTCGTAGACGATCCCAAAATCCGGCCTCGGCAACCGCGCGCCGTCCGCGGCGCCGCACGAGTAGCGGTCGCGGCCGCCCAGGTCGAGCATCAGCGCCAGGCTTCCGTACTCCCGCTTGTCGCCGGCGTTGCCGATGCCCTGGCACGCGTCCGTCCGGCCCGCGAAGTAGGAGTCATCGCCCGACGAATCCGCGAGGATCGCCAGGGCCGTGTTCATCGCCCGGCCCTGCGATTCGTTCACGGCCGTGTAGGTGTCGTCCCCGCCCTGGTCGAACAGCATACCCACCGCGTAGTCATGGGCGCACCCCTGCATCAGCGTGTGCCCGGTGTACGAGTCGTTGCCGCCGCCGTCGGCCAGCAGCCCCGAGCTGAGATGAATGCCCGCGCCCTGGCCGTACTGGTACATGGCGTAGGTGTCGTTGCCGGAAACGTCGAGGAGCATGCCGACCGAGTACCAGTAGCTCACGCCCTGGCCGTAGATGTCCGCGCCGTAGCTGTCGTTGCCGCCGAGGTCCACCAGCGCGGCCACGCCCCCGCCGGCGAACGGACGCATGCCGATGGCGAAGCCCTGCGCCAGCGACACGAACCGGTCTTCATGCCGCTCGTAATCCGGCTCGATCCCGCCGGCCAGGTAGCGGTCGTTCCCCCTGGCGTCGACGAGCAAGCCGACTCCCATCACCCCGGCGTACCCCTGCCCTGCGAAGCCGACGTCGTAGAGGTCAGCCCCCTCCTCGTCCCGGAGATGGCCGAGCCCCGCGTAACCCGCCGCCTGCGCGTGCGCCTGGGCCCGGTAGAAATCATCCCCCGCGCGGTCTTCCAACCAACCCATGCCGAACACCCCAGCCCCCTGCCCCGCATACGCCGCGCGGTACGCGTCGTCGCCGGCGCAGTCCACGATCACCGCCGCCCCGAACAACCCCGCGCCGGCACCCAGCAGCCCGACCGCCTCGTAGCCGTCGTTGCCGGCGAGGTCGACCACCGCGGCCAACCGGCCGCCTGTGAGCCCGTTGGCGACGGCCGCCGCCCCCTCGTAGCAGTCCGCCCCGCCGGGGTCCAGGATCAGGAGCGCGCGGTTGGTAAAGACGTCGCTTTCGCGCGACCCGATCTCGACCGCGCCGAGCGCCGTCTCGAACCGGGAGGCCTGAGCCGGCCACTCGCGGACGCCCGAAGCGCTGTCGGCCAGCCGGCCGGCCGCGCGCTGCAAGATGCTGCCCGCGGCGAGAAGATCCGCGAACTTCACCTTCTGGAGAACAGCGAGGAAGTTCGTCGCGCCCGGCTCGGGGTCCACCTCCAGGCCCTCGCGGATGACGCGCGCGACCACCTGCGATTCGACGCCCGCCGCCATGAGGGCCGCGCGCACCGGCGGCCGGTCCTCGGCGTTGAACAGGCCCGCCAGGTACGACGCGGCCAGGTACTGCCGCTCCTCCCCGCTCAGTTCGGCGAACGCACGCTGGACCAGCGCGTCCGCTTTCTCGGCCTCGGTGAAGAACCGCGTCACGCCCCGCGCCAGGTCGGCCGGCAGGGCATCCCACGGCCTGGGCTCGTTGCGCACCACGGTAACCTCCAGGTCCGGTTCCTGTGAGACCTCCAGCAGGTCAGCGGTCAGCGTCCAGGTGGCCTGCGGGTTGGCCGCGGCCGAAGCCAGGACCCGGTCGGCCAGCGCCGGCAGGCCGAGCGGATCTGCCAGGAGCTCGCGCGTTCGCTGGAGGGCCAGACGGGGCTTGCCGAGGTCCTTGTCGAACCCGGGATCGGCCTCCGTCATGTTGAGGCAGCGGAGCGCAGAAGACAGATGGGCCTGTTCGTTGGTGCCCAGGACGGGCTGAAGATCGCCGGCGAGGGCAGGAGCCGCCACGAGCAGGGCGAGGAGCGCCGGTGCGGCGGTTTTTCCCAATGCTTGGAAAAACAGCGCTGGAATTTTCCAACCCGCCTGCCTGCCAGCCCCGCCGGTCCGCGGGGGGCAGGCTGGCCCCGCACGCGTGCGTGGGGCGGGCAGGCCCTTGGGAAAAAAGCCTCGTTCCCGCCGCATGGTCATTTCCTCGCCGCGATCCCGATCCAGAGCCAGGCGATCATGCCCAGCGTGGCCGCGACTTTGATCAGCGCCACCGCCACGCGGGCCATGACGGCGCCCCAGGCGATGTGGACGGCCGGCTCGCTCTTCTTCAGCCGCATCCGCTCGACCGCGTAGACCAGCCCGAAGCTCCCGAGCATCATGCCGAGGAGATTGCCGAACACCGGCACCGGGATCACCGACCCGAGGTAGAGCCCGAGGACGCCGCCGGCCAGCGCGGCGACGCCGGCCCACCCGGAACCGCCCCGCTTCCGGACGCCCCAGACGCTTGCAACGTACTCGGCGACCTCGACGAAGACGGCGATGTAGATGAACAGCAGGATGGTACCCAGCCCCGGGAACCCCGCGCCGCCGACGATGGCGGCAAGGAGCGCGGCCGCCAGGACCAGCCAGGTGCCCGAGATGGAAAGGCACGACAGCAGGAGGGCCACGAGGCACATCATCGCCACGGCGACGTACCCTACGCCGGAGACGATCCCCTGCAGAAAAGTGATAAGCCCGGACATGGCTCTATATATAGTCGCGGCGCGGAGGCCGTTCAACCTCCGCGCCGCGCCTTCTGAAACGGGTGGAACGGACGGCTACTCGGTCGTCGTAATGACGATCCCCGGGTCCACGTTGAAGAGGTTCAGCCGCGCCTTCTCCAGAATCCCCTTCCATTCCTCGGCGGACAGCTGGGTGCGGATCATCGGGACCGTCACCGAGCTGTCCTTCTCGAACAGGATCCGCTTGGTCACGTCCTGGTAGCCCGGCTTGCCGACGGTCAGGACATGGTCGCCCTTGTAGATCTCGAACTTCTCCAGCGGGGTCGAACCCACCAGGATGCCGTCGATCTCGACGAGGGCCGGGTCATCCGACGTCTTCACGCTCAGGCTGATTTTCGGCCGGCTCTTCTGCTGGGCGGTCCGCTCCTGGAGGGCGGTCTCCAGCTTCGGCACGGCCTGGGCGAGGGCCTTGTTGAGCAAGGCCGTCGCATCCGACTCGGAGAGCACCGTGTAGGTCTCCTTGGTCTGGCGGAAGTTGCCCGACGCCTCGGCGTCGGCCATGGCCACGACCGTCCCGTCCACCGCGTCCAGGGCCTGGAGCGCCACGCCCAAGGAGAGCGTGGTGAACTCGGTCTTGTACCCGCCCTGGTCAACGACCTGCTTGCCCGTGGAGAAGCTCAGCAGGATGCCGCGGAGGACCACGTCCGCACGCAGGGCCTGGGCGGCCTGGAGGAACGTCGGCCGCGTGGGTGTCTGCTCGCCCATGTCCTTCGGTCGGAGCTTCTCGACCTGGTCCATGAAATCGCGCCGGTCGATCAGCGCGAACTCTCCCTGGCCGAGAAGCTGTTCGCCCAGGAGATAGACGCCCTTCGCGGCGAGCGCTCCGGGGGCGATCCCCCCGCCCAGCGCCGCGTCGGACTTCATCCCCGTCTGGTCTTCGAAGTCCATCAACGCCACCCGCAACGGCTGTCCCCAGCACAGGGTCGCCACCGCGGCGGCCGAGAGAAACGCACATGCTCTTTTCATAGGTCACCTCCACATTTCATGCCCAAACTGCTCCGCACGCCCTACGGCGTGATCGTCACGCTCCAATCATGATTGAAGTAATCGGCCGCCGGCGTCCAGGACTGGTTCACGTTGTTGACCTTGCCGTTCTCGCCCATGGAATCCCGGGTGAGATAGGACTCCTTCGCCGCGTCCTGCGCCCAGCCTTTCAGCTGGATGACGTAGTAGTTGGTGCCGGGCATCGTGACCTCGGATCCGACGTCCACCTTCCAGACGTCGAGCATGACCGACTGGTCATTCGGCAGGCCGTGGAACCGCCCCGAGTCGTTCTCGCCGGCGCCGAGCCACACGTTCGTCAGCCATCCGCCCATGATCCACTTCTCTTCCGTGCCGTTCCACCAGCGCACGAGGACCTGCTCCTCGGCTTCGCCCGCGAACTGGTTCACCGTCAGCACGTAGAGGGTCACCGGCTCGGCATCCGGGATTTCCAGCTTGGCGTTTCCGAGGAACATGACGCCCTGGCCCGGCACGTTCTCGGTCGCGCGATCGTCCACGCCGTCGTTGTCGTCGTGGTAGGCCCAGTCCATGTTCAGATCGGCGCCGTACGCGCGCCCGCAGAGCAGCAGTCCGACGGCCAAAGGCAGGAATTTCCGCATCATGATCGGTCTCCTTCCGGGGTTCTCAGGCTCCGACAAAAGCCGGACACAACATACGCCGGACCGCCCGCTCTCACAAGCCCTTTGCGGTCGTCCTCCAGCCCGGCCGGCGCCGCGAAATCCGCTGTGTATTGCACCGTGCATGATGTGTGCTACCATGCGTTGGACGAGTGGACGATGAAGGATATTCAGCAGCGGGAATCGAGGACCAGCATCGCCGGCCTGGCGCCGTCCCTGTGCGCGGCGTCCCTGATGTTCGCTCTGTCCTCGGGAGCTCTGTGGGCCGGCCCCATGTCCTCTCAACCCGTCGGCTTCCCCGGAAGTGCGCCGCCCGACGACACGCGCGCGGCCATGGCAGAGGTGGATGGCCTCATCGCGGCAGGGCAGCTCGACGAGGCGGCGGGCCGCATCCAGGAAGTGCTCGGGGTGTTCCCGAAGCATCCCGAGTTCCTCATCCGCGCGGGCCATGTCTACACGGCCAAGCGGCGCTTCTTCGTGGCCGAGGACTACTGGGCCCAGCTCGCCGACATGTTCCCGACCAACGCCTGGGTCCAGGCCTGCTGGGGCGGCCTCCTGGTCCGTCTCGAGCGGTGGGACCAGGCCGAGAGCGTGATCACGAACGCCCTGCAGATGAATTCCAGCGAGCTGGTCGCGCGCTACAACATGGCCCTCATCCAGGCGGCCCTGAAGCGGCCCCGGAAGGTGCGGACGGTGGACGAGCTGGCCAGCGGTGAAATCGGCCGCGTCAGCACCTGGATCCGGGACGAGACCGATGTGCTGGAGAAGATCCTGGGGACCGACGGCTGCAGCGAGTTGTGCCGGGCGGTCCTCCGCGGGGAACCGGTGCTGAGATGGAACGCGGTCGCCGCGGACCGCAAGGAGACCAACTCCGTGGCCGCTCTGCGGAGCCAGATGGACGCCGTGGTGCGGGCGCTCTGGGCCAGCGTGGAGGCGGGCCGGCAGAAGGATTGGAAGGCCGCCCTCACCGCCCTGCAGAAGGCCGAGTCGCTCGGCGTCAAGGCTCCCACGATCTACGGCGAGATGGCGCTGTGCCGATCGCGCCTCGGCGAGGTGCCCCAAGCCAAGGAGGAACTGTTGAAGCTGCTCGACCAGCATCCGGACAGTCCGCTCCTGCACGGCCTGCTGGGCCAGATCTGCCTTGAGTCCGGCGACTTCGCCAAAGCGGCGGAGGAGCTTGGCGCGGCCCATAAAGGTTTCCCTTTCCTGACTGAGATCGCTCTCAACTTTGCCGCCGCCCTGGCCGCGAGCGGGAAAGCACTTGATGCAAGAGCCGTGGTGGCGGAAGCTTATGCGGCATCACCGCAGTCCGTCCGCGCGATTCTGCAGGAGGACAAACCCTATCTTGGGGTCCTCCAGCGTGACCCGCAGGTAACCGCCCTGGTCGAGCCCGCAACACAAAGAGAACCGTGATTTCCGGAGAATCGCCTTGAACAAGACCGCGGTTTTGGGTAATCATTTCAGTGCTGTCTCGGAGTCAGACTATCTCGAAGCATGAAGTTCACGGAGGACTGAAATGAGAAAGTCTCTGGTTAGTGTTCTTGTGTTCCTTGTTTCCTGCGCCATGGCCTTCGCGGCCAACACAGCCAGCGATAACGCGTCCGACGCCGTGTACAACGACGCCTGGACCACCGGCGACAACGGCGGCACCGGCTTCGGAAGCTGGACCTTGGGGGGCGCCTTCAACTCGTTCTGGATCGGGGACTCAACTTTGAATGGCAACCCGCCGACTCCGAACGAGGGCATCAACGTGAGCGGCGAGTCGTTCGGCCTCTGGTCGTACACCAACGGCTCCGGGCTGGCTGAGGGCGTTCGCAGTTTCACCGGCGGCGCGCTTGCCGTCGGGCAGGTGTTCAAGATCTCCATGGACAACGGCTGGATCGACTCGGGTATCCCTGGCACGGTGGGCGTGGCGCTGCAGAACAGCAGCGGTGAGAACCTGTGGGAGTGGTACTTTGTCGGCGGTGGTCCGAGCTACCAGATCAACCAGAACGGCGGTGCGGTGAACTCCGGCTACGCCTACACGGAACGCGGCATCGCGCTCTCCTTCGGGCTGGTTGGCTCGACCAATTTCGTGCTCGATGTGACGGGCCCGCAGTGGGGCACCTCGAGCTTCACCGGGTCCTTGCTGAGCGCAGCCAGCGGGGAATCCGTGGACCGCTTCCGCGTGTTCTCGGCCAATGCCTCGCCGGGGGGCTCGGCCAACTGGGACTTCTTCGTGAACAGCATGGAAGTTATTCCTGAGCCGGGCACGCTGGGCCTGGTCGGCGCGGCGCTGGCGGGTCTGCTGATCTTCCGTCGCCGCCGCTAAGCGGGACGACCTGACGTATTGAGCGCGAGGGCCTCTTTCGGGAGGCCCTCGCGCCTTTTCCTGCCCCTCCGCGGCCGCCTATTCCTGTTGCGTCCCGCAGGGGAAAGTATCATCATCAGGGTCGGTTCAACCGTTTCAACAGGCTATGCAGCGAACCACGATCAAGGATATCGCCAAGGAGTGCGGCGTTTCGCTGAGCACGGTTTCGCTGGTCCTCAACAACAACCCGCGGATCAGCGAGAAGACGCGCGCCCGGGTGCAGTCGGCCGTGAAGAAGCACGGCTACCAGCCGAACATCCACGCGCGCGGCCTCGCCTCCCAGACCAGCCAGGCGCTGAGCGTCGTGGTCCCCCACCTGAACCACGTGTTCGCGGACATCTACTTCGGCGAAATCGTGAGCGGCATCTACGACCGCGCGTGCGAGCAGAACTACAAGGTGCTCCTCGACGTCGCCAACGAGAAGTTCGTCCGGAGCCACGAGTACCTCAACCTGCTGAAGTCCCGGCGCGCGGACGGCATGCTGTTCATCGCCTCGTCCATCCACGACGACTACCTGCGCGAGTTCGAGAACGAGCCGTACACATTCCTGCTGGTGAACCACTACTTCCCCGGCAGCTCGCTCAACTACCTGGCCGTGGACTACCGGGACTCCGCGCGGCAGGCCGCCGAGCACCTGATCGGGCTGGGCCACCGCGCGATCGGGATCATCGCCGGCACGAACACGTACACGGGCCTGGAGTTCCGCGACGCGTTCATCGAGCACGCCCGGGGCCGCGGGCTGGCGGAGAAGGACCTCCCGTGGGCGGACGGCGGGAAGGAGTGGAGCCAGGAGGGGGGCCTCGAGGCCGCGCGCAGGCTGAGGGCCATGAACCCGAAGATCACGGCCATCATGGC
>JAZDKK010000053.1:0-7587 GCA_043803015.1 Verrucomicrobiota bacterium
TCTGGAACATTTCGGGTGATGCGGGGCGGGTCGTGGCTCGACAACGCCTCCTACGCCCGGTGCGCGTGCCGCCTCGCCTACGTCCAGGCCGACGAGTCCTACGCCTTTGGGTTCCGTTGTGCCAGGGGGCTGTAGCATAACCCTTTGCCCTTTGGCTCTCTTACCCTTTGGAACAGAAGAGCCCGGAGAACTGATTTGCGAACCAGAGCATTGACGGTACGGCGTACCGCCGCCCGTCATGCTCGGCGTTGCGCGTTTTCGCAGCTACTGATGCCCAACTCCCGGGCCGGCGCCAAGCCGGCTCCGCACGGCATGCTCGTCCAGCCCTCGAACCAGCACGCGCTTGTTGCGGGCGGACGATCCCGAGACCAAGACGACATCCCGAGCGGGGACCACCAGCTTATCGGCCAGGAACCGGACCAGCGCCGCGTTCGCCTTGCCTTCGACCGGCGGGGCTTGGAGGCGGATCTTGAGGGCGTCGCCCAGGACGCCTGCCACCTCGTTGCGGGACGCGCGCGGCACGATGCGAAGGTTCAGTAGGACGCCTTCGGCGGTTGTGCGGCACCACGTCATCAGGCCATGGTGAGGGGGAGGGGCCGTGGGGGTCAAGGGATCTCGGTCATTCTAACGCAAAGGCGCGAAGGATCACGGAAAGGCGCAGAGAGCAGAGATTCCGAACATCCGAAATCTTTGCGTCTTTCGGTTCCGCTCTGCGACTTTGCGTTAATGTCTTCTGGCCCGCCTCTGTGGTTCGGGGGCTTGCCTGGGGTTTCCATTCCCGTCATAGTGAGCGGGGAGAAGCCGTCATGGGCCTGTTCATCTCAGCACTTTTCACGGAGCCGTTCTACTACCTCGCGTGGGTAGGGGTCGTGACCTTCTCGATCTGTTTTCACGAGTACTCGCACGCGAGCATGGCGCTGAAGATGGGGGACGATACGGCGGCGCGGAGCGGGCATCTCTCGCTGAACCCGGTGGTGCAGATGGGGCAGGCGTCGCTGATCATGCTGCTCCTGATCGGCATTGCCTGGGGCGCGGTGCCCGTCAACGTCGGCCGTCTGCCCGGCCGCAAGGCGGCGGCCCTCGTGTCGTTCGCGGGGCCGGCGTCGAACCTCCTGCTGTGCCTGGTGTTTGGCGCGCTGGCGGTGGGCCTCAGGGTGTTCGTGGTGGTCCAGGGGGTAACGACTCTCGCGTCCCGATTCTTCGCGCTCGGGTGCACGGCCAACGCGGTCCTCTTCGTGTTCAACATGCTGCCGGTGCCCATGCTGGACGGGTGGCCGATCTTCTCGCTGTTCTTCCCCGCCCTGCGCGGCATCAGCATGGCGCAGGCGCAGAACATCTCCTGGATCCTGATGGCGGTGCTCTTCATCTCTCCGCTCGGGAACCTGATCTGGGGGATCGGCTCCGGATTGGCGGGACTGGTGGCGGCCGGCTGGCCGAAACTGTTCAGCCTGTTCCTGTAAGGATTCTCCACCGCGGATTACGCGGATTTCGCGGATGGACTAACGCAAAGACGCAGAGGGGAACGGAAAGACGCAAAGGCTTCGGATGTTCAGGATTTCTTCTCTCTGCGCCTTTCCGTGGTCCTTTGCGTCTTTGCGTTAACCGGACTGGCTTTGCTTGACCGCTTCCAGTTCCGCGCGAAGGGCGTGTCCCGCCGCGGAGGAGTAGTTCACAAACAGCAGGCCTCCGAAGAGGCTCCAGACGAGGCTGCCGGCGTACACCATCAGGGACAGCGGCAGGGAACGAACCGGGTCCACCTCGATGTCCTGGAACATCGCCACGAAGAGGCCTTCCCGCACGCCGAGGCCGCCGGGCGTGATGGGCGCGGCCGCCAGAACGCTGATGATCGGGAACAGGGTGAAGTAGTCGATCAAGGGCCGGCTGATCTCGAGGCTCCGACCGAAGCTGTAGCAAGCGAGCGTGAGCAACGCCAGGTTCAGCACCGAGAGCGCGAGCGAGACGGCCATGACCCGGTGGTGCGCCCGGTAAAGGTACAGCGCCTCGTACGCGCGGCGGATCAGCGGCCCGAGGCGCGTGTCTTCTTCCAGGCGCTGGAAGAAGTGCCAGTGCTCGAACAGGTTGCGCCGGAACAGGGCGAACAGGGCCACCAGGCCGACGGCGAGAAACACGAACATCAGGACCCCCGGCCAGCGCGTGCCCTGGTTGTCGAGGAAGAGCGATATGCGCAACACGATCATGACGCAGCAGAAGACGATCATGGCGAAGAGGCCGACGGCGCGGTCCACGAACACGGTGGACACCGCCTCGGCGCGCTTTCCGGGCGTATCGCGGGAGGCGTAGTACGCGCGGGCCACGTCGCCCCCGCAGGCGCCGAGCATGAAGGCATTGAAGAACTGGCCGATGAAGAAGATGCGGAAGACCCGCGCCATCGAAAGACGCAGGCCCTGGGCGCGAAGGATCTCCTTCCAGCGGACAGCCCCGGCAAACAGCCCCAGGAACGTGAACAGCAAGCCGGCGGCCCACCACGGCCAGTGGGAGGCCGTGTTCGCAAGCACCCGGCCGAGCAGGCCGAGATCGAGTTTCTTCAGGAGGTAGGCCAGCAACCCGGCGCAGATGGCCAGGCGGACGAACAGGCCGGTGTGTCGAGGCATGCCCATGATTTCCGATTCACCCTCACCCCAACCCTCTCCCAGACGGAGAGGGAGCAACGGCATCTTGCGATCTGGTTCCCTCTCCCTGGGGAGAGGGCCAGGGTGAGGGGTTGATCCTGACCTCACCCGGCCGTTTTGTCGTGCAGCTTGATGTCCTCGAGGATGTCCTTCAGCGTGTTCGACAGCGGGATCTGCGGCGTCCAGCCGACCTCGCGCCGGATCCTGCTGGAGTCGATCATCGGATGGCTGTCGGTCGGCCGGTACCGTTCCGGGTCGACCTCGATCCGCGGCTGGATGCCCGCCAACGAGCACAGTTCGTCCAGGATGACCCGGATCCGGATGGGTTTCCCCGAGGCGATGTTGTACGCCTCGCCCGGGCGGCCCTTCTCGATGAGGAGCCGGTAGGCCCGGGCCACGTCGCGCGCATCCGTGAAATCGCGCTCGCACTCCAGGTTGCCCACGCGGAGCACCGGGTCCACTTGTTTCCTCTGGATCCGGACCACCTGCTCCGCGAAGGCCGTGCTCACAAACTTGGAGGACTGGCCCGGCCCGATATGGTTTCCGGGGCGGGCGGTCATGACGGCCATGCCGTGATGACTGGCGTAGAGCAGCGAGGAGAGATCCACAGCCATCTTGGAGACCCCGTACAGGTTGCTGGGCGTGAGCGGCACGTCCTCGCCGAGCGGGTGGTCGCTGGGCTTCCGGCCATAGACTTCGGCGGAGGTGACCACGAGGATCCGCGTCCGGGGCGAATGCTGCCGGAACGCCTCGAGCAGATGGATGGCGCCCAGCAGGTTCACGGAGAACACGAGGTTCGGGTCGATCCATCCCATGGGAACGTACGCGATGCCCCCGAGGTGGATGCAGCCTTCCGGCCGCACCTCGCGGACGACCTTGCTCACCGCCTCGGCATCGCGCACGTCGGCCTGGTACACGGGGCAGGGAGCCGGGCCCGGATGCGTCCCGAGATCCAGCCCCAGCAGTTCATGGCCCGCCCCGGCCAGCTCCCGCAGGACGTGACGCCCGACGAACCCGAGGGCGCCTGTGACGAGAATGCGCACGGGTTACTTCCTTGAGACCTTGTAGCGTTTCAGGTCGGCCTCCACCATCATGTGGACCAGCTTCTCGAAGTCCACCTTGGGCTTCCACCCCAGCTTCTTCCGAGCCTTGGAGGCGTCGCCGAGCAAGTGGTCCACTTCGGCGGGCCGCATCAGGTGCGGATCGATCACCACGTAGTCTTCCCAGTGGAGGCCGACGTAGCGGAAGGCCTTCTGCAGGAACTCCTTCACCGAGTGGTTCGTGCCGGTGGCGATGACGTAGTCGTCGGGGTGCTTCTGCTGGAGCATCATCCACATCGCCCGGACGTAGTCGCCGGCAAAGCCCCAGTCGCGCTTCGCCTCGATGTTGCCCATCGGCAGTTTCCTGGCCAGCCCGGCCTTGATCCGGGCGACGCCGTCGGTGATTTTCCGCGTGACGAACTCCTTGCCGCGGCGCGGGCTCTCGTGGTTGAACAGGATGCCGGAGAGGGCGAACAGGCCGTAGCTCTCGCGGTAGTTGACGGTGATGTGGTGGCCGTAGACCTTGGCCACGCCGTAGGGGCTCCGGGGATGAAACGGCGTCTTCTCGTTCTGGGGAATCTCCCTGACCATGCCGAACATCTCGCTGCTGGAGGCCTGGTAGAACCTGGCCTTGGGGCACACCATGCGCATGGCCTCGAGAACGCGGGTGACGCCCAGGGCCGTGAATTCGCCCGTCAGGACGGGCTGGCTCCACGACGTCGGCACGAACGACATCGCCGCCAGGTTGTAGATCTCGTCCGGGCGCACCTCTTCCAGCATCTCGATGAGCGACAGGTGGTCCAGCAGGTCGGCCTGCACGAACTTGATCCGGTCGCAGATGTGGGCGATGCGCTCGAACGTCTCGGTGCTCGACCGGCGTACCATCCCGTACACCTTGTAGCCCTTCTCCAGCAGCAGATCGGCCAGATACGAACCGTCCTGTCCGGTGACGCCCGTGATCAATGCTCTCATGTCCTCACCCCGATCCTTCGTTTCCTTGTGTTGCCGCGGGTTTCTGGTCCTCCCAAGCTTGTCGGATAAACCGGAGCCCTTCAATGACTTTCTCTGTGGGGGTGTTGGGTGAGGGCTCGATGATCCGCAGAATGTTCCTGCGCGCGAAGCGCTTCAGGGCCGCGAAATCCACCTGGCCCGCCGACGGCATGAGGTGGTCGGCGACGGGGTGGCCGACGTCGTGGATGTGCATGCCGGCCAGAAAGGGGCTCAGGCGCTCCAGCCATCGCTCCTGGTTGATGAAGCCCAGGTTCTGCCGTATCTGGGCGTGCCCGATATCGTGCCAGTAGCGGAGGTTCTGGGGCCCGAACTCCTTGCAGAGCATCTCCATCTCGAGCTCGGTCGGAATGGACTCCCAGGTGGGAAGGTTCTCCAGCGCGAGCTGCACGCCCGTCTCCGCCATCAGGGGAAGGAGGTGCCCCAGGGCTTCGCGCAGGTACTCGAACTGCTTCTTCACGCGCTTCTCCCGGACGACCTGCAGCTTGAACTTCGTCTTCTCGTAGCGATTGCTCTCGTGCTCCCCCTTCTCGTGCAGGTCCTGGAGCATCCGGCTGAAGCGCTTCATGTACACATTGCCCGCGTGCGCGATCACCACCTTGGCGCCGACCTCGGCGGCAAAGCGGGCCGTTTTCAGCGTGTAGTGAATGGCGCGCTCCCGGATCCGGCGATCCGGGTCTGCGAAGGTGAACAGCTCGGGGTGACCCTTGGGCGCGCCCACCGGCACCGGGCAGTAGTTGTGGACGCTCTCCACCTTGACTGCACCCTCGGACACCATTTTCTGCACGCCGGGGACGAGGTCGATCCGCAGGTCGTAGCCCAGCTCCACATGGTCGAAGCCGAGGCCGAGGATCTCCTCGATCATGGCCTCGCCGCTCACGTGGCGGGCAGCATTCCATCGGGTTGTCAGGCCGAAGATCATGGCATTGCACCGTGGGTTGCGCGCGTCGGACGGACGGCGGGCGTGTGCAGCCTCCTGGGACGACACGAAAGCCAGCTTGCGCCTCCTTCATCGCGGAGACTGGTAAACGGGATATCGCTGACGGGAATCCGGGTCGCGGAGCACCACCTGCGAAGATCGCCTCGTTGCCCCTGGGGGCCGGCGAGGGGCCGCCTATCCCTGCTGAAGAGCGCGGATGCGCGCCCGGGCCGCCTTGCGCCGCTTCTTCTCGCTCGGCTTCTCGTAGTGCCGATGAGCGCGGATCTCCCTCATGATGCCCTCTTTATCCAGCTTCTTCTTCAGGCGGCGCAGGGCCTTGTCCACCGACTCGCCTTTTCTGATCCTTACTTCAGACACGGTTAGTTGCTCACTCTCCCTTCCTGATGGGGCCCGCGCGGAGACTCAGCATCTCGCGGGCGAGCCAACTTGGGCAACACACGCTAGTGGAACGTGTTTCAAATGTCAAACCGAAGCTGGCCGGCGTCCCGCCCGCCCTCGCGCGGCCCTACGGCCGGCCGACGGAGTGGTACGTGAAGCCCCGCTTCTGCATCTCGTCCGGCTTGAAGATGTTCCGCCCGTCGACGACCACCGGGCACTTCATGGCCTTCTTCAGCTTCTCGAAATCCAGGGCCTTCACCTCCGGCCACTCCGTCAGGATCAGCAGCAGGTCGGCGTCCTTGGCGCACTCCAGGGGGTCGCTGAAGTACTTCAGGTCGGGGTACAGCTCCTTGAACCGTTCCTGCGCCACGGGGTCCCACAGCTTGAGGTTCGCCTTGGCCTCGAGCAGCTGCGGGACGAAGTAGAGGGACGGCGCCTCGCGGATGTCGTCGGTGCCCGGCTTGAACGCGAGGCCCAGGATCGACACCGTCTTCTCCTGGATCACCCACAGCTCGTGCTGGATCTTCTGCAGGAGGTGCTCGCGCTGGGAGTGGTTAATGCGCTGGACCTCCTTCAGAAGCTCGAAATCGTACCCCAGCTGGTCCGCGAGGTGCACGAAGGCGTCCACGTCCTTGGGGAAGCAGGAGCCGCCGTACCCGACGCCGGCGTCCAGGAACCGGGGCCCGATGCGCCGGTCGAGCCCCATGCCGTGGGCCACCTGCTCGATGTCGGCGCCGCACAGCTCGCACACCCGGCTGACCGCGTTGACGTACGAGATCTTCATGGCCAGGAAGGAGTTCGATGCGTGTTTCGTCAGCTCGGCGCTCGTGATGCTCATCTGCAGGAACTCGCAGGCGCTCTTCTTGATGATCGGCTCGTAGATCGCGCGGAGCAGGCGGCCCGCCCGGTCGCTCTCCACGCCCACGACGATTCGGTCGGGCTTCAGGGCATCCTCGATCGCGCAGCCCTCGCGCAGGAACTCGGGGTTGGACGCGACGTCGAAATCCACGTCAGAGCGGGCGTATTTCGATATCGTTCGCTTGAGCTGCTCCGCCGTGTTCGCCGGGACCGTGCTCTTCTCGACCAGGAGCCGGTACGACGTCATGTGCTCGGCCACCTGGCGTCCGACCTGTTCCACGTAGGAGAGATTGGCCTGCCCGCGGTAGCCCGGCGGCGTTCCCACGGCGATGAAAATGGCCTCCGCGAAATCCGTGCCTTCCTTGATGGACTTGCTGAAGTGCAGGCGGCCGGCAGCCACGTTGCGCTCGACCACTTCCTGCAGGCCGGGCTCGTAAATGGGCATCTGGTTCTTCTTCAACATCTGGATCTTGCGCTCGTCGTTGTCCACGCAGAGGACCTCGTGGCCGACCTCGGCAAAACACGCGCCCGATACGAGCCCGACGTACCCGGTTCCCACGAGGGTGATTTTCATGGCTGGTCGCCTCCGTTGACTCGCCGTCTGAAAGCGCGTCATCCTAGCCCGCTTATTGCATGAGCGTCAACGACGCTCATGCAATAAGCGGTTCCGGTTGCGGGAATTGCAACCGCAATTCCCGTACCGGAACACGTCGCGAAATGCCCGCTCTCTGAG
>JAZDKK010000054.1:0-27272 GCA_043803015.1 Verrucomicrobiota bacterium
CGCGAGGCCGACCTCGGCTACAAGCACCTCGTTCACGGCGGCATCGCCATCACCCTGCTCGATGAAGTGATGACGTGGGCCTCGATCATGACGGCACGCCGCGTCTGCGTGGCCGCCGAACTGACGGCGCGCCTGAAGAAGCCCATCCGGGTGGGCCAAGCCCTGCGCGTGGAGGGTTGGGTGGCGCGCGGCACGTCGCGCCTGCTCCTGACCGAGGGCGTGATCAAGGATGCCGCCGGGGAGACGCTGCTCAGCGCGAGCGGCAAGTACATGCCCATGCCCAAAGAGCAGGTCGAGCTCACCGAGAAGGATTTTGTCCCCAGCCCCCACGTGATCCCTCCCAAGGAGGTGATCGGGTGAAAGCTCCTGCGGGTTCCCGCGAAGCGCGGGACAAGTCCCGCGAGGCGCGCCTGGTGTTGAGCGTGGCGCGCACGGCCCTGCTCGGGGCCGCGGCGATGATGTCCGTGCTGATCATGCTGTGCGCCACCCGGTGGGGGGCCGGGATCGGCACGGATTCCGTGACGTATCTCGGCGCCGCGCAGAGCCTTCTCGCGGGCGGGGGCTTCTGCTATCCGCCCGGCCAGCCCGTCACGCACTATCCGCCGCTGTACTCGCTGGCGCTGGCCCTGGTCGGGTGGGTGACCGGCGACGTGATCGCCGGGGCGCGGGTGCTGCAGGTCCTGCTCTACGTCGCGAACATCCTGCTCGCCGGCTGGATCGTCTACCGGGCCGGGGGGCGCTCGTTCGCGGCGCTCCTGCTGACCGTCGCGCTGCTGCTGACCTCGCCCACGATGCTGAACGTTCATTCGATGGCGCTGTCGGAGGGGCTCTTCCTGCTGCTCGGGCTCGGCGGGTTCGTGCTCCTGTCGAAGGAATTGGCGGCGCACCGGCCGGCGTGGCTGATCGGGTCCGCCCTTCTCCTGGGCCTGAGCGTCCTCACGCGATACGTCGGCGCGGCGTTCCTTGCCGCCGGCGTGCTCGCCCTCCTCCTCTGGTCCGGGCGGCGCGGGCGGGCGCGGATCGCCGACGCGCTGCTGTTCGGGATGGTGGGCGCGGCGCCGGCCGCGCTGTGGCTCGCAAGGAACCTCCTCGAAGCGGGCTCCGCGGTGAACCGCCAGGTGGGTCTCAGCCCCGTCGGGCTGTTGCACGGGGCCCGGGCCCTCGGGACGATCGCGGGCTGGTTTCACACGTACGGCGCGGGCACCGACGCGGTGCAGATCCGCGTGGGCCTCGCGATCGTGCTCGCCGCGGCGGTCGGCTACGTCGTCCTCTACTTCGCCCGGCGCGTGCACTCGGCGAGCCGGCACCGCGGGGACTACTTCCCCGGGCTGGTGCTGGTCTTCATTCCGGTCTACGTCCTCGCGCTGGCCGCGGTCCTGGCGTCCGTGGACCCGTCGGTGACGGTCGGGGATCGCGCCCTGTCGCCGGTCTACGTCTTCGGGGTGACCGGGATCATGCCGCTCCTCTTCGGCGTGCTGGGCAGGGCGCGCTCGCACAAACTCCTCGAGATCGCGGTCGTGTGCTTCTGCGCCGGCCTGGCCGGGCTCCAGGCGGATCCGATGAGCCGGCAGCTTCGGGGCATGTACGCCGGGGGGCGGCAGTACGCCAGCCGGGAGTGGAAGGCGTCGGAGCTGGTCGCGCGCGTCCGCCAGCTCCCCCTGGGTACGCCCATCTACTCCAACGGGCCGGATGCGATTTACATTCTCACCGGCCGCCACGTGTCGTGGGTTCCCCGCCGGGCCTTCCTGGCCAAGGACCAGGTCAACCCTGCGTACGAATCCCAGGTGGCCGCGATGATGGACGTGCTCGAGGCCCACGGCGGCGTCATCGTGTGCTTCCGCCGGATCAACCGCTGGTACCTGCCGTCGGCGGACCAGCTGCTCCGGAACTACCCGGTGCGGGTGAAGGAGAGCCTGCCGGACGGCGTGATCCTGGAGGTCAGTGTCAGGTAGGTAGGGACGCTACGGGACATGAACACACATTGCGATGTGTGTTCATCTTGCTCGCCGGTACCGCAGGCCCACCGTTACTCCGGCGCGAATCCGGCGCCCTACTTCTTCCGCGACGGCGGCTGGCGGCCGAGGCGGGCGAGGACGGCCTTCATGTCTTCCCAGACGTCCTTCTTTCCCGCCGGGTTTCGGAGCAGGTAGGCCGGGTGGTAGGTCGGCATCAGGTCGATGCCCTCGTAGCTGAGCCACTGGCCGCGAAGCCTGGTGATGCCGGTCTCGACCTCGAGCAGGCCCCGCACCGCCGTGGCCCCCAGCGCGACGATCACCTTCGGCTTGAGCAGGGCGATCTGTTCCTTGAGGTACGGCAGGCACGCCTGCATCTCGTCGGGGTAGGGCGTCCGGTTCTCCGGCGGGCGGCATTTGACGATGTTGCCTATGAAGACCTGGTCCCGCGTGAAGCCCATGGCCTCGATGATCTTGGTCAGGAGCTGGCCCGCGCGCCCGACGAACGCAAGGCCCTGGCGGTCTTCGTCGTAGCCGGGCCCCTCGCCGACGAACAGGACCTCGGGGCTCGAGGAGCCCTGGCCCGGCACGGTCCGGGTGCGGGACTTGGACAACGCGCAGCGGGTGCACTGGGCGACGCGCGCCGCGATCTCGCGGAGGCCGGCTTCGGCCTCGCGGACGGCCGGACCTGCCCCGCGCTTCGCGGGGTACACCTCGATGGCGTCGACGCCCTCCTCCTGCTGGTGCCGAACGTAGCGGGCGACGTTGTTCAGCACGTCGAGGAGTTCCTGCTGGGGGTCGCGTCCCGTCATTGGTCCTTCCATCGGACGCGATCGGTCAGAAAGATCTGATCCATGTTGTTGATCGGGAATCCCTGCGTCAGCGGGAAGTCGGGGGGCATGCGCCCCTCGAGCAGCGGGAACCACGAGCGCTCCGGTCCGCTCACGAGGCCGCGCACGAAGGGCTTGTTCCGGGTGATCGTCGTGAAGTACAGGCCGCTGATGCGCTTGTTGTAGTCGTTGATCTCGTAGAACTCGTCGATGGTCGAGGGGAGCAGCAGCGACGTGCGGTTGCCGTACCAGGCGGTGGCCCAGGGCATGTCCGTGCAGATCAGCTCGTCCGGGTCCATCAGCTTGCTGACGTGCGAGATGAACGGCGGGAAATAGGGCGGGTAGGGGATCCCGGCCCGCGGCGGCAGCATGGTCAGGATGAACGGCAGGGCACCCAGGACGATGATCGCCGTGGTGGTGGCCAGGTTGAACAGGCGCAGGCGGAGCTGGAGCCGTTCCAGCAGGATGAAGTAGAAGCCGAGCCCGTACACGATGATCAGGGGCCAGAACATGTGGAGGAGGCGGATGGTGGCGTCGCCGAAGAGGCTGGCGATGACGAGGAGCAGGCCCATGGCCAGCGCCGCGCACCAGCGCAGGGCGTGCACGGGTGACCTGACAAACCGGTACAGGAAGGCGGTCAGGAACAGGCAGATGAAGAGGCCGTCGCCGGTGGTCCGGAGCTGCTGCTGGTAGAACTTCGCGAAGTTCGACAGGCCCTTGACCTGCAGGTCGCCGACGACGCGGCCCGCCGTGACCGACGGGGCCAGCTCGCGCTCAAACGTGCTTTCGTCGGGGGAGTCCGACGTGTTGAGCGCTGTGTACGGGGCCAGGCCGAGGATCCCGCCGCTGACGACCTTATTGCGGACCAGCCAGGGCGATATGCCCAGGGCGAAGACCAGCAGAAACGCGCCGGCCCACGCCCAGCTCTTCTCGCGGAACGATACGCCGATGTACAGGGCCAGCGCGGGCGCCAGCACGGCGGCGCCGTACCGCGTCAGGAACGCCAGGATGCAGAACAGGACGCACAACACCAGCGGGAGCAGCCACTGCTTCCGGGGAAGGCCCTCCTGGTGCTTGGTGACCGCGACGAGGGCCGCGTAAAACGCGGCCGTGGCCAGGAACGTGACCAGCGGAAGGCCGAGCCCGGAGATGCTGTCGCTCCACACGGTGTCGCTCAGGAAGAACACCACCGACGCCAGCAGGGCCAGGCGCGGGTCGAAGAGCTGGCGCCCGAGCAGGTACACCAGCAGGAGCGTCAGCAGGGTGAACAGGTGGCAGGTGGGGACGATCACCCACTGCTCCGGCGGATAGGCGCCGCGGCCGGCCTCGGCGGTGAGCGTGGACTTGGCGGCGCGGAACCCGGCGGCCAGCACGGCGGGCCAGAGCGGCGGATGCAGGATGTCGGGGTGCTGGCTCATCATCGGGTTGTGCCGCGGCGACTTCTCGATGAGGCACCAGATGCTCGCCGGCCGGATGCACTGCGTGGTGAAGCGGCCGTGCAGGGCGAGGTTGCGCGCGATCTGCGCGTAGTCCATGGCCTCGGCATCCTTGAGTCCGCGGAACTGCGTGGCGGTGTAGACGAGCATCACGATGAAGATGACTAGGACGTAGAGTCCGCCCTTGATCAGGCGCAGGCCGACGCCGACGTCGACGTTGTAGACCAGGTTCTGGATCTTGGACTCAAACGGCTTGGCCATGGTTCCTCGACGCGCGGTGTGTTCGAGTGCGCATACTACGTTCTGCGCGTGGGGTCCGCAATTCGGAAATAGGGGCGGACGGGCGTCCGGTTCGTCAGGGACCGGGCGCTCCCGGCTCGCGGTCGCGCAGCCCGTACTCGTTCAGCTTGCGGTGCAGGGTGCGCCGGCTGATGCCGAGCTGGGCCGCGGCTTGCGTCCGGTTGCCCCCGTGAGCCTGCAGGGCATTGAGGATGAGCTGCTTCTCGGCTTCCTCGAGCGACACGCCGCCGCGCGGCAGGGCCGCGCCGCGGTGCTGGGCGCTGTCCCTGACGCCGGCCGGGATGTCGCGGACCGTGAGCTTGTCGCCCCGGCTCAGCACGACCATCCGCTCCATGACGTTCCGGAGCTCGCGGACGTTGCCCGGCCACGGGTACGAGGTCAGGATATCCAGCGCCTCGGGCGTGATGCCCTCGATCTTCTTCTGGTTCTCGCGCAGGAGTTCCTGGAGGAAGTGCTGGAGCAGCATGGGGATGTCCTCGCGGCGGTCGCGGAGCGGGGGGATGTGGATGACCACCACGTAGAGCCGGTAGAAAAGGTCCTCGCGGAACTTGCCCTCCTCCACGAGCTTCTTGAGATCGCGGTTGGTGGCCGCGATCAGCCGGACATCCACCTCGACCGTTTCCTGTCCGCCGACGCGCTCGAACTTGCGCTCCTCGAGGACGCGCAGGATCTTCACCTGGGTGCCGGGGTCGATCTCGGCGACTTCGTCGAGGAACAGCGTGCCCCCGTCGGCCAGCTCGAACCGGCCGCGCCGCCGCTCCACGGCGCCCGTGAAGGCGCCCTTCTCGTGGCCGAAGAGCTCGCTCTCGAGCAGGTTCTGCGACAGCGCCGCGCAGTGCACAGGGATGAAGGGGCCGTGGGCCTGCGCGCTGAGCCGGTGGATCGCGTGGGCCACCAGTTCCTTGCCGGTGCCGCTCTCGCCCTGGATCAGGACGGTGGCACGGGTCGGTGCGACCTGCCGGATCGTGTCGAACACCTCCTGCATGGGGATGGACTGCCCGACGATCTGCTCCAGGCCGAACCGGGCGTCGAGCTGCTGGTGGAGCTGCCGGTTCTCCGTTTCCATGTCGCGCTCGCGCAGGGCGCGCTGGAGGAGGAGTTCCAGCCGGTCCAGGTGCACCGGCTTGGTGAGGAAGTCGTACGCCCCGCGCTTCATGGCCTCGACCGCCGTCTCGATGGTCCCGTACGCGGTGAGCAGGATGCACACGGGCGCGGGCGTGCGGGCCAGCGCGCGCTGCATCAGGGTCAGGCCGTCCATGCCGGACATGCGGACGTCGCTCAGCAGGACGTCCACCGCGTTCTCGCCGAGCACGTTCAGCGCGCGTGGCCCGCTCTCGGCCAGGAGGACGTCGTAGCCCCGGCCCAGGGCGCGGGCCAGGCCCTCGCGCGTGTTCTTCTCATCGTCCACGATCAGGATGACGGGCTTCTTCTTCATGCGCGGACTCCGTGGTGCGTGGCGCCCGACGGGCGGTGAGCCTTCAGGAGCCGGACCCGCTGCTCGTCGCGCGGCAGGAGGAGGGTGAACGTGGTCCCGGTGCGGGGCTCGCTGTGGACTTCGATCTGGCCGCCGTGGTCCCGCACGATCCGCTGGACGATCATCAGCCCCAGGCCTGTGCCCTCGTGCTTGGTCGTGTGGTAGGGCTCGAAGATGTGGCTCAGCTCCTCCGGCGGGATGCCGGGACCGGTGTCCTTGAATGCGATGCTCACGAACCGGTCGTTGCTGGCGAGCGTGATCTTCAGCAGTCCGCCGTTCGTCATGGCCTGGATGGCATTCCGGATGATGTTGAAGAACGCCTGCTTGATCTGCGCGGGATCCACATGCGCGGTGGGGAGGTCCCCGGGCGCCTCCACTTCGACGAGCACGTCGCGGTCCTTGATCTCGTGCTTCAGGAACTCGAGGGTCTCGTCGAGGACGTCCCTGACGGAAGCGCGCTCGAAGCTGGGCCGCGTGGGCCGTATCGCGCGCAGGAACTGGGTGATGATCTGGTCGAGCCGCCCGACTTCCTTCTTGGCCACGTCGAGGAGCTCCTGGAGGCCCTGCCGCTTCGCCGGCGCCAGGCCGTCCAGCTCGCGGTCGATGAGCTGGAGGTGGATGTTGAGCGAGTTGAGAGGGTTGCCGATCTCGTGCGCCACGCCGGCGGCGAGAAGCGTGAGGGCGTTCAGCCGTTCGGACTCGATGGTCTTGGCCTCGTGCTCGTGGTCGCGGGTGGTGTCGCGCAGGATGACGACGGCGCCTTCCTCTTCGGGCGTGGCGGCCGAAAGCGGCACGACGTAGAAGTCCACGAAGCGGCGCTCGGGGTAGGTGATCTCGATCTCGCGGCTGACGAGCCGCGACCATTCCTTCTCGTCGAACTTCAGGAGTTTGTCCCACTCGATGTCGCGGAGGAAACGGCGGATCGGCTGGCCGATGGCGTTGGGGGGCAGGCCGAGCAGTTTCTCGACCGCGCGGTTCGAGTAGGTGATGCGGCCGTTGCCGTCCAGTACGAGGACGCCCTCGCGGATCGCGTTGAACAGCGTCTCGAGCAGGCCCTTGTCCTGCGCCAGCCGCAGGAACTGCGTCTGCAGGCTGCCCGGGTCCATGCGGTCCAGCCTGTTGATCAGCTTGTCCAGGAACGCCGACTTCATGGCGAAAAATGTCCCTCTTGTCCGAACGCCGGATAGTGGCAGATGTGCCAAAAAGTCTCAAACAAAAAGGGCGGCCCTGTTGCGTATGCGGCCAGGGGGGCATGTATAACCGTGCCAACCTGCGCGAGAGCAGCTACGATAGGCGGCATGTTGTAGAGCGATGTTCCCGGCGAGGTGTACACGATGAACAACCAAGATGGAAAGCCCTTCCTCCGGTCCGGAGCCTTCAAGGTCGTGGCGGGTATCGTGGTGCTCTGTGCCGCACTCCTTGTTGTCGGACGCCTGAGGAGAAGTCCCGCGGTCTCTGTCACGCCGACGCCCGAGACCCCGCCGCCAGCTCCGCCGCCGGCGAAAGTCGTCCGGTCTGCGAGCGAGATCAAGGCGGAGCAGGAAACCGACGCCCGGATCCGAGAGGCTCAACGGGCGCAACAGCGAGCCCTGAACGAGCAGACGGTCGCCGTCGTGACGAACATCCTGGCGGAAGGAGTGGTGACCTCCGTCGATCCCGGGACACGCGCGGCGTACGTGGACGCAGCCAGGTGGCGGTCGCTGGACCTGGATGCCCAGCGCCAGCTCGCCATTCAGCTCGGTTACTACTGCACCATCCAGAGGGCCGGGATCTCGATGTCCGTACGGGGCGACAGCGCCGTGACCATCCGGGACAAGGACAACGATCGCGCCATCCTGGAAACGACGACCAACGGCCAGTGCATCGTCTACTGAATGAACGCCGGGCCGCCCGGCCCTACGGCCATCTTACCCCTGTGCGGTAGAACCGCATCTCCAGCGTGTTCGTTACCGTCATGGTGACGGCGGTGGTCTGGTCGATGCCCGGCTGGTTCAATCCGACAGGCGTCCACCCGCCGGCCTCGAGGTTCGTGCAGCACCAGACGTCGTAGACGCGGGAGGGCGAGGTGGGCGGGCCGGCCGTCAGCCGCATCGTGGCCCCGCGGTTCGCCGCGGAGACGATCCGGTTCGTGAAGACGGACGCGGCATTCGTCGGCTGCGTGTCGGCCACGGATTCCTCGAAGTCCGTGGCCGCGTCTTCGTCGTAGTTGCTGCCCACACCCGACGCGGTCAGGTTGTTGAAGTGAAGCATCTCCCACCAATCGGGCGTCCCGTCCGCGTCGGAATCCTCGCTCATCGACATCACGAGCGAGAACGCGCAGTCATCCGCCTTCATCGCGAGTTGATCCGAGGCCGCCAGGTTCCTCCGCCACTGCGCGACGACGGAGGGCCGCACCTCATAGAGAGCCGGGCTGAAGCAGGAGCCGGTGACGACGTTCTCGTACCACTGCCACGCGTTGGCGAGGACGACGGTGCGCACCGTGTCCGGCTGGACCTTGTTGGTCAGCGAGACATCGTACCACTCGATGCGCAGCTCGATGTTCGTCACGAGGATGTTGGCCTCGCGCTGGAGCCACGCGCCGAAGGCGTAGGTGCCCGGGGCAAGATGGAGGGGCTGGCTCAGCGAAGCCTGGTATTCCGGCTCGGTCTTGTACCAGCCGCGGAACGAACCGCCCCAGTTGTTGGTGCGCCCCGCCCAGTCGTCGCGCCCCGCCAGCAGCTCGTCGGACGCATCCCAGTGGCTCGCAAAAAGTCCGTTGGTGCCCTGCTCGAACCCTCCGTTGGTGAACTCCTGGCGGCTGGTGAAACTGCCTTCGTAGAACTCCGCGTCGTCGAAGAACAGGGAGCTGCTGCTCTGGACCGTGCCGCCGCCGCACTGCGAAGCGAAGAGCGCGCGCACGTGGTGCACGGTGTCCTCCAGGCAGGTCCCGGTCACGTAGGCGCGATGCCACCGGGCGTCGCGGGGATAGGGGGTCAGGTCCCGCGTATCCACCCGGATCGTGCCGCCGGCGACCGTGTACCATTCGAGGGACAAGCGGGTATTCGTCGGCGCCGCACCCGCCTGCTGCCGGATCCAGAGCGTGAACGTGTACGTGCCCCCCGTGGTGGCCAGGTCCTGGTAGAGGCCCGAATCGCCGTTCGTCTGGCTCGTGAAAAGGCCGCCATACTTGCCCGTCCTCACCGCCCAGTCTTCCCGGCCGGCCGCCCCCCAATACGACCACCCCGAGTTGGAGATGCCCGGCGCAGCCGGATACTCGAAGTCGGCGTTGGTCAGAGCCGAGGGTGGTGTCCAGCTGTAGTTGTCGTAGTAGTAGGCGATCGTGTCGTCGAAGTTCGTGGACATGAGCTGGCCGAGGTTGTTCGTCCACGCGCCGCCGAGCCGGAGGAGGTAGTTCGTGGCGGTGACGATGATGCCGTTGGACGTCACCACGTAGGGAATGTAACGCACGCGGATAGCGTTGGTGAACGCGAGCCCCGTGTTCGGGTCCCGGGGTTGCGGCCACTCGCACGCCCAGACGGACACGGTCCTGGTGCCCGTGGCCGGCTGGCCATGGAAGGTTCCTGCACCGAGCCTGATCGAATCCACCTGGCGGAAGTCCGTGGTGGAGACGATCCACGCGCCGCTGGTCGGATGCAGGTACGCCGTCCGGAGGCGCAGGGCCGCGTCCTCCTCCGGGTACCGGGCGGCGCTCGGGTGATCGAGCAGGGCGTAGAGGGTGTTCGTCGTGGTCGCGTAGTTCACCTGGAGGAACGGGCCGAACCCGTTGGTCCCCGGGACCTTCTCCACGCTGGGGTGGATTCCCTCGGCGGCGTGGTAGGCCCAGTCGGTCCGCACGGGATTCGGGTCGTAGACGCCGGTCAGGAACCGTGCGTTGTCCAGTTTCGTGGCGCGGCCGTCTCCCACGTTGGTTTGGCAGCTCCAGTCGCAGGAGAAGACCGCACGGACCTCGCACACCGCGGGATTCGTAGCCGTTCCTTCGACATGGTACTCGTGCCAGAGCCAGTCCCTGGCCACCGGCGGAGCGGCCACGCTGTCGACCTGCACCTTGTTGGTGAACGTGGAGTCGTACCACTCGATTCTCAGCACGGCGTTGCTGAAGAGGGCGTTGGTTTCCTGGTTGAGCCAGAGGGCGAAGGTGTACGTCCCGGTGGGGGAAACGGGGTACACGTTCTGCGACACGGCGATCGACCAGCTCGGCGCGTTGGTGTCGTACGAGTAGAACGCCACCCCGCCCGCACCCGAGAGCGCCGCCCAGTTCTGGCCGAGCTGGCCCCCGGAGCCCCAGCCGAGCAGGTCGCGGGATCCGTTCCACTGGGCGCCGCGCCAGGGGCCGGTGTACTCGAAGCTGCCGTTCGAGAACCACGCGCCGGTGTAGCTCCCTTCGTAGAGCTCCACGTCGTCGATCTGCAGGCGGCGCGGGTCGGCCGCGCTCGGGTTCCAGCTCCCGAACATCCGGACCCGGACCTTGGCCAGGTCGGAGCTGCTGCAGGTGCCGGTGACGTAGAGGTGGTGCCACAGGCCGTCGTTCGGGAGCGTGGAGAAGTCCCGGGCCGCGGGGGGCTGGACTTCGTTCAGCGCGCTGTCCAGCCACTCGATCTGGAGAGAACTCACGTCTGCCGCGTAGTTGCTCTCGCGCCGGACCCAGGCGGCGAAGGTGTAGGTGCCGGCGGCGGCGTCCACGGTCTGGCGGACGACGGCGGGCGAGGCGAGCGCATCGTCGCCCCGGAAGTACAGACCCTTCGTGCCGCTTCTCGACGCGTCCGCCGCGGCGTAGGCGCCGACGGGGGGACCGGCGACGGTCCAGCCGTTGGTGCCGTTCTCGAAGCCGCCGTTGAGGAGGAGGGAAGCGGACGCCGCCTGCGCCCAGCCGAAGGCCAGGAGCCATACCCAACGCCGTGTCATGCCGGCCTCCTTTCCACCGCGGGAGAGCCGGGGAAAATCTGGCGCGCCCCGCATGACGGTCCTTCCGTACCAGAAGCGAAGGCCAAAAGCAAGGAAAATGATAAACCTTATCAATCAAGGGCCGGAAGGCTGGCGCACGGGGCTTTTCCGGCGTGTTGCGGTCCGGATCAGCCGGCGAACGGCTCGGGGACATGGGCGAAGAGGTGGCGTCGCGCCGGCCCGGCGGTCGGCCGATCACGTCCCGCATACGGTCGAGCCGCGTCCTTCGCCGGAGGGCCCGCGGCGCGGCGGAGGAGGCCGCACCTTCCACGTCCTTTACAAAATCGGGGCAATTGTGATATTTTGCGCCCCTGCGCGGCAAAGGTGTGCCATGGCTGAGTCTGCAACCCAGAATCTGGTGCTGGTGCTCAACCGCCTGTGGCAGGCGATCAACGTCTGCACCGCAGAGCGGGCCCTGGCCCTTCTGTACACCGGGCACGCGCAGGTCGTGTGCGAGGACGGCGGCAATTTCAACACCTTCTCGTTCCACGAGTGGTGCGATTTCTCCACCGAGTACGACGGGGACGAGGTGGTCAGCACCATCTCCCTCCGGATCCGGGTCCCGCGAATCATCCTGCTCCTGTTCTTCGACCGGCTGCCGAACAAGGAAGTCAAGTTCACCCGGCACAACGTGTTCGAGCGCGACAAGAACACCTGCCAGTACTGCGGCCGGAAGTTCGACCGCAAGGACCTGAACATCGATCATGTGGTCCCGCGGCACCGGGGGGGACTGACCACCTGGGCCAACGTGGTGTGCAGCTGCCTGGACTGCAACCGGCGGAAAGGGCACCGGCTGCCCGAGGAGACCGGCATGCGGCTCATCCGCAAGCCGAAGAAACCGCGCTGGCGGCCTTTCGTCGAAGTGCAGTTCATCAAGACAGCCGACCACAGCTGGCGGCATTTCCTGGACCTGGTCTACTGGAACGTCGAACTGGGGGAAGACGAGGCGTAGGAGTGTGCCGTGCGCCCTCGGCAGGCCTGAGAATCCGGCATTTGAGACCTGTACGGAATCCCCTGGATGGGTATATGTATCTGACGGTCGCGGCCGGCTCCCCGGCCAGGCACCCGTTGCGAAACGCCATGGAGGTTGACCGATGCCTGTGAATGAGGAGAGCAGCACCATCAACATGGGGCAGGGCTGCCCCATTCATGGCGACGAGCACATGAAGGAGTGCACCATGTGCGGCACGGAGTTCTGCCGCATCTGCCTGCCCAAGTCGACCGTCTGCCCCGACTGCTCGGATCACGACGAGGATGAAGACGAGGAGAAGTCCGATTTCGACGACACCAGGAACCTGGGTGACGCCGTAGAGGAAGAAGGGGAACCCGAGAAGGAAGAAGAGGCGGAAGAGGCGCCCCCGTCCCAGGACCTGATGGACGAAGACGGCCTGCGGCAATTCTAACCCGCCCGAACTTTTCCTGGTCGGCCCCTTCGTGTCTTGCCCCCCCCCAAGGGTGACAACACCACCTCTTTCCGTTACCATGCTCTTTCCGCGGACAGCGTCTCGGAGCGAGCGGGAAGCATGACGGACCAGACCACACCCATGATGGGGCAGTACCGGCGCATCAAGGGCGAGGTCTCGCCGGACACCCTCCTCTTCTTCCGCCTCGGCGACTTCTACGAGATGTTCTTCGACGACGCGAAGGAGGCGTCGCAGATCCTCGACATCGCCCTGACCAAGCGCCAGGGCGTGCCCATGTGCGGCGTGCCGTACCACGCGGCCGACGTCTACCTGGCCAAGCTGATCCGGGCGGGCAAGAAGGTCGCCATCTGCGACCAAGTGGAAGACCCCGCCACGGCGCGCGGCATCGTGCGCCGCGAGATCACGCGCGTGGTCACGCCCGGCACCGTGCTCGAGGAAAACGTCCTCGAGTCCAACCGCAACAACTACCTCGCCGGGCTCTGCCAGGCGGGTGGGGTCTTCGGGCTGGCCCTGCTGGACCTCTCGACCGGCACGTTCTGGATCGAGGAGAGCGCAGACCCGTCGGCCCTGCAGGAGAACCTGGTCCGGTACGCGCCCGCGGAGTGCGTGGTGCCGGAGGAACGCCGCGACGACCCGGTCTTCGCGGCCCTGCTGCAGACCTCGGCCCCCACGATGCTCAGCCCGCACGACGACTGGACCTTTGAGTACGACGCGGCGCGCGACCTGCTGGTCCGGCACTTCCACGTGCAGTCGCTGGCCGGGTTCGGCTGTGACGGGCGCACCGCCGGCCTCGGCGCCGCCGGCGCGGTCCTCCACTACGTGACCCAGAAACTCCGCCGGCAGGTCGGGCACGTCCGCCGGATCCAGGTCAGGAACCCGTCGAGCTACATGCTGCTCGACGAGGCGACCGTGTCGAACCTCGACCTGGTGGCCTCGCGAAGTCCCGGGCGCACGGGATTGCCCGCCACCCTGCTTCGCGTGCTGGACGCGACGAAGACCGCGATGGGCGGGCGGCTGCTCCGCGACTGGCTGCTGCGCCCGCTGACGGACCTCCAGGAGATCGGCCGGCGCCACGACGCGGTCGAGGCCCTGGCGAAAAACCGCGGCCTGCTCGGCGACCTGCGCGACGCGCTGGCCCAGGTCAAGGACCTGGAGCGGCTGATCGCACGGCTCGGCGCCGGGAGCGGAAACGGCCGCGACCTGAAGGCCCTGGAGGTTTCCCTTGCGAACCTGCCCGGCCTCAGAAAGAAGCTGCAGGGGCATCCCGTCTCCCTGCTGGCCTCGATGGCCGAGGCGGTCACGCCCCTTCCGGCGCTGGTGGAGCTGATCGGCCGGGCCATCGTGGACGAGCCGCCCATCACGATCCGCGAAGGCGGGATCATCCGGAAGGGCTACCACCGGGAGCTGGACGAACTGAAGGACGCCGCGACCCAGGGCCGCCAGTGGCTCGCGGAGTTCCAGGCGCGCGAGCAGGAGCGGACGGGGATCAAGTCGCTCAAAGTCCGCCACAACAAGGTGTTCGGCTACTACATCGAGGTCACAAAAGCGAACCTGGGCGACGTTCCGCCCGACTACGTGCGCAAGCAGACGCTCGTCAACGCGGAGCGTTTCATCACGCCGGAGCTCAAGGACCACGAGAACAAGATCCTGGGCGCGCAGGAGCGTTCGCTCGAGCTCGAGTACGAGCTGTTCCTCGAGGTGCGCGCGGCGGCGGTCAAGGAGACCGCGCTCATCCAGCAGTCGGCCGACGCGATCGCCCGCCTCGATGTCCTCGCGGCGCTGGCGGAGCGCGCGCTGGCGCTCGGCTACGTGCGGCCGGCGGTGACCTCGGGGTCGGTGATCCGGGTCAAGGACGGCCGGCACCCCGTCATCGAGCAGATGCCGGAGGCGGAGCGCTTCGTGCCGAACGACACCCTGCTCGACGGGCTGGAGAACCAGCTGATCATCATCACCGGCCCGAACATGGCGGGGAAGTCCACCTACATCCGGCAGGTGGCGCTCATCGTGATCCTGGCGCAGATGGGCTCGTTTGTCCCCGCCGGCGAGGCCGAGATCGCCGTCGTGGACCGCGTCTTCACGCGCGTCGGCGCGAGCGACGACCTGGTGCGGGGCCGCAGCACGTTCATGGTCGAGATGCAGGAAACGGCCAACATCCTGAACAACGCCACCGGGCGGAGCCTGATCGTGCTCGACGAGATCGGCCGCGGCACGAGCACGTTCGACGGGATCAGCATTGCGTGGGCCGTGGCGGAGTTCCTGCACAACAACGACCGGGTGAAGGCCAAGACGCTGTTCGCGACGCACTACCACGAGCTCACGGACCTGGCGCTGACGATGCCGGGCGTGAAGAACTACAACGTGCTGGTGCGCGAGAAGAACGACCAGATCGCCTTCCTGCGGAAGATCGTGCCGGGCGCGTCGGACAAGAGCTACGGCATCCAGGTGGCCCGCCTGGCCGGCCTGCCTCCCGAGGTCATCGACCGCGCCAAGGAGATCCTGGCCAACCTCGAGGAAGGGGAATTCGGCGAAGGCGGCCAGCCGAAGATCGCGAAGCACGGCGGGCGGAAGGCGAAGGACGATCCGGGCCAGCTGAATCTGTTTGGTGGGTAGAACGGCCGGTTATCTGTTATCCGTTATTAGTTATTCGGAAGAGCCGACAGCCACAGAGAACGAATAACAAATAACGAATAACGAATAACTACCTCACGCCTTTCAGAACAAACTTCTTCTTCCACCAGTAGTACAACCTCTTCAGCTTCTTGTCCTTGTTCTCATGCGCGGCGACGATCCGGCCGACGATGAGCGGGCAGTCGCCGGGCCTGGCGATCGTGACGAGCTTGCATTCGAAGTTCGCCACGGCGTCGCGGAGCAGGGGAGCCTTGACCTTGCTGGCCGGCTGGGTGGCGAGACGGCACTCCGCGAGCTTCTCGATCTTGTGGCCGTGACGGGTTCCCGCGTGGAGCACGGCGCGCGCGAGCCGCGTGCTCGGCAGCGCCACCACGAACTGCTTGGTCTTGCGGATCAGCTCGTAGGTGTACGCCGCCTCGTCGATGCCGAGCAGGATCATGCGCGGCTCGTACGACACGGTCGTCGTCCAGCCGACGGCCATCACGTTGTACTTCCCCTGAGGGCTGCGCGTGGTCACCAGCACGACGGGCTCCGGGTACTTCCGCGCGCTCGCTTTCTCCAGGGATGTTCGCTTCTGCATGGATTCGCCCTCCTGCTCTCCCGTGAAAACCCGGAACAGGCTACGCCCAACGGCGACGGCCGCGCAAATCATTCTTTCTTGCGGCGCCCCCGTTCTTCTGTAGGATAACCCCCGGCCACACAGGGGATTGCGCATGAGAACGGAAAAGGATTCGCTGGGCGAGAAACAGGTTCCGGCTGACGCGTACTACGGCGTCCACACGGCGCGGTCGATCGAGAACTTCGGGGTGGCCGGCGAGCGGCTGCCGCGCGAGATCATCTACGCCATGGTCCAGCTGAAGTGGGCCTGTGCCAAGGCCAACCAGGCCCTGGGCGTTCTTCCGGCCGACAAGGCGGAGGCGATCGTGACGGCCTGCCGCCGCGTGTTGACGGGGGAGTTCGATGCGCAGTTTCCCGTGGATGTTTTCCAGGCGGGTTCCGGCACCTCGTCCAACATGAACGTCAACGAGGTGATTGCCAACATCGCCTGCGAGGTGCTGGGCGGCAAGCGCGGGGACCGGAAGCTGGTCCACCCGAACGACCACGTCAACTGGGGTCAGTCCACCAACAACGTCTTTCCCTCGGCCATCAAGATCGCGGCGGTCGAGCTATCCGAGCCGCTGCTGGCTGGGCTCCGGAAGCTCGTCGGCCAGCTCGCGCACAAGGCCAAGGAATTCGCCGACGTGATCAAGAGCGGGCGCACGCACTTGCGCGACGCCGTGCCGGTGACGCTGGGCCAGGAGTTCGCCGCGTACGCGCGGGCGCTGGAGAAGGATGTGCACCGCGTGGAGCAGGCCGCCGAAAAGCTCCTCGAGCTGGGCATCGGCGGCAACGCGATCGGGACGGGCATCAACACGAAGAAGGAATTCCGGCCCGCGATCCTGCGCGAGCTCAAGGCGATCACGGCCAGGCCCTACCGCGTCGCCGAGAACGGCATCGAGATCACCCAGTTCATGACCGACCTGGCGGATCTGTCCTCGGCGCTGAAGCTGTTGGCGCTGGACCTGATCAAGATCTGCAACGATCTCCGCCTGCTGAGCTCCGGGCCGAACACGGGCTTCAACGAGATCGCGCTGCCGCCGGTCGAGGCGGGGTCGTCCATCATGCCCGGGAAGGTCAACCCGAGCCTCTGCGAGGCGGCGACCATGGCGTGCATCGAAGTGCTCGGCCTGGACCACGCGGTGGCCATCGCGTGCGGCGCCGGCCAGCTGGAGCTCAACACGCACATGCCGCTGATCGGCTACAACCTGGTCCAGTCGCTGCACCTGCTCCAGCGCACGTGCGTGATGCTCGCGGACCGGTGCGTGGCCGGGATCGAGGCGAACCGCGAGGTGTGCGCGCGGTACTTCGAAACCAGCGCGGGGCTGGCCACGGTGCTGAACCCGAAGCTGGGCTATGACAAGGTGGCCGAGCTGGTCAAGGAATCCCTCCAGACGAAGAAGACCCTTCGCGAGCTGGTCCTCGAGAAGAAACTCCTCGGCGAGAAGGAGCTCGAGGATATCCTGAAGCGCTCCACGGGACCCTCACCCTAGCCCGGATAAACCGGGCTCTACCTCCCTCTCCCGGCGGGAGAGGGGCGGGGTGAGGGCTTGCCCGCCGAAGCCCTGGTCGCCGGAGGCGCCGCCTTCGGCGGGTAAACCTTGGCGAAGGCGGGTGATCTGGCGGGTCAGAAGATCGGCGTCTGCAACGACCGGTTGTGGTAGAGGTCGTCGAGCAGGAGCCGGCTCAGCGCGCGGAACGCGGGCCCGGGCTGGCCGCTGCCGACGGGCTTGCCGTCGAACTCGACCACGGCCGTAACATCCGGCGTCGTCCCGAAGATCAGCATCTCGGATGCTTCCACGACCCGGTCCTTCGTGATGCCTGCACTCTCCGTGCGGGCCAGCTGCCCGATCTCCACGAGCTGCCGGGCCAGCTCCAGCACGCGGTTCATGGTCGTGCCCGCCAGGATGCGTTCGGGCCGCGGCACCTGCAGGACGCCGGCGCTGGTCACGATGCCCGCGTTCTCCGTCGGGGCCTCGGCCAGGAAGCCCTTCTCGTCGAACGACACGACGAAGTCCACGCCCGCATCGACGGCCTCTTTCTTCATGAGCGCGTTGAAGAGGTAGTTCACGCTCTTGATGCTGCTGAACGGCGACGGCTTGACGGGCATCGAGCTCGTCCTGACCCTCGCGCCCTCCGGACGCAGTTCCATGAACGGTTTCTTGAACTCCGAGACGACGACGTACAGCGCCGGGGCGGGGCAGTCGTAGGGATTCACGCCGAGGCTGCCGGGGCCGCGGGACAGGAGCACCCGGATCAGGCCCTCGCGCTTGCCGGCCACGCGCGCGGTCTGCACGATGATGTCTGCCATGTCCTCCGGGCCGCACGGGAGGGCCAGCGCGAGACCGCGGGCGGACGAGCACAGCCGGTCCAGGTGGGCCTTGAGGTTGTAGATGCCGCCGTTGACGAACTTCAGGGTCTCGAACACGCCGTCGCCGCGGTGGACCATGTGGTCGTCCACGGGCACCAGCATGAGGCGGGGATCGGCGACGACCCCCCCGAACACGCTGGAGTACATGGCGTAGTACTGGTCGTGAAACGGCCGGCGCAGCTTCTTCGACCACTCGGGGAAAGACTCGAGATTCAGGTGTGGCAATTCGACCATGGGTCCAATAATGTATCCGCTCCGGTGTCGCGAAGATCAAGCGAATAGCGCGGCCCGGGTACGAGCATGAGGGAAGAAGACAGAGCCGTGGCCAGTCACGTGGCGCCGTTCGCGGCGTGGATGGCGCTGATGTATCTTCCGTGGCCGCCGGGGGCGTGGAACTACGCCGTGCGCAGCCTCGCGTGTCTCGGGCTCCTGGCGTGCCTGCGGCCGTGGCGATGGTACTCGCGGCTCCAGGTCAGGAACCTGCTTCCCGCCCTGCTGGTGGGCGCCGGCGTTTGTGCGATCTGGGTTCTTCCGGAGTCGGCCTGGGCCGCACGCTGGCCGGCGTGGAAAGCGTTCTACGCGAAGTGGATCATGTTCTCGCGCGCGGCGGGCGAGCCGCTGAAAGCGACGCCGTACGCGCCTGACGTCTGCGGCTGGCCGCTGGCGATCGTGCGGCTGGCCGGGTCCGCCCTGGTCATCGCGCCCATCGAGGAATTCTTCTGGCGCGGTTTTGTCTACCGCTGGCTCCAGGAGCGGAAGCCGTTCTGGCAGATAGACTTGGGGCGGATGAACGCCGGCCTGTTTCTCGCGGTGGCCCTGGCCTTCGGCGTGGAGCACGGCAGCCGGTGGCTGGTCGGGTTCGCCGCCGGCATCGCCTACGGATGGCTGGCCGTCCGCACCCGGGACCTCTGGGCCGCGTGCGCCGCGCACGCCGTCACCAACTTCCTGCTCGGCCTGTACGTCCTGGCCACGGGAAGCTACGGGTTCTGGTAAGACGGGATCGTCCTCGTCGTCGTCCTCGTGCTCGAAGCCCTTAAGACGAGGACGAGAGCGAGAACGAGAACGATGAGGTCCTACAGCGACCCGATCACTTCCGCGAGCACGTCTTCCAGGGTGACGACGCCGATGACCTCGAAACGGTCATCGGTGACGAGGATCATCGGCTGGCGCGTGACGCGCATGCGCGGGAGGACGTGGTCCACGGGCGTATAGTCGGCCACGAGCTGGGGCGGCCGCATGTAGTCCTTGGCCTGCTTGTCCCGGCTGTTGGCATCCGCGAGGATGTCGTAGACGCTCACGATGCCCGTGAAGGACTTTCGGTCCGCGTCGTAGACGGGGAAACGGCTGACGTCCCGGGTCCGCGCGAGGTTGACGAGTTCCGCCGCGGACGTATCCAGCTGGGCGCACACGACGCGGTCCCGCGGGGTCATGATCTCCCGGCAGGTCTTGAGCTTGAGCTGGATCACCTCGTGGATCATGCGGTGCTCGGCCGGCGTGAGGATGCCGCTGGTCTTTCCCTCGCTGGCGAGGTGGATGATCTCTTCGCGCGTGATGAACGGCTGCCCTTTCTCCTGCTCCCCGCGGCCCACGGGGATCAGCGCCCTGACCAGGAACATGAGCGGCTCGCCGATGGGCATCAGCACCCGGCGCGAGAGCTTGAGCAAGTTCGCGAACGGGAGGCTCCGGGAGGCCGGGAAGCTCTGGAACCAGGCCTTGGGGAAGTACTCGCAGAAGGCCACGAGGACGAGGGTCACTGCGACATCGGCGACGACTCCGCCGCGGGCGCCCGCCCACTGCGTACCGAGGCTCACCGCGATGACGGACGCCACCGTGATGGCGATGTTCGTGCCGACGAGGGTGGTGCCCAGGAGCACGTCCGGGTTCTGGAGGAAACTCTGCAGGACGTCCGCGCCGGGCACCCTGCGCCGCACCAGGTGCCGCAGGCGCAGGCGGTTGATGGAGATCAGGCCCGTCTCGATGCCGGAGAAGAACCACGCCGCCATGAGGCAGACCAGCAGGATCACGAAGGCCCAGGCCGGGTTCATTCGGGTGCCTCCAGCTTCTCGATCTGCGCCAGCGTGACGCGCTGCTTGAGGGTCTGCAGGACGGTGACTCGGCAGCTCTGCGCCTCGACCACGTCGTCCTGCCGGGGCACGTGGCCGGCATGCGAGGCGATCCAGCCGGCGAGGCGGTCGGCGCCTTGGGCCTGCAGGTGCAGGCGCAGCTTGCGGTTCAATTCCTCCAGGCTGATGTTCGCGTCGACGAGCCTGCGGTGGGGGCCCGCCGGCTGGAACACGGGACGCGGCTTGTTCAGCTCGGAGTAGATCTCGCCGGTGATGACCTCGAGCATGTCGCCGCGGGTGATGACGCCCGCCGTCCCGCCGTACTCGTCCACGACCACGGCGATGCGATGGTGCTCCTTCTGGAACTTGATGAGCAGCTGGCTGAGCGGGCTGTTCTGCGGGACGAATAACGGCGGGATGATGGCGCCCGGCAGGCTATGCTCGGGGTCCAGCAGGAACTTCCGCACGTCCAGGAAGCCTTCCACGTTGTCGATCCGGTCGCGGTAGGCGAGCAGGAAACGCCGCTTGCATTCCTGCGCGCGGCGCAGGGCGGCCGCCACATCGTCGCCCAGGTCCAGGCCGATCAGGTCCACGCGCGGTGTCATCACGTTGCTGGCCTTCAGGTCCTCCAGGCGGATGATCGCGTTGATCATGGCCAGTTCGTCCGCGTTGAGGATGCCCTCCTCGCCGCTCATCTCGAGGACGCTCTCGAATTCCTCCTCGCTCAGGGTGCGGCCGCGCGGACGGAAGAAGGGCTCGAACTTCTGGGTCATGTGCTCCAGGAGGAGCCGCAGCGGCGCGGCGACCCGGATCAGCACCAGCACCACGGGGGAGAACAGGACCGCCAACTGCTCCGCGAACAGCAGGCCGACGCGCTTCGGCCCGGCCTCGCCGAAGATGATGAGGATGATCGTCACCGCGACGATCGAGATGGTTTCGCCGTAGGCCGGGAAGAAGTGCTCGGCCAGCGCGAAGCCGAGGGCGGCGATGGCGACGTTCACGATGGTGTTCCCGATCAGGATCGTCGAGAGGAGCTGGGTCGGGCGGGTCAGGACGTCGTGGATGCGCGTCCCTGCCGCCGAGTCCGCCTGGCTGATGCGCCGGAGGTTCAGCGGGTTGAGCGAGAAGAACGCGGTCTCGGTGCACGAGAAGAAGGCCGAGCAGCACAGCAGGACCAGGAAGGCCGCGCCCATCACCAGCACGGTCATGAGCGATCCCTCCTTTCTGTCCTTTCGGCTGGCATGTCCCGGCTCCTTCTTGAGTGCAGTTGGCCGCTAACCATATATAATACGCGGATCATGAAACAAATAGCTATCCGCACCCACGGGCGCACGCAATTCGTTGACATCACGCGCCAGGTGCAGGCCGCGGTGGAGGATCTGGGCCTCCGCGACGGCACGGCAACGGTGTTCGTGCCGCATACCACGGCCGGGATCACCATCAACGAACACGCGGACCCGGACGTGGTCCGGGACCTGCAGGCCGTCCTCGACCGCCTCGTCCCGTGGAGCGGCGGCTACGCGCACGACGAGGGTAATGCGGCGGCCCATGTGAAATCAAGCCTGATGGGCTCGTCGGTCCGTGTGCTGGTGTCCGGCGGCTGCCTCCGTCTGGGGACCTGGCAGGGCATTTTTCTCTGCGAGTTCGACGGCCCGCGCGAACGGGAGGTATGGGTGGGGTAAGGGAGCGACGACGGGCGTGACAGGGCAAGGCGGTCTCTCCCGCGTCATGGGAACATTTAGTCATTGATTCGACATTCGTGCTTCGTCATTAGTCATGGTTTCTTGAGGCTCAGATGCGTAGAACAGTCATTCTCTTCTTCTTCGCCGGCCTGTGCGGCCTGGCCCTGGCCATCGGCTGCGGCGGTCCGCCGGGCGATCGGGAGTTCCGGAACGGGGTCCGCGAGATCGAACGCGGCCACTACGTCCGCGCGAAGGCGCTGATGGAGAAGTCCGTCACGAAGCGCCCGGGCAGCGACGCCAATGCCGCCGCGTACAACTACGTCGGGCTGGCCTCGTACCGGCTCGAGCAGATCGAGAGCGCCAAGGAGGCCTTCGAGAACAGCCGCCGGCTGGATCCCTCGCTGCCGGACCCGGCGTACAACCTGGCCGTGATCCTGCTGGAGAGCGGCGATCTGCCGCGCGCGATCGCCTTTTTCGAGGAGGCCTCCCGGCTGGATACCGCCGACCCCCGCGCCCTCGAATACCTGGGCTGGATCCATGCCCGCGCCGGCCGGTGGGATGACGCCCGCCGCGCGCTGATCAGTGCCCTGGCGCGCGCGCCGCGCTCGCCGCGGATCCTGACCGCGCTCGCCGTGGCGGAACGCGAGGCCGGCGTCAAGGACCGGGCCGCGTTCTACCTGATGCAGGCGCTCGAGAGCAAACCGGACTACGCCCCGGCGTTGTTCGATCTCGGCGTGCTGTACCAGAAGGACGTCAAGGACAAGGAGCAGGCGCTCGCGCACTTCAGGAAGTACCTGGACGCGGCCGGCGAGGACCCGCACGCGGAATACGCCCGAAAGGCGGTGGAGGATCTTGCGCCGGCGGTGCCGGCACCGAAGCTTCCCCCCGTGCCGGCCGCGATCGAGCCCACCGCGCCCGAGCGGAAACCGGAACGGCCTGCCGCGCCGCCCGCCCAGCCGCAGCCCAAGGCCCGGACGGCGGACGATCTCCTGAACCAAGCCAGGGCGGAGGCGGCGAAGAACCGCGTGCAGGCGGCCTTGGACCTGTGCCTGGAAGCGGCCGGCAAGGGCGAGCGCGCCCAGGACGCCGCCTTGCAGGAAAAGGCCCTGCGCGAGGGCGTGAAGCTGGCCACGGACCAGGCGCGCGCCCACCACGCGCTGGGCCGTTTCCTCTACGACCGGGGGCAGAACGACGCGGCGCTCAACTCGTTCAAGCAGGCCATCGTGCTCGACCGCAAGTTCGCGCCGGCCTACCTCGGGATCGCGGACGCGGCGGTCCGGACCGGCGAGTCCGACGCGGCGCTCGTCGCGCTGAAGGAGGCGGTCCAGCTCGAGCCGAACAACGCCGATGTGTACTGGGCCCTGGCCTCGCTCTACGACCAGCAGATGCAGATCGCCGAGAAGGCGGCGCACAGCTACCGGGAATTCGAGAAACGCTTCCCGGGCGACCCGCGCGTGCTGAAGGTGAGGGAGCGGCTGAAGATTCTGGCGCCGTCACCGCAGGCGGGGGCTGTCGAGCCCTCGGTGCCGGCTCAACCTGCGGTGCCCGCCGCGGCTCCGGCCGAACAGCCCCTCGTGACCGCGGCGCCCGCCGCCCAGGAGCCGTCGCCGGAACGTCCGCCGGCGCGCCGGATCCGGTTCAAGAGGCCGGTCGTCCGCAACACGCACGCGGCGGTGCAGGCTTACAACCGGGGCACGCTGTACCAACAGCAGGAGGATTGGGAGCGGGCGATCTACTACTACATCCGGGCGATAGAAAACGACGACACCTTCGCCACGGCGTTCTTCAACCTGGCGGCGGTCTACTCGGCCAAGCGCGACTACGATCTCGCAAAGGACGCGTACCAGCGGGCCATAGCCATCCGGCCGGACATGGTGGCCGCGCGGTACAACCTGGGACTCATCCACCGCGAACTGAAGGAGCAGGGGGCGGCCGTGGAACAGCTGGCCGCGCTGCTCAAAGTGCGTCCGGATCACGCGCCCGCGCACTTCCTCCTGGGCATGATCTACGCGGATGACCCCGACACGGCCGGCCTGGCCCGGCAGCACTACGAGAAATTCCTGGAGCTGGCGCCCAGCGATCCCTCCGCCCCGGCCGTCCGCCAGTGGCTGGAAACCCACTGAGCCACCCTCACCCCGGTCCCCTCCGTAGAGCCCGGTTTATCCGGGCTACGACAGCCCGCATGAAGCGGGCTCTACCACGGCACCTCGTCATTCCGAGTCACGCGCCGCGCGTGACGAGGAATCTCTCTCTCAACCCAACCCGTAACAGAGAGATCCCTCTGTCGCGCCGCGCGCCATCGGGATGACAAACCCCGCGCCCTGACATCAGCCGCACGGAGGGACCCGCATGAAGGGGGCTCTACTCGGCCGGCGGAGCCGCGGGAGGCTTGCCGGTTTCCTCGCCCAGCAGGGCGCCCACCACGTCCGCCAGTTCGCAGTCGGTCAGGACGTTCGTGGCGGTCGCGAAGTGGATGGAGATGGTGTTCTGGAGACTCTCGCCGGGCAGGATGTTGCTTTCCACGCTCAGCGTCTCGATCTCGGAGTAACCGAGGCCGGCGTTGGAGTACATCTCGACCGTGCATCCCCCGTCCGGATGGGAACCTTTCACGTTCTCCTCCGCCGCGTGCTCGACCACGAGGGTGTCGCCTTTCTGTGCCGCGATCCACGCGCGGTGGGAATCCGAACAGAGCTTGTGCTCGCCCGTCCTCGCATCGTACACGGTGGCCCGGGCGCATTCGGTCAGCTGCGTGTTGCCCGGGAGGCCGAAGAGCAGGGCCCTGATGCCTCTTTCGAGCGCCGATTCGGGATCCCGCGGCAGGACCAAGCGGGCCGCGCCGGCAATCTGCGTGATGTTCCACAGCACGACCGGCACGTCGGAGGCGGCGGTGCGCTCGATCCGCTGGCGAATGGTGAAGAACGGCGCCTCGCGGTCCAGCTTGATGAGCCGGCTGACCCTGAGGTTCACCGGCGCGCCGTACTCCCGGCTCATAAGACAGCACGAGGCCCCATCGGCGTCCTTCCAGGCCGTGCCGTCCCACGGCCGGTCGGCCAGGGCGGCCGGGGGCGGCCAATCGGAACCCCAGATGTCTTTCCAGCGAGACTGGGCGACGGGCCAGAGCCAGTCGCCGCCGAAGTTGAGCCAGGATTCCTTTCCGTCCGGCACGCGGCCCGCCAGCCCGGGATCGAGCCGGAGGAGATTCTCACCCCCCCTGTACCGTATCTGCGCAATGCGCCCGATGCACGGAACCACAACCACTTCCAGCGCAGGAGTTTGCAGAACGTACGCGTTGGTCCAGCCGAGGTAATTGATGGCGGGAACGGGCGCCACGGGGACGTCGGCGCCGACGTCCGGCACGGCTGCCGTCGGCATGGCAGCAAGCAGGAAAACGGCAATCCATCGCGTACGCATGGCATTTCGACCTTAGCCCAAGGGGACGTCTCGTGGCAAGTTGTTGTAGCCGTTCCTACCGGCGACCCATAAGGAAGCCCGTCAGCGCCTTGAACGACCGGAACACCTTCGTGGGCTTCTCGCTGCCCAGCTCCCCGATGCCGTAGGTCAGGAAGACGCTGCGGATGCCGGCGCGGCGGGTGGCGGACAGGAGGTCCGACGCGGGGTCAGGCTCTCTCCCGCCAACGCTCCGGGTTGCGCTTGGCATGAAAGACAGCCGGGACAACGATCCGCTTTTCTTCGGCGACGAAGAATATCCCCGTAGGGGAAACGGCGGGTGAGCGCGCGACGCACGCTCTTGTGGACCAACGGATACTGCTCAGGATTGCGCGCCACTACATGGAGAGCGGCGTCGACCGACAGGAGAAACTCGGCGCCCAGTCCAGGGAGTCGGTCCTCATACCAGTCAAAGGCCTCGGTCAGTTCAGCCTCGGCCTCCGGTCGGATGACCGCGACCCGACTCATGCCCGTTTCCGGATCCGTTCCCGGACCATCCCCCAGGGCGAACCTTCGTTGGGCTTCGCGTGGTATGCGTCGAGTCGCCGGTCCAACTCCACCTTCTCTTCCTCCGTCAGAGGAATGGCCTCAGGGACCTCGGCGATGCTGTCCCAAATGTCTTCGACGAGCTGAATGCGCTCCGGAACGCTCAGACTCAATATGTCTGCCTTTGCCAGCTTACTCATGCTGATGGATATCTACCCGATTCGCGGGGCATTTTCAACCTCGACGAAGCGGTCCACAAACGCTCTGAAAGAGCCGAACCGCAACGTCGGCCTCTCCCGGCCCAACTCCCCGATGCCGTAGGTCACGAAGACGCTGCGGATGCCGGCGCGGCGCGCGGCGGCGAGGTCGGTCTTATGGTCGCCGATCATCCAGGACCCCTCCCGCGACACCTTCAACCGCTTCATGGTCACGATCAGCGGCTCCGGGTGCGGCTTGAGGTGCTTCGTATCGCCGCCCCCGAGCACGCAGGAAAAGAGTCGCTCGATCCCGAAATGCCTCAGGATCTTCCGGCATGCCCTGGCGGGCTTGTTGCTGATCAGGGCCAGCCGCCAGCCGGCCTTGTGCAGCCGGCGAAGGCCGTCGGACACGCCGGGGTAGAGCACGGTGTGGTCGAACAGGTGCTTCCGGTAGTGCGCCCCGCCCCGTCTCGTGGCTTCCTCTGTGTCGATCCGGTGGCCGCGGAGCGAGCGCGCCACGAGCACGTGGAGCCCGTCGCCGACATAGCTCACCACGGTGCGGCAGGGCAGGGGCGGCAGCCCGTAATCCTTCCTCAGCAGGTTCACAGCGGTGCAGATGTCCCGGCCGGAATCGATCAGCGTCCCGTCCAGATCGAACATCAGCAGTCGCCGTTTTGGGGCCGGTCCAGTCCTCTTCATGCGAGAGTTAGGGAACGAAAACTCCGGCGGTTGTTCAAGCGCATTTGTTGGAGGGGGCGGGAGAGCCGGCCGGGAGCTCAAGTTCGAAGTCCTCTCAAGACATTGTGATTGAGGCACGTCGGTTGACCTTGATGCTGCGCGTTCATCGGGTAGAATAGAGTCCGAAAGACGGGAGAAGCAACGAGTCATGGCTTCCGAACAGCTCAAGAGAGTCGCGTTCCTGGGGAATTATTTGCCTCGGCATTGCGGTATTGCGACGTTCATGACCGATCTCTGCGAGGCGGTATCGCAGGTCAATGCCAACGTGGAATGTTTCGCCGTGGCCATGAACGACCGGCCCGAAGGCTACGAGTATCCCCCGCGGGTCCGGATGGAAATTGATCAGGAGCGCCGCGAGGAATACGACCTGGCCGCCGACTTTATCATCGTCAACCAACCGGACGTGCTGTGCGTCCAACACGAGTACGGCATCTTCGGTGGCCGCGCAGGCCGCTACCTGATTCCTCTGCTCCGGCAGGTGCGCACGCCTGTGGTAACCACGCTGCACACGGTACTTGCGGAGCCGAACCTGGATCAGCGCAAGGTGCTGCTGGATCTCGCCGAAATCTCGGACCGGTTGGTGGTCATGAGCCCGCGGATGGTCGAATATCTGAAAACGATCTACAACGTGCCCGAAGAGAAAATCCGGATGATCCACCACGGCATCCCGGATATGCCGTTCGTGGATTCCGCCTACTTCAAGGAT
>JAZDKK010000055.1:0-19887 GCA_043803015.1 Verrucomicrobiota bacterium
CGGGATCTCGCGCTCGGCGAGCTCGAAGAGGAAATCCTGCTCGTCCTGCAAGGCGTCGCGGCTCCAGCGGCCGGGCCGGTAGAACTTCACGACCACCCAGCTCCCGTCGTCCATTTCGACGTCATAGACGCGGTTGATGTAGCTGGTGAGCGGCCGGCACAGGTTCGAGCACCGGCGGCCGAGCGACTGCTCGACCAGGTGCAGGACCGTGTCCGGCGTCAGGTGGGAGAAATCGGGCAGCGCCTGCTGGAAATCGTCCGTCATACGCGGAGACTACACGCGTCGGCACGGGAAGGTCACCACGAAACAAGCGAAAGGCCCAAGAAGAACGGAAGGGGACCCCTCTTCCTCAGGTGTTCGGCGTTGGCCTTGACACAGGAACTGCCGGAGCGTAAGAAGCCACGCACGCGCCGGGGAGGTCGGCTCATCATGGCGAAAGACGAGATCTTCAGAGAAGAGATACCGGCTGTCGAGGATTTCAAGTTCGGCGAAAAAGTTGCCGCCGTGTTTGACGACATGCTGGTGCGATCGGTGCCTTTCTACGAGGAAATGCACCGGATGATGGCGGAGATGGCGGCGGATTTCGCCGTGGAAGGCACCAACCTGTACGATCTGGGTTGTTCCACCGGCACGATGTTCCTCCACCTCGATCCGCATCTTCCTCGGGACGTGAAGTTCATCGGCGTCGATTACTCCGCGGAAATGCTGGCCAAGTGCCGGGGGAAATTGGCGGAGCACAAGTTCTCCCGCCAGCACGAGCTGGTCTGCGGGGACCTGAACCAGGACGTGTCGATCGAGAATGCCTCGGTCGTCATGATGGTGCTGACGCTTCAGTTCGTCCGGCCGCTGAACCGTGAGAAGCTGATCAGCAGCATCCTGCGGGGCCTGAACGAGAACGGGTGCCTGATCCTGGTGGAGAAGGTCCTGGGCGAGGACTCCCTGTTCAACCGGCTGTTCATCAAGTACTACTACGATTTCAAGCGGCGGAACGGCTACAACGAGCTTGAGATCGCGCAGAAGCGCGAGGCGCTGGAAAACGTGCTGATCCCCTACAAGCTGCTCGAGAACCGGGAGCTGCTGCTGCGGCAGGGCTTCCGCTACTGCGACGTCTTCTTCAAGTGGTACAACTTCTGCGGGATGGTGGCCGTCAAATGATCATCGCCATCGGGAAGTTCCTGTTCAAGTACCGGAACGCCATGGCCCCGCTCCTGTTCCTGCTGGTGGCGCTGGATCCGACTCCGATCTTCGGCGACCCGCGCGCGCGGCGCATCGTGGTCGCCGTCGGGCTGGTCCTGGTGGTCGCCGGCCAGACCCTGCGCGCGCTGACGATCGGCCTCGCGTACATCAAACGGGGCGGCAAGAACAAGGAAGTGTACGCGGATCATCTCGTGACCACCGGCATCTTCGCGCACTGCCGCAATCCGCTCTACGTCGGAAATATCCTGATGGTGAGCGGCATTTCGCTGGTCGCGGACTCGCGCCTGTCGGTGCTGTTCGCGATCCCGGTGGTGATCTTCTCCCTGGTCTGCATCATTGCCGCCGAGGAGAACTACCTGCGCGGCAGGTTCGGCGAGGAGTTTGCGTCGTACTGTCAGCGGGTCCCTCGGTTTATCCCCAGGCTGTCGGGCCTCCGGGGCACCCTGCGGGGCATGACCTTCAACTGGCAGCGCGTTCTCGTGAAGGACTACCAGACGATCTACGCCGGCGCGGCCGGCTCCATCATCCTGGTCCTGGAGGATTCCATCCTGCGGCATGGCTTCGCCGCGAGCCGACCGCTGTTGTGGCTGCTCGTGCCCGCGTGGGCTTTGCTCTCGCTGGCCATCCTCGCCGTCCGGATCCTCAAGAAAACCGGACGGCTGCGGGCCGAACCCGCCTGACGCCCCGCGTGCCGCTACCTGAAGATCTCGTCGAGGAAGATCCTCAGCGCTACCCAGGACCGCTGGTCGGCCTTCTCGTTGTACGCGACGGGCGAGGTCGGGTCGTTCCCGGCCGCGGGGTTCGAGAAGGCATGGCGCGCGCCGCCGTACAGGACGAACTCCCAGTCCACGCCGCCCTTGCGCATCTCGTCCTGGAACGCGGCGATCATCTCGGGCGGCGTGGTGGGATCGTCCGCGCCGTGAAGCACGAGCACCCTGGCCTGGATGTGCTTCGCATCCTCCGGATTCGGCGAGTCGAGCCCGCCGTGGAAGCTGACCACCCCGCGCAACTTCGCGCCGCTGCGCGCGAGTTCCAGCGCGACCGTGCCTCCGAAACAGTAGCCGATCGCGGCGACGCGGGCCGGGTCAACCATCTCCTGTTTCTTCAACTCGTCCAGCGCGGCGCGCGCCCGCGCCCGCATCAGCCTGCGGTCGGAGCGGTACTTCGTCGCCTCGGCCCGGCACTCGTCCGGGGTCGTGGGACGCACGCCGTTTCCGTACACGTCGGCGACGAACGCGACGCAGCCGAGCTGGGCCAGCTGCTCGGCGCGGCCGCGTTCGTACGGGCCCGGTCCTTTCCATTCGTGGAAGATCACAACACCCGGCCGATGGGCAGTGCTCGCATCGTCGTAGGCCAGGTAGCCTTGCAGTTCGACATCTCCGTCCCGGTAATCCACGTCCCGGGTCTGGATCGCCGCGAAAGCCGCCGGGGCCAGCACGGCCAGGATCGTCAGCCACCGAATGATCCTCATCTGGATACCCTCCCTTCGTTCCTTCGGGACAAGTTAGACCATCCTGGTAGAACTTTCAACGGGATCGCCGGGCTCTGGCGTTTTCGCCCGCTGTGCCTGCGTTTTTCACGTCCAGGAGCATGTCTTGCAGTGCGCCAGGGCATGAGGTATGATGCCGGAAGAGAGCTCTCTCGCCGGTTCGCTGCTGGACCCGTCCTGATAGTTCCCGCCAACGGCCGCCTGCCCTGAGCGAAAGCGGCGCCAGCCGCTGGAGTCGAGCCTCCTTCGCCGAGGTAGCCATCGGCTACGGAGGCCGAGAGCCCGCAATACTCGGGCTGTGACGGCATGATTGGAGCAAGAAAGAATGGAGTCTCGATATGGAATCGAACGTTCAACAGGTCCTTGATTTCCTGAACAAGAACAAGCTCCGGGCCACCTACAAAGATGTGGCCGGTTTCCTGAGGGTCCCTTCCCAGGCGCTCGGAGACCTTCTCGGTCCCCGCCGGCCCGAAGCCTCCTGGGTCGTCAACGACGAGACGGGGAAGCCCTCCGGATACTCTGAGCCCGAGTGCCATCCCGACCTGCGGACCCATCACATCATCGCGGATGAGGACGACCTGCGCCTGCGGATGAGGCTCGACAAGACCACGGCCCCGGGGCGGCACGCGCGCCGCCGCTGAGCACCCGGGAATGCGGCCATGAGTTTCGACCTGATGCAGCTGGACCCGCGCCTCCGTGAGAACATCCGGACGCTCGGCTTCCACGTGCCGACCCCCATCCAGCGCAAGGCCATCCCGGCCGTCCTGGAGGGGCGCGACGTCGTCGGCCTGGCGCAGACCGGCACCGGCAAGACCGCCGCCTTCGGCATCCCCTTGCTCCAGCGGCTGACGACCGGTCCGCGCCACCAACTCCGCGTGCTCATCGTCGGCCCTACCCGCGAACTGGCCGAGCAGACCTTCAACGCCCTGAACGATCTCGGCGCGCACACGGACCTTCGCTGTGTCACCATCTACGGCGGCGTCGGCATGCAGCCCCAGGTCGCCGGCCTCCGGCACGGCGCCGAGATCGCCATCGCCTGCCCGGGCCGCCTGCTGGACCATATCCGGCAGGGCACCATCCGGCTCGCCCACGTGGAATGCCTCGTGCTGGACGAAGCCGACCGCATGTTCGACATGGGGTTTCTGCCGGATGTCCGGCGGATCATGGAGAAGCTGCCGGCCCAGCGCCAGACCCTGCTTTTCTCGGCCACGATGCCCGAGGCGATCAAGAAGCTGGCCCACGAGGTCCTGCGTGACCCGGTCACGTTCCAGATCGCTCACTCCCGGCCTGCGGAGTCCGTCTCGCACGCCCTTTATCCCGTGGTCCAGCACCTCAAGGCCCCGCTGCTGCTGGCGATTCTCGATCGCACCGACCGGGAATCCGTTCTCGTGTTCACCCGCACCAAGCACCGCGCCAAGCGCCTGGCGGCCCAGCTGAGCCGGGCCGGCCACAGCGCCACGTGCCTGCAGGGCAACCTCTCCCAGCGACAGCGGCAGACCGCCATGGACGGCTTCCGCAGCGGCCGCTACCAGGTGCTCGTGGCCACCGACCTGGCCGCGCGCGGCATCGACGTGTCCACCATCTCGCATGTCATCAACTTCGACATGCCGGGCTCCGTGGACGACTACACGCACCGGATCGGCCGCACCGGCCGCGCCGCGAAGACCGGTGACGCCTTCACGCTCATGACCGCCGAAGACGAGGGTGTGGTCCGGGGCATCGAGCGCGTCCTCGGGTCGCGGATCGAGCGCCGCACGCTGGACGGTTTCGACTACGGCGCCAGGCCGCCGCCCTCGACGCACCACCCTGAGCACCGTCACGCGGGCGCCCATCATGCCGCCCATCGCCCTGCCCAGCACTCTGGCCAGCACCCTGCCCATCGTCCTGCCCAGCCCCACGCGCCGCCCTCCGGCGGACACGTCCGGAGTTTCGGGCGGGTGAGACGCCGCCGCCGCTAGGACCTGGGCCAAGTGCGGGCGACCGCGCGTTCTTCCCTTTTTCCCGCGGCGGAGATGCGATACAAAGGAGGGTGGTATGAAGCACCTCATCGCCATCGCGGCTCTCCTGCTGCTCGCCTCATCGGCGCGGGCCGCCAGCCTGAAGAACGAGGGATTCGAAACCTCCGATTTCGTCGGCTGGCAGCCGGACGGCGAGGGCTGGCGGGTGAGCCTGTTCGGCAGGGACTCGCGCCGCGGCATCTACGGCGCCGTGAACGACGTGTGGACCAACGGCATAGCCGAATTCCGCGTGCTCCGCCAGGAGATCAAGGCTTCGCCCGGGAAGGCGTACCAGGCCAGCGTCTGGATCCGCGGCGTCTGCGTGGAGGGGACGGAGTCCTTCCTGGAAATCCAGTTCATGGACAAGAAGGGAAGCGTCCTCAATCAGTTCCAGTCGGAGCACGTGACGCGCGACCAGGACTTCAAGCTCGAGGTGATTGACAATATGACCGCGCCGGACGGCACCGACCGCGCCAGCGTCCGCGGCGTCGTGCACATCGTCACCCAGCCCACGATCGACACGGACTACCATGTCTTCGACGACTTCGATTTCCGGCCGGTCGTTGTCCCCGAGAACGCGGGCCAGAAATAGCGCGTGTCGCCGCGCCCGCCGGCATTTTTTCCAAGGGTTGGAAAACTTTTCGGCCTTTTTTCCAAACATTGGAAAAACGGGGCGATCAGCCGATCTGGAAGGCGCGCATGGAGACCGAGCCGAGGGTGACCTTGTCGGCGAAGAACCGGAGGGGCTCGTCCTTGGATCCGGGCCCTGCAACGTGCGATCAGGGTGTACGAACGACGGCGGCATGATAAACTCCTGAGCAACCAGGAGATGAGGCCATGAGATCCGTGATGAGAACGCTTGGCTTGGCGGCAGGAATCGCGGCGGCGGCTGTGCTGTCGGGCGCCCAGGAGCTGCAGGACATCGCCCTGCCTGCTCCGAACATGGAAGGGGGAAGGCCCCTGATGCAGGTCCTGCGGGACCGGAAGACGAGCCGTACTTTCAACGCCAAACCGCTGCCCCTGCAGATGCTGTCCGACCTCCTGTGGGCGGGGGCCGGCATCAACCGGCCGGACTCCGGCAAGCGGACCGCACCTTCGGCGATGAACTGGCAGGAGATCGAAGTGTACGCCGTGCTGGAGAGCGGTGCGTACCTTTACGACGCCAAGGCCAACAGCCTCAAGGCGGTGGCGGCGGGGGACCTGCGGAAGCTGGTGGGCGGACAGCCCTTCGTGTCGACGGCCCCTCTGAACCTGGTCTACGTGGCTGACGAGTCGAAGATGACGAGGGGCTCGCCCGAGGACCAGGCGCGGTATTCGGCAGCGGACACGGGATTCATCAGCCAGAACGTATACCTCTACTGCGCGTCGGAGGGCCTGGCTACCGTGGTGCGCGGCGGTCTGGACCGCGCCGCGATGTCGGCAGCGCTGAAGCTCCCGGAGAATAAGACGATTATCCTCGCGCAGACCGTGGGGTATCCTTAACGGGTGATCGTCCAGGAGAACGTAGCATGGAAACCAAGATCACCTTCACATCCAAGATCAACTTCAACGGGCAGCAATACGCCAGCCCGAACGACATGCCCGCCGACGTCCGCGAGGTCTACGAGAAGGCGATGGCATCCCTGGCCGGGCCGGACGGCCACTCGCTGATCAACGTCCAGCTGAAGTCCACATCCAAGATCGTCTTCAACGGCAAGGAGTATGGCGGCGTGGATGAGATGCCGCCCGACGTTCGCCAGATGTATGACCGCATCATGGCCACCGTGACGGCGAAGCCGGAGGAGAGAAACGACATCTCGGGAACCATCCCGGCGGGGGCTCGAAGAGCCGTGCTGGAGAGAACCGGTGTGTCTGCCGCGGAGCCGACGCCGCGCTTGAGAGGCTTCCCCGCACGCTCGTCGGGCATGGACTTCCGACGGACGCTGGCCACCGTGTTCAACGCGATCTGGGTGATCCTGCTGATCGGGTGGCTGATCTGGCTCGTCATCCGTCGCACAGCGTCTCACCCGTAGGCCAGCCGTTCGACGTTGCTCACGGCAAGCATCCCGCAGGCAGCGCGAATGTCCGCGCCGCCGCTATAGCGGCGGGCCACGGGCTGGCCGACGTGCCTCCGCAACGCGTCGCGGAACGCGCTTAGTTCCTCGCGCGAGGCTGGGCGGAGGCGGCCCGTCGGATCGTTCACGTCGATCAGGTCGAGCTTGACGGGCAATCCGCGAGTCAGGTCGGCCAGCTGCCGGGCGTCTTCCTCGCGCGTGTTCACGCCGGAGATCATGGTCCAGGCCAACGTAACGCGACGGCCCGTGGCCTCGTGATACTCGCGGAGCGCCTGCATCAGTTCGGCGGTCGGGTGCTTCTTTTCAACCGGCATCTCTTCGCGCCGCCGGTTCTCGTCGGCGAAGTTCAGCGAGACGACCAGCCGGTAGGGATGCCGTTCGGCCGTGAACCGGCGGATGCCGGGCACGACGCCCGCGGTGCAGATCGTGATGGCCTTGGCGGCGATGGCCATGCCGCAGGGCTCCGACAGGATGCACGCCGCTGTGATCACCGCGTCGTAGTTGAGCATCGGCTCGCCCATGCCCATGAATACCACGCCGCGGACCGCGTGCGGGGAATCGGCCTGGATCATGACCACCTGGTCGACGATCTCCCACGCGGCCAGGTCGCGGCGGAACCCCATCCGGCCGGTCGCGCAGAACGTACAGCCCAGCGCGCAGCCGACCTGCGAACTGACGCAGACCACGTACTTGCGGTCTTCGGGCCGGTGCAGGAGCGGGATGCGTACCGCTTCGAAGCCGTCCGGACCTTCGCCGCGAAACAGGTACTTGGCGAAGCCGTCCGTCGGCGAGACGGTCTTCTCGATCAACGCCAGGTGAGGGATGGCCGTCAACCTGCGCACGCTTTCCAGCACCTTGGCGGAGAGGCCGGGCTGCGCGGCCGGGAGTTCCCCCCGCCGGACCGCCGCGGCCTGGAGCTGTCGGGCCGCGCGCGGCTTCACTCCAATGTGCGCCAGCTCGGCATGCAGCTGGTCGGCCGTGAGGTTCTTGAGGAGGATGGGCATGCGACCGGACTCCCCGTGCGGCCTCAGCCGGTCCCGTTGCGGTAGCGCGTGACGATGGTTGCGGGCTGGATGCGGTCGCCGAACCAGCGCAGGCGGAGGTCCCAGCATGCAGCGAGAAGCCGTGCGCCGAGCCGCAGGGCGCGCTCTGTGTTCCCAAGCGGACCGAGGAGCCGGCGCTGTTCCGCGTCGAGCGCCAACGCCCTCTGCCGCTCCTGCTCGTTGACCGCGCGGCGCGCGATCACGGGAAGCAGGTGCGAGTAGAGCCGCGCCCGGCGGCCCAACTGCTGGCGGCGCGCCTCGAGGCAGGCGTCCCTCGATTTCATCGCCGAGAGGGTGCGGTAGCCGCGGACGGCGGTCTCGGTCATGCGGTAGATGGAGCTCGAGTTGACTTCGAAGTCGCGGCGGAACGCGTCATCCAGCCAGCGCTTGGCCTGGCCGTCGGGGAAGGCCGGGTGACGCCAGTTCAGCATGTTCTGTCCGTGCCATTCCTCGTACGGCAGTTCGTCCATGATCAGGCCGCGCTCCTTGTGGTCCTCGTACAGCCGGGTCACCGGCATGCCGGTGTAGAGCATGAACTGCACCATGTCGTTGTTCAGGCCGACCACGAAGTCGATGTCCTGGGCGATGTTCTCCGGGGTGTGGTGTTCCATGCACAGGATGGCCGAGCCCAGCACCGAGATCCCGTGGTCGCGCAGGTCGCGGACCAGCCGGGCGGCATCGAGGCCCGAGTTCTTGGCGTACGAGCCGCCGTCCTGGGACTCGAAGCCGATCCAGACCATGTTCACTCCGAGCCGGACCAGGTTCTCGATCCCGAACGCCGCGATGGCCTCGGCGGAGGCGGAGATGTAGAAGTTGAACCAGCGCTGGTGTTTCTCCATCTCGGCCAGCAGCTCCACCGCGCGCGCCCGGTCCTTCAGCACGTTCTCGTCCATGACGGAGAACACGGGCGTGCGGCGCGCGTCGGCGATCCGGCAGGCCTGCTCGAAGACCTCCTTGCCGGTGCGGAGGAACGGGACGTACGCTTTCTCGAAAAAATGGCTCGTGCAGCAGAAGTTGCACGCGTTCACGCAGCCGAGGCCCGGGACCAGGACGCTGGGCGTCGGCCCCGGAATGGGGACGCCGAAGACGCTCTCGCGCTCGCTGCAGGGCAGGATGGGGTGGACGATCGGCGCCCCGGGGTCCTGGCCGAGGAACTCGCGCATCCAGCGGATCCCCTCACCGCGGACCACGTGATCGCACTCGATCAGGTCCTCGACGCCCTCGATCGCGGCGCCGTGGCCGCCGAGGACGATGAGGGAGCCGGGCGCGTGGAGCCGGACCAGCTTCGCCATCTCGCGGGCCTTGACGAAGTTCGGCGTGATGAACGAGAGGCCGACCACGTCGTAATTCTTGCGGATCTCGCGGAGGAAGCGCTCCCGGGAAGGGAAGTCCAGGATCGTCGTGTCGGCGTGGATGTTGGCCGCGATGAAGTACAGGCCGAACGAGCGGTGGTGGAATCGGAGGGAAGCCGGGCCCTGAACGCGGGTCACCTGGTTGTGGTACAGCTCCATGTTGTTTTCTTTGCGCCCGTACTCGTCGTCGACGCCGTAGGGCCCGAAAACGCCGCAAAGAAGGATGCGGGGAGCGCGGCCCGACGTGCGCCATTCAATCCGCGCCCTTGTTGCTGCATGGATCATCTGTTCCATAAGTTCCTTCAGTCGCCGGGCCGCAGTAAGAGTAGCAGGTTTTGCCTGTCCTGTAAAAGCACGGTCGCGCGAAATAGGCAGGACCAGCGCAGGTAGAGCCCGGTTTACCCGGGCTGTGACAGTGAGCCGATTTCGCACTTCGTCGCCGATTTTTCCGGAAAGAAGCGGCGCAGCAACCTTCCTATGAGGTAGAGCCCGGTTTATCCGGGCTACGACGAAGACCAGCCCGCCTGAAGCGGGCTCTACGGAACGGGCCGAGGTAGAGCCCGGTTTACCCGGGCTACGACAAGGACCAGCCCGCATGAAGCGGGCTCTACGCGGCCGACGCAGGTAGAGCCCGGTTTACCCGGGCTACGACAACATGAGAGCGAGCGCGCACTATCGTGGGTATCAACGCTGTTCGGGCATCGACTACGCCGACAGCGAGAACGTTTTCTTCCTGACCCTCTGCGTGGCTCCGCGTCGCGCTGTGTTCGTAACCGCTGAGTGCAATCAGGTGCTGGTCGGCGAGATAAGGCGATTACAGGATGAGGCGATGTGGGGAGCCTATCTATACTGCCTGATGACTGACCACATCCATCTTGTGGTCAGCCCCGGCACGGAGGGTCTGCCAGCGGCGGTTCGTTCGCTCAAAGGACGTTTCGCCGCATGGTGGCGGCAGCATGGCGACGGCTATCCGCTGTGGCAGGACGGGTATTTCGATCATCGATTGCGGTCAGGGGAGTCGTTCACGGAGAAATGCCGGTACGTCATGATGAATCCCGTGCGCGCGGGATTGGCGACTCAACCGGATCAATTTCGATGGCTCGGATCTTTCGCCGTCTACACGGGGCGGTAGAATCTGATTCTGGCATCCGTAGCCCGCATGAAGCGGGCTCTACGCGGCCGACGCAGGTAGAGCCCGGTTTACCCGGGCTACGACAAGGACCAGCCCGCCTGAAGCGGGCTCTACGAGACAGACGCACGTAGAGCCCGGTTTACCCGGGCTACGACAAGGACCAGCCCGCCTGAAGCGGGCTCTACGAGACAGACGCACGTAGAGCCCGGTTTACCCGGGCTACGGTGGGTTTTGGGCTGTGCTGAGAGGACGGATTCGGGTACCAATGTGAACATGACGACCAGCCTGGGGGAAATCGAGATCCTCGCGCGGGGCGTGATGGTCCGACGCGGCATGCTGCTGGTGTGCCACAGCCGGAGGAAGAAGAACTACTTTCTGCCGGGCGGCCACGTGGACCTCGGCGAGCGAGCCAAGGCGGCGCTCGCCCGGGAGATCGAGGAGGAGATCGGGCTCCCGTGCTCGGTCGGCCGCTTCCTCGGCGCGACGGAGCACGCCTACCTGTACCGGCGGGAGCGGATTTTCGAGGTCAACCTGCTGTTCGTGATGCGCGTCCGCGGGCTGACCGTGTCCCGGCCGGTGCCGTCGCGCGAGCCGAAGCTGGAGTTCCTCTGGCTGCCGCTGTCGAAACTGCTCGAGTCCAAGCTCGAGCCGTTCAGCCTGCGCGAGGACCTGCCGCGCTGGCTGAAAAACCTCACCAGCGATCGGTGGAGCAGCACGCTGTGACGGTGTCCCGCGGCGGCGGTCGTTCGGGAGCTACGAGAGCCTTTGGAAGGCAAATAGGGCGGCGCCGCAAAGCGTGATGCTGGCGCCCAGCATCTCCGCGGATTCCTCCAGAGCGACCTCGACGACATTCTGCAGGAGGGAGGGATTGGCAGGCATGACCTGGTACTTGACCACTTCCAACCCCGCGGCCGCTCCGGCGTAAAGAGCGATCCCAACCGCCATCATGATCGTCTCGCGGCGATACTGCTTCAGCATGGCCAGCAGTTGCCGGCGGCTTGCGATCAGGGCGACCGCGCCGGCCCCCAGGTAGAGCAGCAGCCACACGGCATGCCCGCCCCTGAGCTTCGGCACCCACGGGACGTCGTCGAAGACCCAGGTGATGTGCTCATGGACAGCAGCCGCTTCGTCCACGGACAGGTAGGCGAACAGCAACGCCGCGGCTCCCAGGAACAGGCGCGACGGCCGGGCGCCGGGCGCGGTCCGGTGGGCCGTGCAGAAGAAGATGAGGCCGACCAGGAACAGCAGCGTGGAACTGAACCACGAGGGGACGTTCCCCTCGGCGTCCAGGTCGAACATCTCGTGGACCTCGCGGATCGGGCCAAGCGTTTGGTCGATCAGGTAGATCGAAACGAGGGCGATGATGATGACGACGAGCGTCCAGAACAGCTTCTTGACGTCCGCGGGCTCAAAGTCGAGTTGAACAGCCATGCCTTATGCCTCCCAGCCCGCGCATCCTACTGACATGACGCGAGGTACGCAAGCTGATCCGCGCCGGAGGGCCGGGGTTCATGCGTCCGTCAGTAGCTGACGGGGTAGCGCCGGGTGTAGCCGCCGACCATCACGCTCAGCTCGGCCCCCATGGCGGCGCTGACCTTGACGCCGATCATCGTTTCCCCGGGTCCCAGGGTCAGCTTCTCGGTGGTCTCTCCGGCGCTGAGGCTGACCTGCTTGGGCGTCCTGGTCAGGTTCTGGAGGGTGCAGGTGACCTGGTACGCGGACTCCTCGACGTTGGTCTCCGCCATCTTGTAGTCCGCGCTCCCGAATTCGTCGCGGACGGGCTTCCGGTCCGGGACGTACTGCGTGCTGACGTGCGTTCCCGTGACCACCTTGCCGCCGGCGACCTCCGTCACGCGGACGGGAAACAGGTCGGCCTCGGGGCCGGCCGGCGCTTCCAGGAAGTCGGACCCGACGGGGGCAGGGGAGGAGGGGGCTGGAGCCGCCCGCTGCTGCCGCAGATCCTCGATCTGGACCCGGAGCTGCCGCGCGTCGGCTTCCAGCGAGGTGATCCTCGCGCCGGACTCCTGGACCACCTGGCCCAGCTGCTCGATCGCGTGCGCGTTGCCGGCGGCGCCCTGCTCTCCGGCTTTCCTTGCGTCGTCGCGCGTGCGCTGCTGGGCCTCGCGGAGGATCGCGAGGTCCTGCTCGGTCCTCTGCTGGGCATTTCGGAGATCGGTCACGGCCTGCTCGAGCTGATCCATCCGCACCTGCTGGTGGCTGACCTGCTCCCGGGCTTGGCGATCGGAACACCCGCACAGCACCATGCACATCGCAAGAAGCACGCTGGTTCTCATGGTCATGGCCTCCCTCTCTTCAAAGCCGCTTTCGGAAAGTGCCGGCGAACGATCGCCCGCACGTCGCCGAGCCAGCGGCGGCGCTGTGCCGCCGTGCTGGTCACGACCACGCGGAACATCTTCCGGCGAAACGTCTTCACGCCGCAGAGGTCGAAAATGCAGTTCTTCCAGAGGAGTTGAAGCGGATCGCCGAACGCCCGGGACTCCCGCCCGGGCGGCGTGTTGGAGGTATTGAACACGATGGCGGCCCGCGCCTTCAGCAGTCCGACGGGCACGCCCTCGCCCTGGTCGCCTTCGAGGAACCTGTAGGCGACGCCGGGGCGCAGGACGCGATCCACCCAGCCTTTCAGGATGGCCGGCGGCTGGCCCCACCAGTTCGGGTGGACGATGACGATCCCTTCCGCCGCGGCGATCTCCCGGCCATGCCAGCGGACCCCGGCCGGCACGCGGCCTTTCTGCGGGATCTCGGGCGCGGGCAGGATCGGGTCAAAACGTTCGGCGTCGAGGTCGTGGAACGAGACCCGGTGCCCGTTCTTCCGCAGGGCGGCGACGGCCGCGCGGGCGATCGCGTGGTTGAAACTGCGGTGGTCGGGATGAGCCAGGATGACCGATACTCGCATGGAGTTCTTATAGCCGGCCGGGCGCCGGAAGGCGAGACCTCGGTAGCGGGCTCAGACGCCGTACGCGGCCGGATCCTGGCTGTAGTAGCGCTTCAGCTCCTCGTACAGCTCGGGATACTGCCGCTTCATCTGCTGCGGCTGGTCGAAGAAGCACTCCGTGGCGACGGCGAAGAACTCGGCTTCGTTCGTGGCGCCGTACTGGTCGAGCAGGGTCGGCTGTCCCGCCTCCGCGCGACGCTGGAGACGGCGGTACTCCTTGCCCAGCACGCGGGCCCACGTCAGGTAGCCCGACGTGTTCTGCAGGATCGGGATGCCGTCGGAGCTCGCATTCTCCTGGTCCAGCTGGTGCGCGAACTCGTGGAGCACGAGGTCGTGGCCGTCCTCCGGCCGCCGGCCGGCGCGGCTGGCCTGGTCCCAGGCGAGGACCACCGCGCCGGTCGGCCCCGACTCGCCGAGGTGGATATCGGTGCTCTCGATGTGGTGCGAACCGCTGAAGTAGACGGGCTCGTCCACCTCGTAGGCTTCCGGGTACACGATGATGGAGTAGAGCCGCGGGTAATAGTCGGTGGGCCGGTTCAGCAGGAGGATGCAGGCGCGGGCCGCGATGGTGACCCGGATCTCGTCGTTCATCTCGAGGCCGCCGGCGCCCTCGAAGTTCTTCTCGGCGAGGAAGACGTGGATGTGCCCGTGGAGCTGCTGCTGGAGGGGCTCCGGCAGGTGCCGATAAAGGGGGACGTTCCGTTCGAGGATGGCGCGCCACTCGGCGGGGAAGGGTTTGCGGCGGAGCCGCTCGCGCCGGGCTGCGCGGCGCCGGCGGGCAAGAGCCGGGACGACGAGAACGGCCGCGAGGAGCAGAAGAAGGAGGGCGACGCCGGTCATGGGACGGCCTTGCCGAGAACCATGCTGGAACTCCGCGGCGGGTCCGGCGCTACAGGCGGCGACACCGATCTACTTCTTCTCGGTGTCGACCTTGTAGCGGATGCGGTTTTGCGCATCGATGTCCCAGCGCAGGTTCTCTTTCAGCTCTTCGAGCGCTTTCTTGCCCGGGCTCTCGAGGTCCTTCAGGATCTTCTCCTGGATGGCGATGCGTTCACCGGCGGCGTCGGCGACGAACTTCATCATCGCCTGCCGCGCCTGGACTCCCAGCCAGAACATGCTGGCGCCCAGCACCACGTTGAGGACCAGCGAGGCCGTAAGCACGACGTTCTTTACCTGCTGCGTGTTCACTTAGCCCCCTCCGGTTTGTGTACACCTACCAGCCTGACGTCATGAAACCAGCCGCGGTCCAGCGCCGCGCGCGGCTTGCGCAGGTATTTTCATATCATGGAGTTGCGACGATGGAAACTATTTTAATTAACAGAATGCGGGGCTTCCGGTATACTATTCGTTGACCCTGAGTTCAGCCCGTCCCGCCGGGTAGGCGGGGTTGTACGGGCTGAGGGATGGCGACAGAGAACGCGAACAGCACTTCTCGCCGCCGGTAATCCCGGGCTAATCCCCCGGGAGCTTAAAGAGAGGAGAATGCCATGGGTCTCATTGCACGCATCCAGCGGGTTACCATGGCCCGCATCCAAACGTTCCTGGATTCCGTTGAGGATCCGGAAATCATGTTCCCGCAGCTCGTCGCGGAGATGGAGGAACAGATCCGCGCTGCGACGAACGCCGAGGCCAAAGCGCTCGGGGCCGTCAAGGCCGCCCAACGCCAGGTGGACGAGATCAAGGGCCGGATGGCGCGGTTGGCCAAGGGCGCCGAGCTGGCGGTCCAGCAGGGCGAGGAAGCCACGGCGCGAGATGCCGTGGCGGCCCAGATCGGCGCTGAGGAAGGACTGAAGTCGGCCAAGGACGCCATGGCGCGTTCCGAAAAGGCGCTGCAGTCCGCCACCGACGCGCGGAAACAGCTCCAAGAGCAGTTGCAGGAACTGAGAGCGAAGAAGGATGAACTCCTGACGCGCGCTCGCCTGGCCACGACCCAGAAGAAAGTCCAGAAAACCGTCAGCGGACCTTCGGAATCGGCCAAGAGCATCCTGGACGCGGTTTCCAAGATGGAAGCCAAGGTGCAGGAATCCGAGGCCGAGCTCGAGGTCCAGCGGGAGATGGACCAGGGGTCGAAGGCCGGGCCGTCGCTGGACAAGAAACTGAAGAACCTCGAAATGGACGCCGAAGTCGAGAAGCGTCTCGCGGCTCTTCAGGGCAAGGTCGGCGGCAAGAAGAAGAAGTAACCACGCGCGAACGGGGCGGGTTCGGAGGTCGTGCTCCGTCTTCGCGGGGGCTGCTTCGCGCGGCACACGATTCCCGTCCCCGCCCGGAAGGGAAGTCATCATGTCTATCTTCGAACGGCTTCGCAGGATAGCGACAGCCAACTTCAACGCCATCCTGGACAAGGCCGAGTCCCCCGAGATCATGCTCACGGACTCCATCCGGTCCATGGAGGACGCCCTCAAAGAGGCCCGCCAAGCGGCGGCGGACTACGCCCTGACGATCAAGAAGCACGAGAAGGAAGAGGAGCAGCTGAAGCGCCTGCGGGCGGAATGGCAGCACAAGGCCGAGGAGGCCGTGCGGGTCGGCGAGGAGAAGCTCGCCCGCACCGCGCTCGAGGAAAAGGTCAAGGCGGACGACCGGATCAAGGCCCTGGGGCCGGCGATCCGGGAGCGCGGCGAGCGCTACAAGGAGCTGAAGGAAAACCTGGTCAAGCTGCAGGACAAGCTCAAGGAGGCCCAGCTGAAGCTGTCCGACCTGCAATCCCGGAAGCAGGCCGCTTCGGCGCAGAAGACCTTCGACCAGCACCTTGGCAAGGCCGCCGGCGCGGGCACCGGCGGATCGGAGTTCGAGAAGTTCGAAAGCCAGGTGATGCAGACGGAGGCTGAGGCCGAGCTGGGCCGCGAGCTGCGCGAGGTGGCGGTGGACGACACGCAGGTGATCGAAGAGAAGTCCGCCGAGCTGCGCGTGAACGCGGAGCTGGAAGCCCTCAAGAAGAACCTCAAGAAGAAGTAGGCGCTGCCGTTTCAACCTGGAAGGGGTGAGCTTCCGTGATCGGCAAGCGTCTCGGGCAATACGAGATCGTGGAGGAGATCGGGCGCGGCGGCATGGGCACCGTGTACCGTGCCCGACAACCCTCCTTGAACCGCGATGTCGCGCTGAAGGTCCTGGCGCCGCACCAGGCCGTCAGCCCGGAGCGGCTCGAGCGGTTCCGGCGCGAAGGCGCGATCGTCGCCGGCGTCGCACACCCCAACATCGTCCAGGTCCACGAGCTCGGCGAGGAATCCGGCACGCACTATATCGCCATGGAGCTCGTCGCCGGGCGGACCGTGGCGCAGCAGCTGAAGGAGAAGGGGGGCCTCCCGTACCGCGACGCGGTCAGCATCGCCCTCCAGGTCGCCGGGGCCCTCGGCGCCGTCCACAAGAAGGGCCTGGTGCATCGCGACATCAAGCCGTCCAATATCTTCGTCACCGAGGACGGCCTTGCGAAGCTCGGCGACTTCGGCGTGGCCCTGCTCGCGGACCAGCCCGAGGCGGAGCGGCTGACGCTGACCCAGACCGCGGTCGGCACGCCGCACTACATGTCGCCGGAGCAGGTGAAGGACTCCAAGTCCATCACCCCGGCGAGCGACGTCTACTCGCTGGGCGTTGTGCTGTACGAGATGCTCGCCGGCGAGCACCCCTTCGCCGAGCTGTCGGCGAACGAGGTGCTGTCCAAGCAGGTCAACGAGCCGTATCCGCCCATCCGCCGTTTTCGCGGGGACCTTCCCGACGACCTTGAACACATCCTGAACCGGTGCCTCGAGAAGGACGCGCTGGACCGGTTCCCCGACGGCACCGCCCTGCGCGAGGCGCTGGACCGGGTGCGCCTGCGCCTGGAGACCCGCGAGCTGGCGGAGCGCGACCGGACGGGCGAGTACCAGCCGCGCGTCACGGCCACCCAACTGTTCTACGTGGACCGCGCCAAGCTGGACGAAGGCCGCCGGCTGGACCGGGTCCGCCTGCTGGTCGGCGAGCTCCTGGCCCAAGCCTTCGATCCAAACCGGGCCGCGCGGCGCGCGCTCGACCGACTGTGTCTCGGCGTCCACCGGGCGCGCGACGAGTACCGCCGAAGCGAGCAGCAGGTGCAGTCCCTGCGCAAGCGCGAGGGCTACCACCGGGACAAGGCGGAGCGCCTGAAGGCCGACGGGCAGAAGTGCATCGAGCGCGGCGACGCCGCGGGCGCGGAGGAACTGCGGAAAGCCGAGGCGGAAGCCACGGCGCATGTGCTCCAGTACGAGCACGAGTCGGCCGAACTCGGCAAGGACGCCGGCGCACAGCGCGAGGCTTACGACAAGCTCAGGGAGGAGTACAACCGGGCCGCCGACGCGCTGGCCCTGCTGGACTCCGAGGCGCGGGCCCACGGCAAGCGCATGCCGTGCGGTCGCGAGGACCCCGCGCTGGCCCGCCGGGCCCGCTGGCTCGGGCGGTTCCTGGGCCTGCTGGTCTTGGGCGGACTCGCCGGCGCCGCGGCGTGGATCCTGCGGCCGGTCCCGCCTCCGCCCGCGCCGGGCCAGGTCATCGAAGGCGAGAACATGGATTTCGAGGAGGACGCCGTCCGCGGCAAGTTCCCCGCGCGGTGGGCCGGAACCGGCCGCAGCGGCGGGTACGAGATCGTGTCCGACGACAGCACGGCCCAGCACGGCCGCTGGTCGTGCCGCATCCGCAGCATCGGCCCGGGCCGTTTCGGCACAGTGACGGGCCGGATCACGAAGCAGATGATGGCCAGGATGGCCGGCCGGCGCATCCGCTACAGCGGGCACATGAAGCTGGAGAACGTCGCGGGCTACGCCGGCCTGTGGTTCCGCGCGGACGCGGGCCAGCAGAACGGCGTGGCGTTCAACAACATGAGCCAGGAGGGCATCCAGGGCACGCGCGGGTGGGCCCCGTTCTCGTTCGAGCTCGATATCCCGGCGGACGCGACCCACGGGAACTTCGGCGGCCTGCTCTCCGGCACCGGCACGCTCTGGGTGGACAACCTCAAGATCGAGGTCCTGGGCGGCGAGGAAGAGCCGGCCGCGGCCGGGAAGCCCCTGCGGATCCTGGTTCATGGCGGGTTCATGGAGCCGTTCGTCGAGCTGATGAGGGGGGACGGGCACACCGTGGTTATCCGGGAGGAGCCGTTCTCCCGGGAGTCGCTGAAGGGGGTGCAGGTGGTGGCGCTCGGCGAGTACTTCGACGCTTACTCCGAGGCGGAAATCGCCGCGCTGGTGGACTTCGTCGAGCGCGGCGGCGGTCTGCTCGTGGCCGAGCAGGCCTGGTCCTACAGCATGAAAGAGTACAACAACAAGCCAAACCTGACCCTGCCCGCGAACATGCTCGGGTATGAACTCGGCTTCGTTATCCGGGAACAGGCCGGGGGCGTGCCGGTGGATCTCCGCACCGAGCTCCTCAGCGGGATCACTGCCGTGGACCTCGGCAACGGGATCCCGTCGTTCATCATCTACGATGCCCGCGTCGGCGAGCCGCTGATGCTCGACAGCTCAGGCCGGGCGATCGGAGTGCGGCTGGCCGTGGGGAAGGGGAAGGTGGTTGTGCTGGGGCACGCGTTCATCCATCGCGCCAACGAGAAGCTGATCCGCCGGATCATCACCTACCTCGGCGAGCCGGCCCGGTCCGCGAACCCGATCAAGGTCCGCGTGGTGCCGGGCACGGCGAAGGACGATTTCGACGAGCCGTGGCGGCACGAGTGGAAGATGGTGGACCTGGCCCTGGACTACAACTATCCGCGCGCGGGCCTGCACGGCAGCGGCTGGCACGCGGGGTCGCTCGGCCCGGACCAGGAGAACCGGCCGGCGCAGGAGACGCCGACCAACCGGACGGGACTCCTGGAGATGCACCCCCTGCGGGAGGACTGGCCGCAGAAGATCCGGTACCTGGGCAAGCTCACCAGTAAGGCGCCGGTCCTCGTGGTCGAGGCCAGCGGGAACGTGAACGGCGACTGCATCTTGGAATGCCGCGTCAACGGCGTGGCCGTCGGCCGATACACGCTCGACGGCAGCCGCTGGACCACCTGCACGTTCGACCTGCGCGAGTACGCGGACAAGGGCGCCGTCGTCGAGCTCTGCAACGTCGCCGGCGGCAGCAAGCCGTGGTGGTTTGAACATTGTTACATCGATTCGATACACTTCACACGGGAGGTCGGGTCTCGCCCATGATCGGCAAGCAGATCGGGCAGTTCAAGATCGTCGAGGAAATCGGCCGCGGCGGCATGGGCGTCGTCTACCGCGCGCGCCAGATCTCGCTCGACCGCGACGTGGCCGTCAAGGTCCTGCCGTCGGACCGGCCCATCAGCCCGGAGGCGCTCGCCCGCTTCGAGCGCGAGGCCAAGGTCATCGCGCAGGTCGGCCACGCGAACATCGTCCAGATCATCGACGTCGGCGAGCACGAGGGCACGCGGTACATCGTCATGGAGCTGGTGAAGGGCCGCACGGTGTCCGACCTGCTGAAGGCGAAGGGCCCGATGGTGCCGCGCGACGCGGCGCACGTCGCCGCCCAGGTCGCGGCGGCGCTCGGCTGCATCCACTCGAAGGGCTACGTGCACCGCGACGTGAAGCCGTCGAACATCATCGTGGACGACGAGCTGAACGCGAAGGTCATGGACTTCGGCGTGGCGCTCTTGGCGGACCAACCGGAAGGGGAGCGGCTGACGATGACGCGCGTGTCTGTGGGCACGCCGCAATACATGTCGCCG
>JAZDKK010000056.1:0-37308 GCA_043803015.1 Verrucomicrobiota bacterium
CCCGACGGCCCTTCGGGTGCATTTTGCACGAGCACTCGTGCAAAATGCAGGCTAGCGGGCGCGACGGGGAGCGACAAGCATGTATTGCGCAGGGGACGAGGACTGTGCTCAATAGGCGGATACGTGGAGATGAGGACGAACAAAGGTATTCCCTGTCGACCCTGGATGGCCGCTATGGCGGGCCTGGTGTTGGCGGCCGCCCTGCTCGGTGCCTTCGCGTTCGACGCCGAGTACTACGAGGTGGACGCGGGCACCGGGATCAGCGTGCAGGCCAATCCGGAGGACAACATCTACGGGCTCTGCGTGGAGGACGGCACGTGGCTTCGCGACACGCCCGTGTTCGGGAAGGTCTTCGTGACCGCCTTCCGCAACGGGCCCGAGGACGCCTGGTTCGGCGGGATCGGCATGATCTTCCGGCTCATGCCGCACGGCCGCCTGGCCCCGTTCGTCGGCGTCGGCGCCAGCTACAACTATCCCTTCGGCAGCGGGTGGCACGAGGACGAGAACGAGGACGAGGACGAGAACGAGTCGGAACCGGAGTCGTACTGGGGAGGTCATGCGGAAGCAGGCCTCCGCTGGTGGTTCGCCGAGAAAACCCACTTCATCGAACTGTACGGGCAGCAGACCTGGCGTTTGGAGAGCGGCGACGGCGATTACTGGGTGGCCGGCCTGGCGTACGGCCAGAACCTCTAGCCCCTACGGCTCGTCATTAAAAGGCTCCCGCACCCGCACGCGGTAGAACGATGCCGGCTCGGCCCCGTACACGGTGTCGGTGTAGGCGTTCTCCGGGGGTGAGGAAGGCAGGTCGGTTGACAGCGGCCCGAAGGAGTCCAGCAGGCTGGTGGTCTGGAAGACGTCGTAGAGGCGGTTCGAGGCGCTGAGCCAGCGGATCACGAAACGGTTGGTCGCGGCATCCGCCGGGTCGTGGGAGAGCCCCCAGACAGACGCAACGTTGGTGGGCTGAGAGCCGGTGACGTATTCCTCCCAGTCCAGCTGGGCGTCATGGTCGTAGTCCGACGTCGCCGTCGCGGTGACGAGATCATGGAAGTTCGTCTGTTCCCAGTCGTCGGGCATTCCGTCGTCGTCGCTGTCCACCCTGTAGACCGACACGACCGTGCTCGTGCCGCGGGCGATGTTGACGCGGACGAGGACGGCGGTGTTGGAGCCGTCGGCGTAGTCGTACTCGGCCAGCTTCTCTCCGCCCGCGACCTGGTATCCGCGGCGGGCGTGGCGCAGAAGAAAGCGGACGCGGCCGTCCCAGAAGTCCAGGCCCAGGCCGTTCGTTATGGTTGCCGTGTTCGCGTACGGCGAGCCGTTGTTGGCCGAGGCGAACGCGTTCGAGACCAGGGGCGCCCCCCAATCCCCCACGGCGTAGAACCTAGTGCCGGCGGGGTGATTGGTGGTCCCGGGCGAGAGCCAGTTGGTCCCGCTCTTGCGGAACTCAAACAGGGCCGTGCCGCCGTAGTTGTGGGCCGGGCCGGACTGGAGGACATAGTAGGGCGAGGTCTGCATCGTGGTGAACGTGTGCCCGTGGCCGACCAGCATCAGGCTCGGATACTGCCCCGCCGCCGGCGCATACGAGCTTCCGCCGCTGGAGTAGTGCTGTCCGAAGAGGCGGAACGTGATGCTCGGGTCGCTGAACGACGAGGCATAGTCGTTCGTGAACCACTCCAGTTGCTCGTTCGAGTTGTAGTCCTTCACGCCGATGTAGAAGGACCCCAGGGTGATCGAGTAGGTCGCCTGCCCGAGGTTGGCCTTCCAGTGATTGAAATCGCCCCGGTCGTTGTTGCCGCGGGTGATGAGGAGGGGCACGGTGAGCGTCTCCATAGCGTTGAGGTACTGGCGATAGCGGTTGGCGGTGTCCACGTCGCCGTCGTCCATCTCGTCGCCCGTGTCGAAGAGGAAGCGCGGGTTGATCAGATTGAACACCGGCGCGTGCCAGTACAACTCCTGGATGCTTCCGTAGGGGCTGTTCATGCCGCTGGCGTAAAGGGCATTGGAAGCCGACGCCTGCGGGTCGGCGTAATGAAGGATGTAGAAATCGGTCTCGAGGGCCGGCACGATCTGGACGGCGTGGAGGTTGGTGGCCGTTCCGCCCGACGGATGGCTGACCACGAGCTTGAAGAGCTCCGGCGAAATGCCGGCTGGCACCCGGATCCTGAGCTGCCAGCCCGTGGCCGAATTGTTGTAGACGTACCAGCCGTGTTGGGCCTGCTCCACGACGCAGTTGGTCCACGCGCGCAGGTCGTTGACCAGCTTGGCGGTCCACTCGTTGGACGACAGCCCGGCGGAAGCGACGACCTCGGCGTTGAAGACGCCGCCCGTTTCGGCGAACGCCGGCACGCCGATGCGGGGGCGGAAGATCAACACGTCCGCCGGGACAGCCCGGGCGGACACGAGCACGACCAACGCGAGAACGAAGAGAACACCTCTCCCCCTGGGCATGCGATGGCTCACAGAGACCAATGTACCCGGCGGCCCGACAGGAGTTAGGGCGAATTTTGGCGCAGGGCCAGGCTGGGCCCGGTGCGCGGCTTCAGTATGTCTCCAGGCGGACGACGACGGAGGAGAAGGGCAGGAGGACGTCGCCTTCCAGGCTGCCATACAGGACTTTCCCCTCAAAGAGCGAGGCCAGGCCAAGCCGGCGCGGTTCCGGCCCGAGGTTCACGGCGCACCGGATGGCCGACCGCCGCAGGCGGCGCTCGAACGCCACGACGGTGCGCTCCGGCCGGCGGCAGGCTTCGCCGACGTCCACGAGCAGGAACTTGCCGTGGGTCAGCTCGCGGTTCTTGAGCCGCAGCTGGATCAGCTCCCGGTAGAAACGGTACCAGGCCGCGCGTTCGTCCGGCGTCCGGGCAAACAGGTTGCCCTCGAACTCGACCCCCTCCTCTGCGTGCGCGCCGTCGGCGCGCAGGATCCGCCGTCCCTTGTCGCAGGGCCCGATCCGGTTGTGGATGGACGGCCGGTTGAGCGCGCCGAACTCCTGGCCCGTGAGGAGGAACGGGATGCAGTGATTGGAGAAGAACGCGAGCTGGCTGACGGCCCGGACAGCGCCCTCGCCGAAGCGATACAGCCCGCGGCCCTCGTCGTGGTTGTCCGTGTAGCGGGCCAGGCGCGGGCTGTCTTCCCCCGGCGGGAGCGTGCTCTCGTAGTTCAGGAGCGCCGCCTCCATCGCGCCGGCGATGCCGTTGACCTTGAACGCTTCGTACTTGTCCAGGAAGTCCGCGTTGCCCTTGGCTTCCGGCGAGGGACGGATGACCGATTGCCCCGCCGGGCTCAGGGCGTAGAGGTACTGGCACACCTTGTAGAAATCGTCATCGTACGCCGCGTTGATCCCGCGCGAGAAAAGGTCGAGGTTGTTCTGCGTGCCGTAGCACTCGGCGAGAAAGAGGAGCTCGCGGTCCGGGTGGCGCGCGCGGAGTTCGGGGACCGCTTGGTTCCAGAAGCCGCGGTCGTTGATGAGGTGCGCCATGTCGAGCCGGAACCCGTCGACGCCGTCCGGCTGGCCCGCCTGCTCCCGAAGGGCGGGCAGGCCGCTCCGGCCGGGGCCGAGGAAGCTCAGCCAGTAGTCATACACGCCAACCATTTCCCGGCGCAGATCGGCGTTCGCGTAGTCGAGCTTGGCCGTGTCCGACCAGTCGGCGTCGTAGAAGATCGCGCCCAGGGAGTCCTTGACGTAGTACTCGGGGTGCGAGGAGACCCACTCGTGATCGCGGCTCGTGTGGTTCGGCGTGATGTCGAGGATCACTCTCATGCGCGACTTGTGCGCGCGCCGGACGAAGTCCGCCAGCTCATCGAGCGTGCCGTGCTCCGGGTCCACGCCCCGGAAGTCGTGGATGGAGTAGGGCGAACCGATCCCCTTGCGGTCCTGGAGGCCCATGGGGTAGGGCGGCATCAGGTACAGGACGTTGACCCCCAGCTTCTTGAGGAGGGGAAGGTTCTTCGTGAGGTACGCCAGCGGGGAGCGGGTGTCCCGCTTCTCGTACGCGGCCTCGAAAGCGTTCCGCGGCTCGCGCGCCGCGAGGGCGCGCAAGTTCACCTGGTAAATGACCGCTGACGAAACCCATCGTTTCATGAGATGGCCTCAACCTCCGCTAGGAGCCGTGAAAGCAAACACAATCACGCGCAGGCAGGTCAAGTTCCGAAGACGCCGAAAGGAACTTGCGTTGACTACTGCCGTCTTTGATATACGCTAACATCAGCAACCAGTCAAAAAAGAGGTGTCTGAACATGAGAGAGAAATGGAGCCTGCTTGCGGCGGGCGTGATCTTCGCCGCGGCGGCGCTCACGCTGAGACCCGCCCCGGCCCACGCCCAGCAGCGGGAGCTGGCGCCGGAGATGAAGGCCCTGCTTAGCCGGCTGGAATCCATGGGCCACGGCTACCACTCGGACGCCGAGTGGCAGGTGCTCTTCGGTGAGATCGGCCGCCTGGCCCAGAACGCGCGCCAGGCCGGGGACTGGAACGCGCTCGTGGATGTGACCGTGATCGAGGCCATGGTCTACAGCGACATGCGGGGCGATCACAAGAAGGCCGTGTCGATCCTCGAGAAGGCGCGCAAGGAGTTCGCCGGCACGAAGGCCTCGAACATGCCCAAGGTATACGTCCGCGAGGCCGAGGTCTACTCGCGGCTGGGCGACGAAGCGGCTATCAGCCGGCTGATCTCGGAGTTCAGGGCCAGCCGGTTCTACGACCCCGAGAACTACTCCTACTCCGGCGGCTTGGGACGCGACGTCCCGCTGAAGATCGTGCGTCCGTCCGGGCGCGGCGACGATTCGGTCTCGGTTTCGGCCATGGAGATGTACCGCAACCAGGCACGCTTCGCCGGGGGCAGGGCGTTCCCCGATTTCGAGGCGGTTACCTCGCAGGGCGCGCCGCTCCGCCTCTCCGACTACCGCGGCAAGGTGGTCCTGCTGGACTTCTGGCTCATGGGCTGGGAGCCCTGGAAGCGCAACCTGGGCACGCTCGGCCAGGCGTACCGCCGCTACGGCGCGTCGGGCTTCGAGATCATCGGCATCAACCTGGATCCCGCGCCCAGCGGGCTGAACGAGTTCCTGCAAGCGTACAACATGACCTGGCCCCAGGTGGTCGGCGACAAGGCGCTGCCTCGAAAACTGGGCATCTTCGGCGAGGCCACCAGCTTCCTCGTCGACAGGGACGGCATGATCATCGGGCGCGACCTCAAGGGGGCCGACCTCGTGGCCGCCGTGAAACGGGCCCTGGGGATCGAATAGAGTTCGCCGCAGCTCCGGCAGGAAGCGCAGCGTACCGGCGCGGGCGATCCCGGAAACACCCCGACATGAAGAGATACATTATAGAAAGCGCCCTGGTGGCTTCTTTCGGACTGGCGCTCTTGGCGGCGGGCACGGGCCTGGCCGAGGCCACGCCGGTCGCGCCCGCGGTGTCCACGAACGCCAGCGTCATTGAGGTGGGCCGGCGCCGGGCGAGCCATCACATCGGTTTCGGCTGGAGCGGGCGGGAGCACCAGGGGGCCATGAGGTTCCGGTGGATCCAGCACCTCGAGGCGGATTTGAAGTTCAAGGTGAAGGCCGTGACGGACCTGGAGGTGACCTTCACCGCGGCGCCCTTCTACGTGAGCTGGCGGCGACAGTCGGTCGGCGCCTACGTCAACGGGTGCTTCGTGACCGAGTGGGTCTGCCCTGACGACCCTGCGTTTCAGGAATACCAGATGGTCGTGCCGGCCCGCCTGCTGAAGCCGGGGAGAAACACGCTCACGCTCCGGATGGCCTACCGGCGGCGGGCGTCGGCCAGGGACCGGCGCCAGCTGGCCCTCGCCGTGCAAAAGGTCGAGCTCCGTCCGCGCTGATCACTTCCCTGGAGACTGACATGCCGTCGCCTGCCGCACATAGCCTGATCGGCCTGGCCGTGGCCCTGGTGGTCCTTCGGCCCGCCCGCTGCGTGCGGGACACGCTCTCGGCGCTCTGGGAGCAGAGGGGGTACCTGTTGGCCATCCTGTTCATGGCGAATCTTCCGGACATCGACTACATCCCCGGCGTGCTCACGGGACGCATCAACGCCTTCCACTACGAGTACACGCACACGGCGGGCTGGGTCCTGGCGATGGCGGTTGCGCTGTGGTTCGGATGGCGCAGGAAGGAGAAACGCCTCGGGTGGAACGTGCTCGCCGTCCTGCTCGTCGCGGGCGCCACGCACCTGGCGGCCGACTGGGTCACCGACGACCAGGCCGCGCCGTTCGGCATCATGGCGTTCTGGCCGCTGACCGACCGGCGCTACCTAGCCTCTGCCCACGTATTCGGGTCGCTCTGGAAGGCCGAATGGTCCGATGTGTTCAAGCTCCACAACGTGAAGGTGGTCCTGCTGGAAATCGGGGCATGCCTGCCGCTGGTGGCCGCGGCGGTCGGCTACCAGGCGTGGGCGCGGCGCGCGGCGGCCGCCGGCTTGTCTGAGCCCGGGGTCTCTGGCAAGATGGACGCGGAGGTACCGTCTTGAGCGACACCGTTCCGCAGGCCCTGGGTATCATTGCAGGCAAAGGAGTCTACCCGCGGCTCCTGGCCGACTCCGCCCGCAAGCAGGGGGTCGCGCGTCTCTTCGCCGTCGCCTTCCGGAAAGAGACCGACCCCGTCATCGATCGGTACGTGGACCAGGTGGTGTGGCTGCCCCTGGGCCAGCTCGAGGCGATGCTCCAGGCGTTCAAGCAGAGCGGCGTGAAGCACGCCGTGATGGCCGGCCAGATCACGCCGACGAACCTTTTCCGCGTCCGCATGGACCGGCGCATGGTGTCGCTCCTGGCGCGGCTCCGAGAGCGGAACGCCGAGACCATTTTTGGGGCCATCGCCGAAGAGATGAGGACCATCGGCGTCGAGCTGATGCCCGCCAGCCTCTTCATGGAGCACACCATGCCGGAGGCCGGGGTGTTGAGCGCCCGGGAGCCGACGGACCAGGAGAAAGCTGATATCGGGCTGGGCCTCAAGGTCGCCAAGATGACCAGCGGGCTGGATATCGGCCAGACGGTGGTGATCAAGGGCGGGACGATCCTCGCCGTGGAGGCGTTCGAGGGCACGGACGAGGCCATCGCGCGCGCCGGGCGGTTGGGCGGGCCGGGCGCCGTCGTGGTGAAAGTGGCGAAGAGGGGCCACGACATGCGGTTCGATATCCCGGTGGTGGGTGAGCACACGATGAAGTCGCTGCGGAAGAGCAGGGCTGCGGTCCTCGCCGTGGAAGCCCGGCGGACCATCCTGCTCGACCGCGAGAAGATCATTAGCCTGGCCAACCGGCAGGGGCTTTGCCTGGTGGCGGTGAAGGTCGAATAGGAAAACCACTAATTTTCACTAACGAGCACTAATGGGAAAAGGACTATACGAACAAGAAGGCTATGACCTGATGGCCGCGGCCTTTGAAGTCTACAACGAGCTTGGCCATGGTTTTCTCGAAGATGTTTACCAGGAAAGCCTGGAGAGGGAGTTGACCTGCCGTTCCATGCCGTTTTCCGTGAAGCCGAGCTTGATGATCCTGTACAAGGGTAAACCGCTGCAGAAGACATATTTCCCGGACTTGATTGTTTGCGGTGGTGTGGTGGTCGAGATGAAGGCTGTCCAGCAGCTTGCCCGTGAGCACGAGGCACAACTCCTCAACTACTTGAAGGCGACCGGCAAACGGGTCGGTTACCTGCTGAATTTCGGCTGTTCGAAGGGCCTCGAGTGGAAGCGAATGGTCCTTTGATCAGTGTCGATTAGTGGAGATTAGTGGTTTGAAATGAGCAGAAGGGTGAAAGTCGGCGTGGTCGGCGTGGGCAGCCTCGGGCAGAATCACGCGCGCATCTACTCCGGCCTGCCGGAGGCGGAGCTGGTCGGGGTGTTCGACGTGGATGCCGCGCGGGCATTCAAGATCGCGGCCGAATACAAGACGACGGCGTACAGCACGCTCGATGAGCTGGCGGGGAAGATCGAGGCCGCGAGCGTGGTGGTTCCGACGGACAGGCACCGGGAGGTCGCCGGCCGCCTGATCGAGAAGGGCATCCACTTGCTGGTGGAGAAGCCGATCGCGGCGACGACCGCCGAGGCCGAGGAGCTGGTCCGCCTGTCGGAGCAGAAGCGCGTGATCCTGCAGGTGGGCCACATCGAGCGGTTCAACCCGGTGCTCGGTTTCCTGGAGCAGACGGCCAAGAACCCGCGCTTCATCGAGGCGCACCGGCTGGCGCCGTACCCGCCGCCGCGGGAGGGGCTCCACCCGCGGGGCACAGAGGTGAGCGTGGTCCTGGACCTCATGATCCACGACCTGGAAATCATCCTGCATCTCGTGCGGTCGCCGGTGCGCGATATCCGCGCGGTCGGCGTGCCGGTGCTCAGCCCGAGCGAGGACATCGCCAACGTGCGCCTGCTGTTCGAGAACGGGTGCGTGGCGAACGTCACGGCCAGCCGCATCAGCCCGGACCGCATGCGGAAGATCCGCGTTTTCCTGGAAGACACCTACATCTCCCTCGACTACCAGAACCAGACGGGCGAGCTGTACCGCAAGGCCCAGCGCGGCATCGTCCGCGAAGACGTCCCGATCGAGAAGGGCGAGCCGCTGGCGAACGAGCTGCGTTCCTTCGTCGGGTGCGTGGTCAACCGCGACCGGCCGGTCGTGACGGGCGAGCACGCCGCCGAGGCGCTGAAGCTGGCCGTGGCGATCACCCAGCGCATGCGGGAGGGAGCCTCGTGAGCGGCTCAACGGGGAAGCCGCCCGCCGCAGGCAGGTCCGTCCTGCTCGTGGCGGGCGAGGTTTCCGGCGACATGCACGCGGCGGGCCTGGTCCGGGCGGTGCGCCAGAGTGACCCCACGATCCGGTTCTTCGGCATCGGCGGGGACGAGCTGCGCGCGGCCGGGATGGAGATCGTTCACGATGTCCGCGAGATGGCCGTCATGGGTCTCGCCGAGGTGCTCCGCCGGTACGGCTTTTTCAGGCGCGTGTTCGGCGAGATGGTCGAGCTGGCGCGGGCGCGCAGGCCGGACGCCGTGGTGCTCGTGGACTACCCCGGCTTCAACCTCCGCTTCGCGGAGCAGGCTCGCGGCTTGGGGCTCAAGGTGGTGTACTACGTCTGCCCGCAGGTCTGGGCCTGGCATCGCTCGCGCATCCCGCACATGGCGCGCATCGTGGATCGCCTGATCGTGATCTTCCCCTTCGAGCGCGCCGTGTTTGCCGGCACGGGCCTGCGCGTGGATTTCGTCGGCCACCCGCTGGTGGACGAAGCCCGGCGCGTGCTCTCCGGGCCGCAGAAAGCGCTACCTTGGAAGGGCGGGACCCGCGTGGCGCTTCTGCCGGGCAGTCGCGAACAGGAAGTGGCGCGCATCCTGCCCGTCATGGCCGAAGCGGCGGCCCTGGTCGAGGACAGGTTTGGCGACGCGTGCTTTATCATGGCCTCGCCGTCGGAGCCGATCGCGGCGGCGGTGCGCGGCATTCTGGGGACCCTTGGACGGAGGCCGCAGCGGTGCGAGGTGGTCGTGGGGGAGACCCGCGAGGTCCTGCGGCAGGCGCGCGCCGCCTTTGTGGCCTCGGGGACCGCCACGATCGAGACGGCGCTGATGAACTGTCCGATGGTCGTCGTGTACAAGACGTCGCCGCTCACGTACTTCCTTGGCCGGATGATGGTGCAGGTTCCTGACATCGGCATGGTCAACGTCGTCGCCGGCCGCCGGCTCTGCCCCGAGTTCATCCAGGGCAAGGCCACGCCCCGGGCGCTGGCGGAGGCGATCGAGCCGCTGCTCCGCGACACGCCCGAGCGCGCCGCGATGCTGTCCGGGCTGGACGAAGTCCGCCGGGCCTTGGGGAAGGGTGGGGCCGCCGAGGGCGCCGCGCACATCCTCCTCGAGGAATTATCGGGTTTGAAGTGACCCCGATTCCACGGGGTGTCCCGAGGGATGCCCTACGCCGGAGATCCCCCACATTGACCTAGGCGGGACAAAAACAGCGCATTCACGGATTCTAATTTGCGCATATGCGCATATGCGCAAATTGGCAGATCAGGATGTTCTTGGTCTGGGCCGATGGGGGCGCCCGGAGCTGTCGCGCTGTTTGTCCAGGCCTGCCTCTGAGGCCCGGCCCGTCTGTGTGCCGCCTGCTCGTATGGAACCTGCCTGCGGAAGCCTGTTTGCGCAGGCCTGTCTGGGTGCAGTTTGCCTGTGTGCGGCTAGCATCGGTCGAGTTGCTTGGGGTTGTCTGTGGGCCCGCTTGGAGTACGGGTGCGGAGGGGAGGCTGAGGCGCGGAGCCGAGCGGCCCGAGAAGGCTACTTCTCGCGGTCGATGATGTACTGCGCGATCGCCTCGAGCGGCTCCGTCTCCCCGGGCACCTCGGCCAGCTCCGCGATCGCGCGGTCGATGAGTTCCCTCGCCTTGGCCTGGGCCACGTCAACGCCGTAGAGCGCGGCGTACGTCACCTTCTTGCGCTTCGGATCGCTGCCGGCGGCCTTGCCCAGCCGCTCCGCGGTCGAGGTCACATTCAGGATGTCGTCGACGATCTGGAACGCCAGGCCGATGTTGCCGCCGTAGATCGTCAGCGCGTTCAGCACGTCGGTGCGCGCTCCCCCGGCGATGGCGCCGATGCGCACCGCGGCGCGGATCAGCGCGCAGGTCTTGTGCAGGTGAATGTACTCCACGAGCTCCGCGTTCGGTGGCCGTCCCTCGGAGGCCAGATCCTCCACCTGTCCCGCGATAACCCCGCGGCTGCCCGCGGCCTCGGCCAGCTCGAGCGCAAACTGGTTGGGCAGGTACGGCCTCGGCGCCTGGCACTCGGCCAGCCACTCGAAGGCCAGCGTCAGCAGGGCGTCGCCCGCCAGGATCGCGTTGGCCTCGCCGTACACCTTGTGGCAGGTCGGCTTCCCGCGCCGGAGCGCGTCGTCATCCATCGCCGGCAGGTCGTCGTGGATGAGCGTGTAGGTGTGCAGGACCTCCACGGCCATGGCGGGCCGAAGCGCCCGCTCCGCGCTGCCGCCCACCGCTTCCGCCGACGCCAGACACAAGATGGGGCGAAACCGCTTGCCGCCGGCAAAGACGCTGTACCTCATCGCCTCGTGCAGGACCGCCGGCCGCTCGTCCTTGGGGGGCAGGTGCACATCCAGGGCCTGCTCGACGATGCCGCGCTTCTCCTCGAGGTACGGGTGAAGGTCGAACATGCGACCACTCTAAGCCCGGGCGCCACCGGTTCAAGGAAGAAACGAGGTCTCGAGAGACTGCTGGAAAAGCACGGGAGGCATGGCTCCGGAATCGTCCTCGTCGTCGTCCTCGCTCTCGTCCTCGAAATCCCGAGGACGACGACGAGAACGAGGACGAGTACGATCAACGAGAGTCACCGAATCACGGTTATCCAACAGCCCCTCGAACGCTGATTTTCGCGCAGCCGGGGAGGCAGGGCCACTATCTCATTGACGGTCCCCGCCCCCGAGGCTAATAAGGAGAGCGATGCCACGAGGTGAATACGCATGAGCCCGACCGCTCCCGCGCCGCTGGTCGTCAAGAAGGGCGTCTGCTATGCGCTCTATGCCTACGACGTGGGGCTCTCCATTGACCTCGAGCAGTGCAAGAGGCAGATCGCGTCGTGGATGCAGGACGCGAAGATCCGGCAGAACCGCCGGGCGCCCAAGTACTTCGACTACCGGCCCGCCCCCCAGTTGATCACGCGCGATATAATCCCTTGCAGTATAGGTAGTTACAAGACAACGGCCGATGTGGACATGCTGCTCTACGATTTCGGCGGCATCTCGGTGAGCTACGAGATTCCCTTCAACGGCTCGCTGGACGAGCTCCGCGCCATCAGCTGCGAGCTGAGCGAGAGCTCCGTCCTGCTGAACGATTCGCGCAAGAGGGTCGAGGACCTGCTGCGCGCGATCGGCGGAGCCGTGGCCAAGCCGCGCCTCGCGGACCTGACCGAAGACTACGTGGTCTTCCAGATCGACGAGTACGATTCGCCCGTTCATCCGCAGGAGCTGCACACGCACTACTCCCAGGAGTTCGCCCAGATCCTGCGCGCCGAGCCGCAGACGCTTTCGGCGCAGGAGGTGGCCGACGCGCTGGCTTGCCGTATCTCGTTCGCCGAGGATGACGTGGCGCTGATCGACTGGAACGGCGCGCTGATTTTCGACCGCGAAGCAGAGGACGTGCGGGCCGTGCTCGAGTTCGCCAACATGGAGCTCCTCGAGATGCGCTACCTCGACCACCAGCTGGACGACTCGCTGGACCGGTCCTACGAAGTCATTTCCTCGGCACACTGGTGGCAGAAGATCATCCCGGGCAAGTCCGGGGGCACCCTGCGCACCGTGTCCCGGATGCAGGTGGACGGCGCCATCCTGTTCGAGCGCGTCAGCAATGCGCCCAAGCTGCTCGGCGATCAGTACCTGGCGCGCGTGTACCGGCTGGCTTCGCAGCGCTTCCACCTGGCGGAATGGAACGCGAGCGCCCTGCGGAAACTTGAGGCCATCGAGAGTATCTACAAGCAGATCCAGGGCCGCGCGGCCAGTTGGCGGCTGGAAGCCCTGGAGTGGATCATCATCATCCTGATCCTCCTGGAGCTCGTGGTGCCGGTGGTCGGCAAGCGCTGGTTAGGGAACTAGCGCCGCGCCCGGCGGCATGGATCTGAACCGGGAAGACAGGGTACGTCTATGAAGAAGCGCAGGAGATCCATCACGACGGGGCTCGGGGACGGCGGCATGACACGCCTCTACTCCGGCGAGGAGGTCCCGAAGGATTCGCCGAGGCCCGACGTCTGCGGGGACATCGACGAACTCGTCAGCGCGCTGGGCCTGGCGCGCGCGCACGCCGCCCGGAAGGAATCGCGTGAGGGCGTCCTCCACGTCCAGCGTAGCCTCTTCATCGTGGCCTCCGAACTGGCGACGTCGCCTGAAGGCACCGGCCTGCTGGAGAAGCGCGTGGACGCCGACATGGTCAAGACGCTCGAGGGCCGGCGGCTGACCCTCGAGTCAAAGGTGGACATCCCGCGCGGTTTCGCCATTCCCGGGGACAGCGTGGCGGCAGCGCACCTGGACCTGGCGCGGGCCATCGCGCGTCGCGCCGAGCGGAAGGTGGTGGCGCTGCTCCGCGGCGCGGAGGTCCGGAACGAGCACCTGCTGGTGTGGATGAACCGTGTCTCGGACTACCTCTGGCTTCTCGCGAGGCTGGAGGAGAAGAGGTCCAAGGGATAGTGATTCCGGCGCTTCGGGCTTCACCGTGAACTGGTCGTCGCTCCAACAGATCGGCATCGAGCTCCGCGAGAACGCGCTGCTCAGCGCCTTCACCACGTTCCGGATCGGCGGACCCTGTCCCTGCGTTGTCACCTGCGCGTCGAGCGACCAGCTGGCGCTGGCCGTGGCCGAGCTGGCCAAGGCGCAGACGGATTTCAGCCTGATCGGCGGGGGATCGAACCTCCTGGTCTCGGATGCGGGCGTGGATGCCGTGGTCGTGCGCTACTGCAGCGAGACCCCCGGCATTCGGCGGGAGGGCGATCACCTCGATGTTGAAGGCGGGACCTTGCTCGACGACCTGGCGCTGTACTCCGTTCGACACGGCCTCGACGGGCTCGTTCACGCCAGCGGCATACCGGGCACCGTCGGCGGCGGGATCGCAGGCAACGCGGGGGCGTTTGGGAAGCAGATCGGCGACGCCGTCGAATTCGTCCAGCTGCTGGACCGCCGCGGCCGCCGTCGTATCGCGGAAGCCAGGGAGCTGGCCTTCCGCTACCGTTCGTCGCGACTGCACGAGACGGGAGACATCGTGGTGTCGGCGCGCCTGCGGCTTCACCCCGGCGACCGCGCTCAGCTCCAGCGTCAGCGCGACGACATCCTGGAACAGCGGCGCCAGAAGCATCCCGACTGGCGCACGCAGCCTACGGCCGGCAGCTTCTTTAGGAACATCGAACCCACCTCGGCGGCCGGACGCCGGCAGGCGGCAGGCTGGTTCCTGGAGCAGGCCGGCGCCAAGGAGATGCGGGTGGGCGGTGCGCGCGTCTTCGAGAAACACGCCAACATCATCGTGGCCGAGCCGGGGTGTACGGCGCAAGACGTCCTCGACCTGTCACGCCGGATGGCCGCCGCGGTGAAGGAGAAGTTCGGCCTCATCCTGGTGCCGGAGGTGCGGCTGCTCGGTCGGTTCGCGTAGAGCCCGCTTCATGCGGGCTATCGCAGCCCGGGTAAACCGGGCTCTACGGGCCGCGCGGCTGCACACAATATTCCCGTCTCTTTCCCGTTATCCGTGTGGCGGTTCGCGCTATACTCGGCGCGGCGGGAGGTGCCATGAATGCTCGATGGGTCGCGGGGTGCATCGTTGCGTTGGGGCTGGTGGTATCACGCGTTGCAGCGGCCGAGGCCGATGCGGAGGCGAGGTTCCGGCAACTGGAGCGCGACATCCCGTCGCTGTATCTCCTCAACGGCCTCTTCCTCACTCCGGAGCAGAACGACAAGCTGGCCGGCCTTCTGAAAGAAACCTCGGACCTCGAAGCCAGGACCCAGGACCAGATCCTGGCGTTCGAACGGCAGCATGCCAATGATCTGGGCCGGGCCATCGAGCGCCAGGCGCAGAAGGCCGCCGGCATGAGCCGTCCCCCCAAGCCTGATGCCTCGGTGCGGGACGTGGTGCAGAGGGTCCGGGCCCTGCATGACGAGCAGGACGGCAAGCTGAAAGAGCTGTCCGCCAAGGCCTGCGGGATGCTGACCCCTGCCCAGCGCGAGATCCTCGACGGGTTCAAGCCCTGCTTCATCCCGCCCCGGAATTTCCGGGACCCGGTCCGCGTCGGCCAGGCGAAGAACGACACCGGCTTCGGCGAGAAGGCGTTCGACAAACTGCGCGCGGTCCCGGAGTCCCAGCTCGGTCTCGCGCGGCAGCGCGCGCTGGAATTCATCGTCCCCTACCTCATGGACAAGCGCCGCATCCCGTACAGTGAGGAGGCCCGGGACCAGGTCTCCAAGGAGATCAGCGCCAACCTCGATGCCGCGCTCCCCACCATCCACGGGCTGAACGACGTGGATTTCGAGCTGGAGAAATCCGCGCTGGTCGAGCAGGTGATGCCGATCGAGGGCGCCGTCACGCCGGTCCGGAGTGACCTGGAAGAAACGATGTGGAAAACCGCCGTCTACGTCCTGAACCCGGGCATCCTCGGCGTCGTTCGGGGCCGGGGCACCGCCCAGGCCGCCGCGGCCCCAGCCTATGTTCCGCCTCAACGCGGGGAGATCAAGCAGGCGCGCGACCGGATGGCCACAGCCCGCGTCCTTCGGAAGCTCGGCCTGACGTCGAGCCAGATCGGGCAGATTCTGCCGGTCATCCGCGGCGGCGCCGCGGCGCGCGGGAAGATCGAGACCGAGGCGCTGACGCTCGAGAAACAGGCGCTTGAACCGTACGAACAGTTGCGGAAGGAGCTCGCGGCGCAGACCCCCTCCGAGGACGCGGAGGAGGAGTCCTTGAAACTCCACAGGCAGGTCAAGGAGCTCGACGAGGTGGACTTGGTGGAGGCGCTCCGGCCGTACGAGAACGAACTGGACAAGATCCTTACCGTCAGCCAGGTCTCCGTCCTCACCGAGTCCGGGCGCGATGACCGCGGTCCGGCGCCGCCGCCGTCCCCGGATCCCAACGCCGCGCGGGAGCGCGCGCTGCAGACGCTCGATCGCGTCCGCAAGATGAACACCGTGGAATTCCAGAACTCGAGGCAGAGCGTGGCCGCGCAGTTCGTCGAATCGTGCGTGACGGAGGAGGAATCGGTGGACGTGATCTCCGAAGCCGAGAGGGCGGTCCAGGTCATGGAGAAGGCGAGGGGAATGAGCGGGACGGACTACGCGGGCAGGAAGCAGGATCTGGCGGTGGAGCTCTGTCCGCGGCGCTCCGGCGCACGGCCGGTGGCTTACGGCGCCAAGTACCTGCGCGGCGAGCCGGTGGCGGTGCTGGCGCGAAGCTCGAACCTGCTGTTCACGGACGCAGCGGCCAGACTTCTGGACGAGATGGTCAAGCGGTCGCCGGGGAGGGCGGGACCCCCGTGAAAAGGGCCCTTTCGCGCCGCGAATTCATGTGCCGCTGCGCGTTGTGCGGACTCGGGGCCGCCTTCGCGCCGGCGTGGCTGCGGTCCGCCGCGGCGGCCGGCGAAGGCGCGGCGCGGCGGATTCCGGTGTCCGAGCTGAAGGAAGCCATGTTCTGGCAACCCGAGGCCGGCGGCCTCGTGCGATGCCTCACCTGCCCGAACGAATGCCGGCGCGAGGAAGGGGCCGTCACTACGTGCCGCACGCGGATCAACCGCGGCGGCAGGCTCTACACCCTGACCTACGGCAAGCCCTGCGTTGTTTTCGCGGACCCGCTGGAGAAGAACCCGCTGTACCACGTGGCGCCCGGGAGCGAGGCGATCGGCGTGGCGACGGCCGGCTGCAACCTCCGGTGCCTCTACTGCCAGAACTGGAACTTCTCCCAGTCCGGGCCGTGGGAGACCAAAAACATGGACCTGTCGCCCGAGGCGCTGGTTCAGCGCGTGAAGGACCGGAAGATGAAGTGGATGACGTTCTCCTACACCGAGCCCGTCGCGTACTACGAGTACGCGCTCGACGCCGCGAAGGCCGCGAAGCGTGCGGGCGTCAAGACCGCCGTCGTGACGGCAGGCTACATCCACCCGAAGCCGCTCGAGGAGCTGATCGCGAACTGCGACGCGTTCAGCGTCACGCTCAAGGGCTACACGGACGACTTCTACAAGAGGATCGTCGGCTGCCCACTGAACAAGGTGTGGGAGACGATCACGGCCCTCGATCGCGCCAAGCGCTGGGTGGAAGTGGTGACGCTGGTCGTGCCGACGCTGAACGACGAGGAGAGCGGCCTCCGCGCCCTCGCGCGTTCCCTGGCGAAGCTGAACAAGGACATCCCTCTTCACTTCCTCCGATTCTCCCCGGCGTGGAAGCTGGCGAACCTCCCGCCCACGCCCGTGCCCACCCTGGAGCGTGCCCAGGCGATCGCACGCGAAGAGGGCCTGAGGTTCGTCTACCTCGCCAACCTGCCCGGGCACCAGGGCGCCAACACCGTCTGCCCATCGTGCAAGACGCTCCTCGTCGAGCGCGTCGGCTTCAAGGTGCTGCGCAACGGCATCCAGGCCGGCCGGTGCCCGTCCTGCCGCGCGGTCATCCCCGGCGTGGACCTGTAAGCCCCGCGCCGCGTGGGGCTCTTCCAGACCTTGTAGGGATTCCTCCCTAGCATTGGAAAAAAAACCGCCGGAACGGTATATATATAGGACAAGGCGGGTCTACCGAGGTTCGACATGGCCAAGATACTCATAGTCGATGACCAGCCGATGATCCTGAAGTGCTTGGAGTCGGCGCTGTCGACGGACGGGCACAATGTGGCGACGGTCACGGCCGGCGATCTCGCGCTCCGGCTCGCGGGCTTTGCCAACTTCGACATCATCATCACGGACTACGCCATGCCGCGGATGGACGGCCTCCAGTTCCTGGAGATCTGCCAGGAGCGCAGCCCCGGCGTGCCGGTGATCGTCATCACCGGCTACGGCACGGCAGACACGGCGATTGCCGCCATGCAGAAGGGCGCCTTCGACTACCTGCCGAAACCGTTCTCGCTCGACGCGCTGCGGGCCACCGTGAATGCGGCGGACAGCTACAACAAGGCGCGGAAGAACACCGAGACCCTCCTGCATCCCGATCCCGCAGCCCTGCCTTATCCGAACATCGTCGCGGCCAGCCAGGTCATGGGCGAACTCTGCAAGAAGGTCGAGGCGCTGGCCAAGACCAACGACCCGGTGATGTTCGCAGGCGAACCGGGAACAGGCAAAGAGGTGCTGGCGCGCACGACGCACGTCCGCGGGCCGCGGAAGAGCCAGCCGTTTGAGAGCATCGACTGCGCCCAGTGGGCGGCGGGCACTACGATCGGCGGGCTCGTCGGCATGGCGCCCATGGGCACCATCTTCTTCCGCGAGATCGGCTTCATGCCGGCCGACCGGCAGCTTGAGCTGGTCAACATCCTCAAGACCAACAGCTTCCAGGCGGCCGAGGGACAGCGGGCGACGCCGCTGACCACGCGGATCCTGGCGTCCACGTCCACGCCGCTCGACCAGCTCGTCATGAAGGGCTCGGTCAACAAGGACCTGGCGCGGCTTTTCCAGGACCGTACGCTCAGGGTGCCGCCCCTGAGGGGGCGCCCCGAAGATGTCCGGGTTCACATCGGCCTGATCCTCCGGAGCGTGAAGAGCCAGCCCGGCGACATCGTGCCCATGGAGGCAGACACGCTCCTGGTGCTCGAGAAATACCCCTGGCCCGGCAACCTGCCGGAGCTCGACGAGGTGATCCGGAACGCGGTCAGCATGGCGAACGGGAGCGCGGTCGGGCTGATCCATCTCCCGCGCGACGTCGTTTCGCGCGTGAGGTTGTCGGCCGACGGCTCGCTGCAGCGCACGGACCTGCGCCAGTTCCGCGGCCGGGTGGTGAAGACCTTCCTGCAGGACATGGAGAAGGAATACAAGGACGTCCTGTCGAAGATCAGGTACTTCACGGAATAGAGCTCGTGTTTGACACAGGGAAGAGAGGGAGTAGAGTATCGAGGAAGCGTAGGCGCGACGGCGCGGTTTTTTTTGGCCGAAAAGCCGACTAGTTTGGTCGGGATTGGTGGCTGGCATGCTGAAGCTGAGCAAGAAAGTCGAGTACGGGCTGATCTCCATGATGCACATGGATTCGGTCCGGCACGGGGATCTGGCCACGGCCCGGGAGATCTCGGATGCGTACCACATCCCCGCCGAGCTCCTGGGGAAGGTCCTCCAGTCGCTTGCCAAGGCGCAGCTCATCCAGTCGGTGCAGGGCTCGAAGGGCGGGTACCGGCTGATGCGCCCGCTGGAGAAGGCTACGCTGGGCGAAGTGGTCGAGGCCGTCGAGGGGCCCGTGCACCTGGCGGTCTGCCAGGACGACCCGGCGTGTTGCGAGCAGTTCTCGAACTGCAACATCAAGCGGCCGATGTTCCAGGTCCAGAAGCAGCTGCTGAGTTACATGTACAGCCTGCCGCTGTCCGCGTTCCGGAGCGCGGCGGGCCTGAAGGCCGTGACATCAGCCGGGTGACAAGATGAATGCCGGGAACTCACAACCGCTGACGAAGCAGGACGTGCTCGACGTGCTGAAGAACGTGTATGACCCGGAAATCCAGATCAGCATCGTGGACCTCGGGCTGATCTACGAGGTGGAGATCAAGGACGCCGGGCTGGTGCACGTGAAGATGACGCTGACCTCGCCGGGCTGTCCGTACGGTGCGGCGCTGGTCGGGCAGGTGCAGGACGTGCTGAAAATGCTGCGGGGCGTGCAGAACGTGGAAATCGAACTGGTGTTCACGCCGCCCTGGAGCCCGGAGCGGATGACGCAGGAAGCGAGGCTGGAGCTGGGACTGGATGTGTGACGGACAGAAGTCGGAGATCAGCGATCAGAGGTCAGACATGAACGAGAAAGCAGCGGATTTCGAAATCAAGGACCTGTGCGCAACGGTGGCGGGGAAGCCGATCCTCAAGGGCGTGAACCTGGCCGTGGGTGCGGGGGAGACCCATGCCCTCATGGGCCCCAACGGCTCGGGGAAGAGCACGCTGGCCAACGTCATTATGGGCCACCCGGGCTACGAGGTGACCGGCGGGGCGGTCCTCTTCAAGGGGCGCAACGTGCTGGAGCTGCCGACGGAAGAGCGGGCACGGCTCGGGCTGTTCCTCGCGTTCCAGTACCCGGTGGCCATCCCGGGCGTCACCGTCGCCAAGTTCCTGAAGAGCGCCCTGGATGCGCTCCGCCCCTCGACTTCGCTCGGGGCGGGCGGGAACGGCCAGAAAGTGAAGCCGGCCGAGTTCATGAAAGAGCTCCGCGCGAGCATGGATTTCCTCGAGATGGACCCGGCGTTCATGAACCGTTTCCTCAACGACGGCTTCTCCGGCGGCGAGAAAAAGCGGATGGAGATCCTCCAGATGCTCCTGCTCAAGCCGCAGATGGCCGTCATGGACGAAACGGACTCCGGGCTGGACATCGACGCGCTGAAGGTCGTGGCCAAGGGCGTGAACAAGCTGGTCGGCCCCGGGCTCGGACTCCTGGTGATCACGCACTACGAGCGGCTCCTGAACTACATCAAGCCGGACTACCTTCACATCCTGATTGACGGCAAGATCGCGCTGTCGGGCGGGCCCGAGATGGTGAAGGAGCTGGAGCAGAAGGGCTACGACTGGGTTCGCGAGAGATTCGGGAAAGAGGTGTGGGCGGAATAGGCGCTGTAGCCGCGGGCGACTTGTCCGCCGAAGCCTTGGCGGAGGCGGATGACCGCGGCGGCCGGCCTCGGCGCGGCCGGCTACAGAAGAGCCTGGTATCGAAGGCGTGAGAACATGAGCAAGCCGGATACAAAGAAGATCCTGGCGGACGAGTACAAGTACGGGTTCGTCACCGACATCGAAGAGGATACCGTCCCGAAGGGGCTGAACGAGGGCGTCATCCGCACGATTTCGCAGAAAAAGGGCGAGCCGGACTGGATGCTCGAGTGGCGCCTCAAGGCGTACCGGTGGTGGCTGACGAAGAAGGAACCCCGCTGGGCGCACCTGACGTATCCCGAGATCAACTACCAGGACATCCGCTATTTCTCCGCGCCGAAACAGCGGGAAGGCGCGCCCGGCGTGATCGACGAGAAGCTCCAGGAGACCTTCGAGCGGCTCGGCATCCCGCTGTACGAGCGCAACCGGCTGGAGGGCGTCGCCGTGGACGCGGTGTTCGACAGCGTGTCCGTGGCCACCACGCACAAGAAGATGCTGGCCGACCTGGGCATCATCTTCTGCTCGTTCTCCGAGGCGCTCCGCGAGCACGGCGACCTCGTGCGGAAGTACGTGGGCACCGTCGTGCCGTACACCGACAACTTCTTCGCCTCGCTCAACTCCGCGGTCTTCACCGACGGCTCGTTCTGCTACATCCCCAAAGGGGTGCGCTGCCCGGTGGAGCTCTCCACGTATTTCCGCATCAACGCCCAGCAGACGGGCCAGTTTGAGCGGACGCTGATCGTGGCGGAAGAGGGCGCCTACGTCTCGTACCTCGAGGGCTGCACCGCGCCGCTCCGCGACGAGAACCAGCTCCACGCCGCCGTGGTCGAGCTGATCGCCATGGACAACGCCGAGATCAAGTACGCCACGGTCCAGAACTGGTACTCGGGCGACAGGGAAGGCAAGGGCGGGATCTACAATTTCGTGACCAAGCGCGGCCATTGCCGCGGCCGCAACTCCAAGATCTCGTGGACGCAGGTCGAGGCCGGCGCGGCCATCACGTGGAAGTACCCGAGCTGCATCCTCGAGGGTGAGAACTCGGTCGGAGAATTTTACTCCGTGGCCCTGACCAATTACAAGATGCAGGCCGACACCGGCACCAAGATGATCCATATCGGCAACAAAACGCGGAGCACGATCGTCTCCAAGGGCATCTCGGCGGGACAATCCTGCAACAGCTACCGCGGGCTCGTGCAGATCCTGCCGACGGCGTACGGATGCCGGAACCATTCCCAGTGCGATTCGATGCTGATCGGCGACCAGTGCAGCGCCAACACGTTCCCGGTCGTGCAGGCCGAGAACAGCACGGCCATTATCGAGCACGAGGCCACGACGTCGCGGATCAGCGAGGAACAGCTTTTCTACATCCAGAGCCGCGGGCTGAGCGAGGAGGACGCCGTGTCGCTGGTCGTGAACGGGTTCTGCAAGGAAGTGCTGAAACAGCTCCCGCTCGAGTTCGCGGTGGAAGCGATCAAGCTGCTGGAGATGAAACTGGACAAGAGCGTCGGGTAGGCATGGGAAACGACAGCCGACTTCCTCTCCCCCTGGGAGAGGATCGAGGTGAGGGCGAGTTCGGCAAACACCCCTCACCCCAGCCCTCTCCCGCGGGGAGAGGGGGTGGGACGGACGGCCGAAGAGAAATGAGCGCAATGGGTACAGACACGCAGGAGCGGAAAGCCGAGTTCATGCCCGGCTTCGACGAGGCCTGTTTCCGGGCCCTCGACGGCGGCCGCGAACCCGCCCTGCTGGGCGCCGCGCGGCGGGACGCGTTTGAGGCGTACCAGCTTATGCCTTCGCCGACCGCCCGGATGGAAGAGTGGCGGCGGACCGACCCGGCCCGTTTTCCTTTCGGCAAGCTCCGGGTCCTGTCGCAAGCCACGTCCGGCGCGCCGGTGAACCCGGGCGACTGGGACCAGGCGTTCGATGTCGTGGTCACCGTGAAGGACGATGGCGTTGCCGTGGCCGACGTTTCCGGCGCCATCAAGAGCGGCAAGGTGATCGCCATGCCGCTGGCGGACGCGGCCGCGCGGCATCCTGACCTGCTGGGCGAGTACCTTGGCACCCGTGCGCGGCGGGCGAAACAGGGCAAGTTCGATGTCATGAACGAGGCCTTCTGGAACGTGGGCGTGTTTGTGCATGTTCCGCCCCGCGTCGAGCTCGAGCGGGGCATCCTCATCCGGTATGAGCACGCCACGGCCGGCTCCATCCTGGTGCCCCGGGCGATCGTGGTGATCGGCGAGCGAAGCCGCGCGACCATCGTGGAGCACCTGGTATCGCCGGACGGCGCGCTGCTCATGGACGTGATGCTGAAGGAGTTCCACATCGGGCCCGCGGCGCGGCTGAAGGTGTTGAGCCTGCAGGAGTGGGGGAACAACACGTGCCACATCGCGAGCGACTGGGCGTTCGCGGCGCGCGAGGCGCAGATCGAGTGGATCACGCTGAACTTCGGCGGGAAGCTGGGCAAGATGAGCTTTGCCAGCGACGTCATGGGGGAGGGGGCCAGCGCGGAACTCGACGGGCTTTACTTCGCGGCGGGCAACCAGCACTTCGACCAGAAGACGCTCCAGGTGCACTCGGCCCCGAACACGTACAGCCGCCTCCTGTACAAAGGCGCGGTGAAGGACAAGGCCCACTCGGTGTACCAGGGGCTGATCATCGCCCGGCGCGGCGCGGTCAAGGTGGACGCGTACCAGAAGAACAACAACCTGGTGCTGAGCGACGGCGCCCGCGCGGATTCGCTGCCGGGGCTGGAGATCGACGCGGACGACCTGAAGTGCAGCCACGGCTCGACCATCGGGAACCTCGACCCGGAGCAGCTCTTCTACCTCCGCACGCGCGGATTCAACGAGGCGGAGGCGCGGCGGACGCTGATCCAGGCCTTCTTCGAGGAAGTTGCAAAGCGGATTCCCTACGAGTTCGTGCGGGAGCGGGTGTATGCGCATGTCGAGGCGGGGATTGCAGAAAGGGCATGACGTGGACAACTGGATTGAGGTGGCGAAGGTGGAGGACTTCAGCAGCACCGACCGCAAGCTGGCGACGCTCGACGGCGACCGCGAGATCGCCCTTTTCCGGGTGGGCGATGAGTACTTCGCGATCGACGCCTGCTGCAGCCACGAGAAGGCGTCGCTCCTCCTCGGCGATGTGTCCGACCACGAGGTGATGTGCTCTCTGCACGGCGCGCGGTTCGACCTGCGGACCGGCAGGAACCTGAGCCTGCCGGCGGTGCGGCCGGTGGCGAGCCACCCGGTGAAGGTGGAGAACGGGAAGATTTACGTGGGGGCATGAAAACCATGAACCAGAAGCTGAAATCCAAGATCGGGCCGACCGGGCTGGTGATGTGTCGCCGGCCGGAAGGCGGCGGCTCGCGGGAATTCGATCCGGTGAAGATCCGGCAGGATTTCCCGATCCTCGAGCAGGCCGTGCACGGCGACAAGAAGCTGGCCTATCTCGACAACGCCGCCACGACGCAGAAACCGTCCGCGGTCGTGTGCGTGCTGTGCGACTACTACCAGCTCTGCAACGCCAACGTTCACCGGTCCATCCACTACCTGGCCGAGCAGGCCACCCAGCGCTTCGAGGAGGCCCGCAAGATCGTGGCGCGTTTCATCGGCGCGCCGTCCGAGAGGACCGTGATCTTCACCCGCGGGACGACGGAGGGCATCAACCTGGTCGCCCACGGCTGGGGCCGGAAGTTCCTGAAGGCCGGCGACGAGATCGTGGTCACCGAGATGGAGCACCACAGCAACCTGGTGCCGTGGCAGCTGGCGACTCAGGCCACCGGCGCGAAACTGCGCTTCGTGCCGGTGCTGGAGGACGGAACGCTCGACCTCGACCGGTACCGCCAGCTGCTCTCGAAGCGCGTGAAGCTGGTGGCCTTCGTCCACGTGTCCAACGTGCTGGGGACGGTGAACCCCGTGAAGAAAATGGTTTCCGACGCGCATGCCGCCGGCGCCGTGGTCCTGGTGGACGCCGCCCAGAGCGTGCCGCACCGGGCCGTGGACGTGAAGGACCTGGACTGCGATTTCCTCGCGTTTTCCGGTCACAAGCTGTGCGGGCCGACCGGCATCGGCGTGCTCTACGGGCGCGAGAGCCTGCTGGCCGACATGGATCCCTTCATGTCCGGCGGCGAGATGATCAGCAAGGTCACGTACGAAACGGCGACGTGGGCGGACCTGCCGCAGAAGTTCGAGGCCGGTACGCCGAACATCGCCGGCGCGATCGGGCTGGGCGCAGCCGTCCAGTACCTGGAATCGCTCGGCATGGACAAGGTCGAGGCCTGGGAACAGGAGCTGGCGCAGTACACGATTCGCCGGCTGAGCGGGGTTTCCGGCGTGCGGATTTTCGGGCGGGCCCCCGAGCGCGGCGCGGCCGTGTCGTTCGAGGTGGACGGCGTGCACCCGCACGACCTCGCGCAGTTCGTGGACCGCGAGGGCGTGGCGATCCGCGCCGGGCATATGTGCGCCCAACCGCTGATGCACAAGCTCGGCGTGCCGGCGGTGAGCCGGGCGAGCGCGTACATCTACAACCTCAAGGAAGAAATCGACCGCCTGGCGGACGCGATCGAAAGGGCGAAAGGATATTTCCTCCATGGAACTCGATGACCTGTACCAGGACATCATCCTGGACCACTTCAAGAACCCGCTGAACAAGCGGCCGCTGGCCGACGACGAGGTGCTGGTGGACGAGGAGAACCCCACCTGCGGCGACCACCTCCGCCTGACTGCGAAAGTGAAGGACGGGAAGATCGCCGACGTGAAGTACGACGGCAAAGGCTGTGCCATCAGCATGGCGTCGGCCTCGATGATGTCCGAGCGCCTGATCGGGATGCCGGTGGAGGAGGCGCGCAGGCTCATCTCCGGTTTCGTTGGCGTGATCCGCGGCGAGAAGGGGATGTCCGCGGACGAGCTCGGCGACCTCGCCGCGCTCGAGGGCGTCAAGCAGTACCCGATGCGCGTCAAGTGCGCCACCATGGCCTGGCACGCCGCGGAGAAGGCGCTGGAGAAACTGAGCTGAACCCCATGAAAGTACGCGAAAGCGGCATGCCGGCCGAGGATTGCTGGCGGACGTTCTTCCATCCATCGGAGGTTCTTCGACAGCTCGGCCTCCTGGAATCGGATCGCGTCGTCGTAGATCTCGGGTGCGGCTACGGAACGTTCACTATTCCTGCCGCCCGGATCGTTTCCGGGGTCGTTCACGCTTATGACTTGGAACGGGAGATGATAGCGGAGACCAAACGGAAGGCGGAGACGGCGGGCCTGGCCAACATCCAATATCACCTGCGCGACTTCGTGTCGAAGGGCACGGGATTGCCGGATGCGTCGGCCGACTACGTCATGCTGTTCAACATTCTTCATGCGGAGCGGCCCCTGGATCTCCTGCGCGAAGCGCACCGGATCCTTGTCCCGGCGGGCACTCTCGGCATCATGCATTGGAACTGGGATCCTCAGACCCCCCGCGGTCCACCGATGGAGATCCGGCCGAAGCCGGAACAGTGCCGGGCGTGGGCCGAGGAGGCCGGGTTCATTGTGGCGAAACCGCGTATTGACCTGCCGCCGTACCACTACGGCATCGTGGCGGTGAAAGGAGAGCACGAATGAAACTGGGGATGATCGTCTACTCGGCGGATCCGGAGACCGTGTGGAATGTTTTTCGTTTCGGCGCCTTTGCGCTCAAGCAGGGCGACAACGTCAAGGCGTTTTTCTTGGCCAGGGGAGTGGAGTGTGAGAAGCTGAACACGGACTCGTTCAAGGTGACGGAACAAATGCAGGCTTTCGTTGACGGGGGCGGCAAGATCCTGGCCTGCGGCACATGCCTCAAACTCCGCGGCTCAAGCGGCACCGAGAGGTGCCCTCTGTCGACCATGAAGGACCTGTACGAGCTGGTCCGAGACTCGGACAGAGTGGTGTCTTTCTAGCACCGCCAAGGTGCTGAACAAGCTGGCTTAAGGAGGAATACCAATGAGCGACCAAGTCCCGGCCGTGCAAGCGGAAGAGCCGAAGAAAGGGCGGAGCCTGAAGTTCAAGATCGGGGTGTTCTTCCTGCTCATCAACATTCCCTTCGGCTACGGAGGCGGGGCCCTCGCCGTGCTGATCGGCGCAAAGATGGGGAAGGCGGCCCTGGGCGCGGCGCTCGGCGTCGGCATCTACATCCTCTCCTGGGGCATGCTGGGCCTGGGCATCGTAATGGCCGGGCCCGAGGGCGTGCAGTTGGTCAAGGATCTCCGCCAGAAATGGTTCCGCCGGAAGAAGGCCGGGCCGGCCGACGCGGGGTCGGCGGGTCCGGCTTCCCCTGGCCCATGAAACGGTGCCCGTCATGCGGCGCGGGCCTTGGCCGCGAGGACTACGAAGGCGTGGAAGTCTTTCGCTGTCCGGACTGCAGGGGCGTGCTGCTGCCCCGGTACCGGCTGGATCTGATCCGGCACCGTCGCCACCGCAGCCCGGAAGACCTCAAGGCCCAGGCTGTGGCCGAGTTTCGCAGTGATACCAAGCGCGAAGTGAGGTGTCCGCGCTGCGGCGCCCTGATGGCGAAACGGCCCTTCGCGAGCCGGTACATGCCGCTCTCCATCGACGTCTGCCGGGCCTGCGACTACGTCTGGCTGGACGCCGGCGAGCTCGAGCTGCTCCAGCTGCTGTACGAGGCGTCGGCGAGCGGGCACGAGGTCGTCGAGATGCAGAAGCGGATGAGGGAGCTCCAGTGCACGCCGGAGCGCAAGGCCCGGTTCGAAGCGGCGCTCGCCCAGCTCTCGGAGGAAGGGCCCCGCGATTCGGAGGCGGCGACGGACCAACTTGCCCTCGAGCTGATCAAACTCCTTCTGCGCGCGGGGAAACCGATGTTGTGACAGGGCAGCGCGGGCAGGGTGCCCGTAGAGCCCGGTTTACCCGGGCTAGGGTAGCCCGCGTAAAGCGGGCTCTACAACGCTAGCGCCGGGCCGGTGGCGCCGAGTTCACTTGCGGGTAAAGGCGCGAGTAGGCCAGTCCGGGGTGGCGCTTGCCGTAGCGGGCGGGGACGTCCTGGGTCCAGTCGCTGGGGATGATCAGCGAGAAGGCCAGCAGGAACGTGAAGACGGCTCGCTTGGCCCAGGGAGGGAGAGCATCGACCGCGGGTGGGGCGGGCGGCGGCTCCACGGGGGCGCCCTGGTGCCACCGGGAAAACCACGCCAGCAGGATCAACCCGACCACGCTCATGAAGATGTTGAAGCTCTGGCCCGTGCCGATGCCGAACATGCGCGTGGGGTACTCGCGGTAGATATCCACGAAGAACCGCAGGAAACCGTACCAGAACACGAAGTGCGCCATCGTCTTGCCCGGGACCGGCTTCGAATACTTCCGGACCCCGAGCAGGAGCGGGATCAGCAGGAGGTTCTTCACGCCGTCGTACAGGACCACCGGGTGGCGGAAGCCCTCCGCGTCCGGGAACTGCACGGCCCACGGGAGGTCGGTCACGCGCCCGACGATCTGGCCGTCGATGAAGTTCCCGATCCGGCCCACGCCCATGAGGAACGCCCCGGGGATGACCAGTTCGTCGGCGATGGTGAGGAAGCACTTTCCGTTCAGCCGGCAGAAGAGCCAAGTGCCCGCCACGGCTCCCACGAGGATGCCGTGGGTGCACATGCCGCCGAGCCAGAGGCCGGGCACCTGCCACAAGTGATGGCGGTAGTAGGGCCACTCGTAGAAGACGACCTCGATCATCCGGCCGAAAAAGAGGACGCTCGCGGCAAAGAGGATGCTGAAGGTGTACACCTGGCTGACGGTGAGCCCGAGGCGCCGGCGCGCCCTCATGAACCACAGGTGGATCTCGAGGAAACCGAGCGCGTAGCTGAGGCCGTACCACCAGAAGTGGAGCCCGCCGGCGTCGAAGAGGATAGGGTCAATGCGGTGGACGAACATGCGCGCATCCTACCCCCGCACGGCGGGGAACTCAATTTCGAGGTGGCTCCGGGAACGGAGATCCCTCGTCCCGACCTCCCCGGGAGTCGGGACTCGGGATGACAACCGTTTCTTGTCATTCCGAGTCCCGATGCGCTCCGGCATCGGGACGAGGAATCTCGATCCTGACTCTGCAGCACTGCCGCAGCTGCCTGCGAGGTTGCCTCCGAGCACGTTCGCTGGTAAAGCTTGGCGGCGTGGAGAGTGGCAGCACATCCCAGGACCGGCGCGCCCCGATCCTCTTCGTCCTCCCGCTGTTCGTCATCCTTAGCTTTGTCGTGTTCGGCCCGATTCTCCGCGCGGAGTACGCGTACGACAGCACCTACCTCATCGACCGCCTGAAAGGGCCGCCGCCGACGACGCTGGCCGACGTCGTGAGCCCGTCCCGGTTCGGTCCGACCACCGGCAACCTTTCGTGGCGCCCGCTCAACGTGCTGATCATGATGCTGGTGGACCTGCGGCTCTTCGGCGCGAACCCGGCTCTCTCGGCCAGCCTGAACCTGGTCCTCCACGGCATCAACGCCTTCCTCCTGCTCGTCCTCCTGCGCCGGGCACGGTCACAGTTTGCAAACTGTGACCGTGAGGGTAAGGCGGCGGCGCGCTTCGCGGCACCTGTGGCGCGCTTCGCGCCATGGGTGGGGGCCGTCCTCTTCCTCGTCCATCCGCTCAACAGCGAGGCCGTGCTGTGCACCGGGTTCCGCGCGGACCTGATCGCGGCGACGTGCATCCTCGCCTGCGCGTTGCTCTTCGTCCGCTGGCACGAGTGCCGCGGTCGAGCCGGGGCCGCGTGCTGGCGCTGGCTGGCCGGCGCGGCGGCGGTGCTGGCGGTGGGACTGCTGACGAAGGAGGTCGCCGTCGTAGCCCTGGTGCAAGTTCCCGTCCTGGCCCTCCTGGCGCTGCCGGCGCGGCGGCGGGCCATCGTGGACACGGGCCTCGGCGCGGCCGTCCTGTTCGTTGTCTTTGCCGCGTTCCTCGCCGCGTGGCGGGCGTTCCGGTTCCCGGACTACCCCGACGTGTTCCTCGGCGGCGGTGGCCGGTTTCTGGGCCTGGTCAACATGCTGGTCGTGTTCAAGGAGGTCTACCTCGCGAAGGTCGTGTGGCCCTGGCCCCTGCGCGTGGACTACGGCTTCGTACCGGTGGCCGGCGTGGCCGATCCCCGCGTCTGGACGGCCGCCGCGGCGGTCCTCGCTCTGCTTCTCGTGGTGGTTCTCGCCGCGCGGAGAGAGAAGCTGTGCGCGGTCGGCGCGATCTGGTACCTGGTCGGCTTCCTGCCGGTCTCGCAGATCGTGCCGGTGCCCGACCCCGTCGCCGAACGCTTCTGCTACGTGCCCATGCTCGGCATCGCTCTGCTCGCCGGCGGAATCGCGAAGGCCCTCCTGGCAACGAAGGCGGCGAGCCCGCGGTTGCTCGCCGCCGCGGGGATCCTCGTGGCGGTCGTCCTGGCCGGCGTGTCCTTCCGGCGGAGCTTCGACTGGCGGGATGATGTGACGCTGAACATCGCGAACTGGGAAGAGGCGGGCGACCGCCGGCCGCGCGCGCTGGAGGCGCTGGGCGCGCTGTACCTGGTCCAGGCCGGGCGCCAGACGACGCGCGGCGACGCCCCGGCGGCCACGCGGACCGTGGAGAAGGCGCGCTCATGCCTTGACGAACTGCTCCGGGCCGACCCGAACCACGTGGCGGCCCATCGCCTGTACGCGGTGTGGGGCGTGGCGATCGGCAGGATGGACATGGCAAAGGCCCACATCGCGAGGGCGCTGGAGCTTGCTCCGGACGATCCGCAGGTCCGGGACGTCGCGCGGCTTTGCGGGGTCTTGCCGAAGACATAGGCGCGCGAGGTAGGGCGGGGCCGCCGGACCCGCCGAGATGATGGGCCAGACGACGGCGCGTCGACCCGCCGCGCCCTACCAGCGACGCTGACCATCGGTTCCACTTGACATCCAACCGTGTCTCCCCGAGCCTTGGCCCATGTCGCTCAGGGCCAGAATCTACTCGCTCAAGGGACTGCTGCTCGGCATCCGCGAATCGGACGTCGAGTCGGACCCGATCGCCCAGTTCCGCGAGTGGTTCCGCCAGGCACGGATGGTGGGGCTCCCGCTGGCGGAGTCGTTCACGCTCGCCACGGTGACGCCGGACCACCGGCCGGATGCTCGCATGCTCCTGCTCAAGGGCGTGGACGAGAGCGGCTTCGTTTTCTACACGAACTACGAGAGCCGGAAGGGCGAGGAGCTGGACCACAACCCGAACGCGACGATGGTCTTCCACTGGAACGAACTGTTCCGGCAGGTCCGGGTCGAAGGGCGGCTGGCGAAGGTATCCGCCGAGGAGTCGGAAACGTACTTCCATTCCCGCCTGCGCGGGAGCCAGATCGGGGCCTGGGCGTCGCGGCAGAGCCGGGTCGTGGCCGGCCGCGGAGAGCTGGAGCAGGAGTTCCGGAGGTGCAAGAAGGAATTCAGCGGCAAGCCCGTTCCGCTCCCGCCGTACTGGGGTGGTTATCGCCTGGTGCCGGAACGGATCGAGTTCTGGCAGGGGCGGCCCAACCGCCTGCACGACCGGCTTTGCTACGTGCGCGAGAGCGGCGGCTGGAGGATGTTCCGCCTCGCGCCGTGATGGGAGTTATCCGTTATTGGTTATTAGTTATTCGGAAGATGGGGTGCCAATAACTGATAACGAATAACGAATAACGAATAACGAATAACAGTCTTCCCCCCATCACGGAAAATACTCCGTCGTATATCGCCACGCCTGCAGACTGTCCGACCAGTAGTTCATCGGCAGGCCTGCCTTCAGTTTCAGGTGCTTCAAGAAATCCGCCGGGTTCGGGAGCTCTTCCCAGACCGACGGCAAGAACGTGCCGCGGTTCCAGCCTTCCTGGAGGATGATCCCGTCCACACCGGGACGCAGCTGCTTCAGGAAATCCGCCTCCGACGAAAACGACATCTGCTCCGGCGGGCTGAGCACGGAGATGTGGATATCCAGTTCCTTGAGCTCCTCCTCGGTCATCGGGTCGAACCGCGGGTCCCGGAACGCCGCCGAAAACGCGTTCTCGGCGACGTCGTGAACCAGCGGCAGGGAAGCCTTCAGGCTCCCGATGCACCCGCGCAGCTGCCCGCGCCGCTCCAGCGTGACGAAGGTCGCGCGGGGGACCTGCAGTTCCTTCGGGTGGGAGGCCGGATCCGCGGGCAGGGGGCGGTGATGCTTCAGCCCGTGCGCGATCGAGTCCCGCGCCACCTTCAGCAGGATCTGGCGGTGCTCTTCGGACAGCGTGGGAGTCGGCTTACTCAAAGACATAGGCTCCGTATCCGACCACCTCATCCTTGGACCCGGCCGTGTCTCCGGAACTGCGCAGGTCGATGGTCTTGGCCCGCAGCCCCCGCTTCTTGGCGGTCAGGAGAAGGCCGGCGATCGGGATGCGCCCGCAGGCCTGGTCGTAGGATATGGCGTTCGGGTTCAGCTCCTCGATGGCAGCCGAGGTCGCCTCGTCCATGCGGCGGGCCGCCTTGTAGTCGTGGTAGTGGCTGAGGTCGGAGCTGATCACGATCAGCGTCTCCGGCCCGCCCCACAGCTTGTCCAGCACCTCGCCGACGTCCTCCGGCGAGGCATCGCCGACCGCCAACGGCACCAGCGTGAAATCGCCGAGGACCTCCTGCAGGAACGGAAGCTGGACCTCCAGGCTGTGCTCCAGCGCGTGCGCCTGGTCGGTCACCTGGACCTGGGACAGGTCCTTCAGCGCCGCCCGGGCGGTCTGGTCCAGGGGCACCGAGCCCAGCGGCGTGAGGAACGTCTTCGCACTGCTCAGGGCCAGGCCGCGGAACGGGATCCGGTGCGACGGGCCGAGCAGGACCACCCGCGTGATCCGGCCGCGGGCCTGTGCCAGGCGCGCGTACGCGGACGCGGCGATGGGGCCCGAGTAAACATACCCTGCGTGCGGCACGATCACGGCTTTCGGCGCCGGCCCGGTCTGCTCGGCTTCCTTGAGATAGCCGGAGACCATCTGGTGCAGCTCATCGGGGTCCGCGGGATAGAACATGCCCGCGACGGCCGGGGGGCGGATGGCGGTTGATTTCATGGCGTCTCCCCTAGCAAGCATACCCGTGGCGGCCGGGCTTGCAAGGAAGATAGGTCGTTGTTGCGCCGGTCGCTCGGCCGGGTGCATAATCACGATTCGTGGCCACTCCATCCGACATCACCCGGTACCGCCGGAACCTGCGAGAAGAGCGGGATGCCGTGGTCCTCTACGAGCGGATGGCTCGAGCGGAGCCGAACCCCGCGCTGGCGGAGTTGTACGGGCGGCTCGCCGGCACGGAGCGGAAGCACGCGGCAGTGTGGGAAGAGAAGCTCCGCCAGGCGGGCGTCGAAGTGCCCGATCACCGGTCCAACTGGCGGATGCAGGTCCTCGGGTGGTTGGCCGGGCACTTCGGCGCCAAGCTCGTGCTGCCCACCATCGCGGGGATCGAGAGCACCGCGGGTGCTCAGTACGATGGACAAGCGGACGCCGAGAGTGCCGGAATGCCGGCTGAGGAACGGTCTCACGCCAGGCTCTTCGGCTTCCTCTCCCGCCAGACCAGCGGCGTCGAGGGGAGTGTGGTGGCACGGCTCGAGGGCCGGCATCGCTCGACGGGCGGCAACGCGCTCCGCGCCGGCGTGCTCGGAGCGAACGACGGCCTGGTTTCCGTGTTCAGCCTGGTCATGGGCATGGCCGGCGCCGAGGTCGGCTCGCACGTAGTGCTGATCACAGGCCTGGCCGGTCTTCTCGCCGGTGCCATCTCGATGGCTTTGGGCGAGTGGCTCTCCGTGCAGAGCTCTCGAGAGCTCCACGAACACCAGGTGGGCGTGGAGCGGGAGGAGCTGGCGACGGCGCCCGAAGAGGAGCGGGAGGAACTAACACTGATCTACCAGGCCAAGGGCGTGGCACCCGACCAGGCCCGGGCGCTGGCCGACCGGCTGTTGTCCGACCCGGCGACCGCGCTGGACACGCTGACCCGGGAGGAACTGGGTCTGGATCCTCGGGAGATGGGCGGGTCCGCGTGGGAGGCGGCGATCACTTCCTTCCTGCTGTTCACCGTCGGCGCGATCATCCCGGTGCTGCCCTTTTTCGCCACCGGCGGGCTTCACGCGGTCATTTGGAGCTGCATCCTCAGCGCGGCAGGGCTGTTCGTTATCGGCGCCGCCATTACGCTGGTCACCGGCCGGCACGCGCTCTGGTCCGGCCTGCGCCAGGTGGTTTTCGGCCTGGCGGCCGCGGCGGTGACCTTCGGGATCGGCCGGCTCCTGGGCGTAAACATCTCCGGGTGATGGGGGGCGGTGACATGACGACGTATCCGACAGGTCCGGTCGTGCCGGGGCGGTACTGGCACGTGGAACCCGACGGCAAGGTGCAGTGCGACGTCTGTCCTGTGCACTGCCGGCTGAAGGACGGCCAGCGCGGGCGGTGCTTCGTCCGCATGTGCCGGGGCCAGGAGATGGTCCTCACCACGTACGGCCGGTCCACCGGCTTCGCCGTGGATCCCATCGAGAAGAAGCCGCTCCATCAGTTCCTGCCGGGCACGGCCATCCTGTCGTTCGGCACCGCCGGCTGCAACCTGACCTGCCGGTTCTGCCAGAACTGGAACATCAGCCGGTCGCGCCAGGTCGAGATGCTGGCGGAGGAGGCGTCGCCGGAGGCCATCGCCCGTGCCGCCGAGGCGCTGGGCTGCCGCAGCGTGGCCTTCACGTACAACGATCCGGTGGTCTTCCTGGAGTACGCGGTGGACGCGGCCAAGGCGTGCCACGAGCGGGGCATCAAGACGGTGGCGGTGACGGCGGGGTACATCTGCGAGGAGCCGCGCAAGGAGTTCTTCGGGCACATGGATGCAGCGAACGTGGACCTCAAGGCCTTCACCGAGGAGTTCTACCAGAGCATCTGCGGCGGACACCTGCAGACCGTGCTGGACACGCTGGTCTATCTCAAGAAGGAGACCCCGTGCTGGTTCGAACTGACGACGCTGTTGATCCCGGGCGAGAACGACAGCGAGGAGGAGCTCCGCCAGCTCTCCCGGTGGGTTGCCGGCGAGCTCGGCCCGGACGTACCGCTCCATTTCTCGGCGTTCCACCCCGACTGGAAGATGCTGGACAAGCCGCCGACGCCGCCCACGACCCTCGTAATGGCACGCCGGATCGCCATGGAAGCCGGCGTGCGCTACGTCTACACCGGCAACGTGCACGACGCGGCGGGCGGGAGCACGTACTGCCACCAGTTCGGCAAGAAGTTGATCGGCCGCGACTGGTACCGCCTGTCGGAATGGAACCTGGCGGACGGCGCATGCCGGTTCTGCGGCACGCGGTGCGCCGGTTTGTTCGAGGCGCGCCCGGGGGACTGGGGGCCCCGGTGCGTGCCGGTCAGGATTGCGGATTACTGATCTCCGGTCGGAGATCCGGCATCAGTCGGTGGACAAGATGCGGCGGGCTTCGTCGAGGAAGATGCCCTTCAGGTTCATCTTCAGCGTTTCGGGGTTGCTCGCGCGCGGCAGCCCCTCCTCCTCGGTGATCATGCCGCTCCGGATCATCTCGTAGATGGCCTGGTTGAACGTCTGCATCCCGTCCTCCGTCCCCGTCTCGACGGCGGCGCTGAGCTTCTCCAGCACGTTCTTCTCAATCAGCTTCCGCACCGTGGGCGTGCTGATCATGATCTCGACGGCGGGCACGACGCCGCCGTGGACGGCCGGGATCAGGCGCTGGCAGACGATGGACTTGAGGTTGCTCGCCAGGCTCATCCGGATCTGGTCGCGCTCGTTGAACGGGAAGAAATTGAGAATCCGCGTGATCGCCTGCGAGGCATTGTCCGTGTGCAGCGTCGTAAGCACGAGGTGCCCGGTCTCGGCGGCGGTGGTGGCGGCCATGAAGCTGCCGGCGTCTCTCATTTCACCGATCATGATCACGTCCGGGTCCTGCCGGAGGATGTGGCGCAGGGCCGCCGCAAACGAGACGGTGTCGAGGCCGACCTCGCGCTGGGAGATGATGGACTGGTCGTCCTCGAACACGTACTCGATGGGGTCCTCGATCGTGATGATGCGGCGCCGCTGGGTCGCATTGATGCGCTGGATGAGCGCCGCCAGCGTCGTGGACTTGCCGCAGCCCGTCGTCCCGCTGGCCATGATGATGCCGCGCGGCGTCGTGACGAGGTCCTTGAGCTGGGCCGGCAGGTGCAGCTCCTCGAAGGTGGGGATGCGGGTCTTGACGTGCCGCATCGCCACCGTCGGCATGCCGTGGCTGACGAAGACGTTGACGCGGAACCGGCCGACCTCGGCCTCTTCCAGCGAGAAGTCCACCTCGTGCCTCAGCTCGTAGCGGCGGCGGGCATGCGAGGGCAGCATGTCCTCGACCAGCCCGTGCATGGCGTCCGGCGTGATGACCTCGGAGCCGCTGGAGGTCAAGCTGTAGCTGACCCGGAAACAGGCCGGCTGATCGACCTTCAGATGGATATCCGAAGCCCCGAGCGAGACAGCCTTGATCAGAAGTTCTCGCAGTACGGACATAGCAGCCTGGATGATTTAGCCACGCAGCGGATCTGCTTCTCCTTGGATTTCGGCAGATCCAGGAATTTTACCCAAATGCGATAGCAGCCCTTCTTCGCGTCCCGCAGGCAGTGCACCACAGCTCCGCAGCACGAGATCCTGCCGGACCCTTTGCCGTTGCCGGACACGCTGATGTTGAACGAGAGCAGTTTGAACCTGGCCAGCGGCTTCGTCGAGTAGAACTGGATGCCGAGGGGGCAGACCCGGAATCCGTCAGGCTGGGGGATCGTCTTCCGCCTGTCCACGACCACCGTGACGGGCTTCTTGCGCGAGGTCGAAGTATGAGTAGAAGCGCCCATGAACCATCGTCGCGTTCGACCGCGACTCACACCTAAAGTATCACGCGGAGCGGGCGCTGTCAAATGACCGGCCCCGGCGCGCGCCTCAGCGCATCCGCCACACCAGCACGCTGCTGCAGCAGAGAAAGAACAGGTTCGGAAACCAGCCGGCCACCCAGGGGTCGATGGCTCCCTTCTTGCCGAGGGCCAGCCCGAGGTTGACCAGGATGTAGAAGCTGAAGAAGAGCCCGATGGCGAGAAGGGTGCCGAGAAAAGCCCCTTTTCGGCCGGTCTGCGCGCCGAAGGGAATGCCGATCAGGGTCACGACCAGGCAGGTCCAGGGCATGGCCAGGCGGTGGTGAAAGTCGACGCGCACGCGGGCGACGGAATCGGCGGACATGCGCTTGTGGGTCTTCAGGAACTTCAGGAGTTCGAGCGCGGAGAGATACTCCGGGTCCTTGACCTCGTTCAGGAAATCCGCGGGGACCTCCTTGAAATCGGTCATCTCGCGCCGGGGTTCGAACCGCGGCTGGCCCATGGGGCTGCCGTTCTTGTCGTAGGGCTGGGTGACCACCTCCATGAACCACCACCGCCCGTCGAGCCAGCGGCCCTGCTGGGCCTGGATCTTGGCCTCGTCGGAGCCGTCGCGCCGCTGCTGGATGACGCTGACGTTCTTCATGTCGAAGGTCGCGGTGTTGAACTCGTCGATCATCCAGATGCGGCGCGTCACCTCGTTCTTGTGGGCGAGGTTGGGCCTGATGTGAACGTCCATCCGCCCCTTGTGCCGCTCCTGCCGGACGAACTGGTGGCACCAGTACGACGACGAAGGCCCGAAGGCTTCGTTGATGAACGCCACGACGACGGAGGCCGCGAACCCGATGCCGACGAGGGGGACGACCAGCCGGAACAGGCTCAGCCCGCTGGCGCGCATGGCGGTCAGCTCGTTGTTCTTGGTGAGCTGGGACAGGCCGTAGAGGATGGCCAGCATCAGGGAGATGGGGGTGATGTAGATGAGGACCGAGGGTATAAGGTAGATGTAGAACTTCACCAGGCTGCCCACCGGCGTCTTGGCCTCCACGAAATCGGGCAGGTTGTCGAACAGGTCGTAGATCACGTACAGCATGGCGAACGCCAGGAAGCAGTACGTCAGGGGCAGCAGGATCGTCCGAAGCAGGTATTTGTCGATCAGTTTCACGGGCGGAGAACCTTAGCGCGGCCCGTTCCGGAACACAAGCTTGGCCCCCGGACCCCTCACCCCGTCCCTCTCCCGGGGGGAGAGGGTGACGTGTTGCTTCGGACCCACCACTCCCAAACCCCGGGGGAG
>JAZDKK010000057.1:0-60967 GCA_043803015.1 Verrucomicrobiota bacterium
GAGCGGGGCATTTCGCAAGTGGCTAGCCCCTTGGATGCCCGTGCAACGGGCACCCGACGGCCCTTCGGGTGCATTTTGCACGAGCACTCGTGCAAAATGCAGGCTAGTCCCTCAGGAGAACCTGACTCTCTGCCAGTTCCTCCTGAATGGTTCCGACTTCCTTCTCCTTGCCCTGGATCGCGTCCTTCCGCACGTAGTCTCCTGACTGCCACGGCTTGTGCAGAAAGTACTCAACCCAAGGGTCGTTGTACTCGTAGAGCGGCAAGTAGTCCCGGCGGAACCGGGGATCGCTGTCGAACAGGGCCTGGAAGGTGCCGGTCCGGTAAGTGCATATGAATGTAGGACGTGCCTCTTCGAAGACGTAGTCGTAGAACGCCTGGCGGTCGCCACGGTAATGGAACAACTTGGCGATGGGCTTGTTGCAGAGTCCCCCAAGGTCGATGACGCGCAGGTTCGAGTACAGCATGGCGGCGCCCACGTCGCCCAGCAGGACCGACCCATTGTGCACGCCCAGCCGCCGGGCATATTCGTTCGACCTGTCGACCTGTCGCTCCTTGATCCGCTGCAGCGACCAGGCGGGCACGATGCAGAAATTGTAGCTCCGCTTCCAGTAGAACAGGAAACTGCCCGCAATCAGCAAAGCGAGCAGCCAGCGCAGCGCAGGACGCACCCACGGACCCGCCCGGTCCCGCACGCTGTCGTACGCTGCAGCCGCCGCAAGCCCCAGCGTCATGTACAAGAGCGGGAAGAACGGCGTGGCAAACCGGTACTCCGGCATCCAATCGTCGGGCAGGAGCGCGTGAGGCAAGGCGGAGATGCCGGTTGCCGCGAGCAGGGCCAGGTATCCGGCGTGGCCGCGTTTCTTCAGCTCCCCGAACAACAGGAGAACGACCGCGGCCCCGAACGCCACCACTCCGGCCAGCCCTCCGGCGCCCCGGACGAGATGGAACACCTTGACCAGCGGCACGCCGCTGAGCAGCGGCGCCAGGTAAGCACTCGAGCCGCGATACGACTTGGCGTAATACGTGTTGGGCAGGAGGTCGCCGAAATAGGCCAGGCGGAAGAGACCGTAGGACCCGTAGATCACGGCAAACCCCAGCACGCATAGAAGTGCCGGCTTCCACCAGCCTCGCTGTCTGGCGGCGGGAACGAGGGTCAGCACGAGCGGATACGCGGCGAGGAACATCACGCCCTCGGGCCGGGTCAGGGCGATCAGGCCGCAAATCACGCCCAGGGCAACGGGGTGAGGATGGGAGCCGGCTGGGGCGCCCGTTGCCATCTGGACCTGGCGACACAGGAGCAGGACCAGGAACACGTACAACGGGTTTTCCAGGCCCGCCGAGGTCCAGATGACGAACGATGTGCTCGTGCTCAACAGAGAAAGCGCCGCGAAGCTGACGAACCGGTGGTGCGGAGTTACATCCCTGAGGATGCGCCAGCACAGGCGGTAGGAAGCCGCCACGAGAACGAGACTGACGATCTTGGGAGTCCAGGGCAGGGCCAGAAGGTTCAGACGAGAAATGAGGGCGAAAACGAGCACCCACAGCGGATTCGAGTAACCCTCCACGGGAGGTGCGCCGGGCTGCGGAACGAGGCCCTGGCCGTGCGCGAGATTCTTTGCGTAAGCGAAGCTGATGCCAGCGTCATCCACGATGAACCTGGCGAACAGAGCGGCGTGCGCAACGTACAGCGCGAGGGGCAGCAGCCACGAAAGGCCGCCCGCGATGCGGGGGAACCTCCGCCAGAACAAGAGGACCACAAGGATGACCCAGCAGACCGCCAGCATGGGCACGAACAGGGTAAACCACATTCTGGCATGGTCGACATAGTAGTCGATCGAGTGCACGTCGTGCCCCTCGATGATCCTGTTCAGAAACCCCAGGGAGAGCTTGTCATACATGGCCTGGATAACGTGCGGGATGAACTGCAGGACAAGCAGGGAGACGGCGAGAAAAACGCACAAGGCGATGGTCGCAACAACCGTGAACCGTCGAATCTCTCGCCCGGTTTCCATCGAGGGCTCAGTCTCCCCTATATCCAGCCGTCCCGAATCAGGGCGCACTCGTAGAGCCTCCGCTGTTCGTGGCAACGCACACAAGCAGATTGCTGTCCGGAAAAGCTCGGAGGGCCTTGGGTTCTCCGAGGCGAGGACGATTCCGCCGGAGTATTGTCTCAACGGCCTCGCCGTACCCCGGATAGGGATGGCGCTTGCGGATGATGAACAGCCGGTTCGCCGAGTCGGTCTCGTAGTCGAGGAGTGAACCGTGCATTCCGTGCAGCCAGAAGTAGTACTGGAAGACAGCCAGAGGCCAGTTGGACAGCACCTTGTCGCCCGGCGCGAGCAAGCCCTTGAGATAGAGCGTGATGCTTTCGTTCTCGCGATAGTCCTCCGGCTCCACCACGTCGGAGACGTCGCCGCCGGCCATGACCTGCATCGAGCCGGCCACGGCTAGGACCACGCACGCCACCGCAAAGGACAGCCTGGCAAGGCCGGTCCTCCGGATCACCATGGAGGTCGCTGCCCAGAGACCCGCCGCCGCGCAACCGAGGTACACGGGGACCATGAAAAGCCACATGGGCGCCAGCCCCAACCGCGGGTAACGCCGGCTCAGAAGAAGAAGGATCCCGCAGGCCCCGGCGACGGACAGCAGGAGGCGCCGTTGTTCTGGGGAATGGGCGCGCCAGCGCGCGAGGTAAACCAGGAACCCCGCGCCCACCGTCCACTGCAACGCCGGGGGCCAGTTTCTGTTCCAGTTCCGCCACATCGCCAGGGCCCGTTCCGGCAGGGCACTGACGAACCGCACGAAAGGAGCGGGGGTCACCCACTCATTCGCCACGATCGAGCGGGGACCCAGGATCAGAAGGACCGGCAGGTAGAGGATCAACACCGCCGCAATCGTGCCGCCAACTACGGAGCCTAACCAGATGAGCAATCCGCGTCTGTCGGCGGGGCCGGACACTGAGCGGGTGCCCGGAATCAGCAGGCACACCGCGCCGGCAAAGGCATAGAGCATGGTCGGGACCGAGTAGAACCCAACGGTGGCGCATGCGACGAAGAGCAACCCGCCCAGCACCCCCGGGCGCGACCACATCGCCCTCGCGATGAGAAGCAGGAGAACAGCGCAGAGCGCCGTCAGGCTGTAGCCGCGGGCATAGGTCGAGAATTCGACGAGCGGCGAGCAGACGGCGGTCAGGGCAAGAGCCATAACGGCGGGGAGAGAGCCCCAGTAGGCGCGGGCCAGGAGATACGATGCGACCAGCAGGGCCACGCCCGACAGAAAGGCGGGTAGACGCACGATCCACGGCAAGGGGCCGAGCCTCAGAGCCAGGTGCACGAGCAGTGTGTGGAAGATGTGGTTGTTGGGTTGAGAGTAGTCCGTGGCAATCACGTACCAGGGCGAGCGAGCATACTGCATGACGGTCGTCGCCTCGTCGAATCGCATCGGCTGAGAGAGGTAGCTGATCCTCACTGCCACCCCAAGGATCACAAACGCCGCAACGAGCACCCAGTGGATGGCGGACTCCCCGCGCATCAGCGCGCGCACCGCTCCCGCGGAGTCCCCCAATTCGGCCGAGAGCCGGCCGAGGAAGGAACCCGTCTTCTCGTCCGACAGGAAAAGGAGAGAGAACAGGAACCCGCCGGCGAGGATCAGCACGCATCCCGTTGCGATAAGAAACCGCGGCAGCTTGAGCGAGAGAAACGCGTCCGAGACGACGCCGTCGGGGCTGAACGCGGACAAGATCGTTCTTTGGACTGGCAGGGAGGTGAATCGGAAGGCCACCACGGCCATGCCGAGGACAGCACAGACGAGGCCAAGCGCGGCGACGAGCCTTTTCAGCATCTTCACGCCACGGTTCGAATTCATAACGCCCGTCCAAGCACGTATGCGCAGAGCCGCCCCTGCGACAGAATCCGCATCCGAGCAGTTCCGAGGCGCCATGCTAGCGCCAGTACTTCCGGAACGGCGCGGACGCCAGCACGGTCAGCGACCGGGCGTCGAGGACGATGTAGCCCTTCCGACGATGCCACTCCGGGTGGTCCTCTTCCGTCGTCAGCGCGAGCACCCACGGCTTGTCCGGCGGCGGCGGGATATCGAACGTCGCCGGCTCCTCGCCGCTGTTGATCATGATCAGCAGGCTGTCGTCGTCCTCCGCCGCGCCGGTGTACTCGCGATGGCCGTTGATCAGGCAGGCCAGCGCGGAAGCGGTATCCCACGCCGGCTCCTTCCCGTCCGCGCCTAACCAGAGGATGTCGGCGTTGGTGGCGCCGGGCGCCAGCCCCCGGAAGAAGCTCGGGCGGCGCAGGCTCGGATGCGCCTTCCGGAACGCGATCAGCTTCTTCACGAAGGCGTGGAGATCGGTGTTGTTGCCCAGATGATCCCAGTCCAGCCAGCTGATCTTGTTGTCCTGGCAGTACGCGTTGTTGTTGCCCTGCTGGGTCCTGCAGAACTCGTCGCCCGCCAGCAGCATCGGAACGCCCTGGGAGAGAAAGAGCGTGGCCAGGAAGTTCTTCTGCTGTCGTCGGCGGATCCTGCAGATCTCGGGGTCTGACGTCGGACCTTCCTCGCCGTAATGGGCGCTAAAGTTGTGCTGTTCGCCGTCCCTGTTGCCTTCGCCGTTGGCCTCGTTGTGCTTCTCCGCGTGGGACACCAGGTCGCAGAGCGTAAAGCCGTCGTGGGAGGTGACGAAATTGATGCTCTTCAGCGTCATCTGGCCGGCTTTGTCGTACAGGTCGGCGCTGCCGGTCAGCCTCGTGGCAAACCGGCCGAGCATCTCCTTGTCGCCGCGCCAGAACCGCCGGACGTCGTCGCGGAAGAGCCCGTTCCACTCCGACCACCGCTCGTTCGGGAACGAACCGACCTGGTAGGTGCCCGCGGCATCCCACGCCTCGCCGATGATCTTGGTGTCGCGCAGGGCGGCGTCCTCGGCGATCGTTTCCACGATGGGCGGGTTGGGCAGGAGCTTGCCGTCCGGCCCGCGAGTCAACACCGACGCCAGGTCGAAGCGGAACCCGTCCACGTGCATGTGGAGCACCCAGTAGCGCAGGCAGTTCATGATGAAGTTCCGCACGACCGGGTGGTTGCTGTTCACCGTGTTGCCGCAGCCGGAGAAGTTCCTGTAGTGCGGCCGGGTTTCCTCCATCATGTAGAAGATCGCGTTGTCGATCCCGCGGAACGAGTACGTGGGGCCGCCGTCACCGCCTTCCGCCGTGTGGTTGAAAACCACGTCCAGGATGACCTCAAGGCCGGCGCGGTGCAGGGCCATCACGAGTTCCTTGAACTCGCGCACCTGCTGGCCGCAGACGCCGGCGTGCGCGTAGCGCCCGTTGGGCGCGAAGAACGCGAGCGTGCTGTAGCCCCAGTAGTTGCGCAGGTCGCGGCGGTTCTGGTTCTCGAGGAAGTACTCCATCTCGTTGAATTCCTGGATGGGGAGCAGCTCGACCGCGGTGATCCCGAGGTCGAGGAGGTACGGGATCCTCTCGATGAACCCGCGGTACGTGCCGGGGTGCTTCACGCCGGAGCTGGGGTGCACGGTGAAGCCCCGGAGGTGCGTCTCGTAGATGATCGTTTCCGCCAGCGGTATCCTGGGCGTGTGGTCGTCCGCCCAGTCGAACTCGTCGCGGGTGATCACGCCTTTGGGAAACAGCGGGCCGTTCTTGGGCGGGTGCCCGGGCTGGAGGCCGCGCGGGTCGCCCCATCTCGGGGATCCGGCCACGGCGAACGCGTAGGGGTCCAGCAGCCACTGGTTCGGGTCGTAGAAGTTCGCCACGCCGGGCGGCGTCTTCCCTTCCATCCGGTACAGGTAGAACTGCCCCGGCCGGGCGTCTTCGACGTAGATATGCCAGATGTCGCCGATCCTGTTCCGGTCGGGCGACAGCTCGTACTCGACCAACGGCTGGGCGGCGTCCGGCGCATCGAAGAGCATCAGCCACGCGCGCGTCGCATAGCGGCTGAACATCGTGAACTGGACGCCCTTGTTCAGCACCTGCGCGCCGTACGGGACCGGCATCGGGCTGCTCGGAAGAGTGTGCTTTCTCAGCCTGCTGGTCATACGTCTTTCCTAGGTTTGGACTGATTCTACGTGCGCGGCCCGCGGAGGCCATACCAGATGCGCTGGGTGAACGTCCGCACGACCCGGGCGACGCCGCGCGACGCGGACTTCCCGTGCCGCGCCGAGGCGCGGACGGCCGACGATCCTGCCCGGACCACGCCGCGGGTGACCTGGGACCCCACGCTGGCGATCCCCTGCACGCCGGCGACCGCGGGTTTGACCACGAAACTGTCCACGGCCCGGGCCGTCATCTCGACCGCGGCCGCGAGGCCGTTCATGACCGTGTCCCAGAAGCCGGGGCTTTCGGTCGTCTCCGCCGGGACCGAGGAGCGGACGCGCCCCTTGAAATCGGCGACGAGGTCCTTGGTCAGGAGGTCTCTCACGTCGGCCAGAAAGGCGCCCATGTGCGATCCGATGGTCTGTGCCTCTTCCTCCCTGTTCCACGCGCGGAAGGCGGCGCACCGCGACATGGCGGCGTGGCCCGCCACGGACGTCAGCAGGCCCGCGCCCAGCCCCTGGCCGATGTCGTCCAGCGCGCGCCCGATCATCGGGATCGTCGAGAACAGGCTCTCGATCAGCTTCCGGCCGATGTTGAGGAAGTTGACGGTGGCGACCACCAGCGCGATGTCGCGGAGGATGAGCACCTGCTCCCGCAGGGCGGGCCGGCTGCGGTAAACCCGGATCAGGCGCGAGACCATGGCCGTGTTCCGGTAGAGCACGATCAGGAGGTCCACGCTCGGGTAGGGGCTCAGCATGACGCCCAGCATGACGTCGCGCACGCATCGCCGGACTTCGGCCGAGGCCTGCTCGTTGAGTTGGGCCAGGGCCCCTGGAATCACCTCATTCTCCACCTGCTCGATCGCCCGGACGAGGTCGTCGTTCAGCGGGTGCGCCGCCAGGATCTCGCGGAGGTCGAGGGCCTTCCCGGCGAGCATCTCCCGCTGTTCCTCGTCCAGGTTGGAGTTCTCGGCCAGGCGGTCGAGGTAGCGGATCAGGTACCTGCTGTAGCGCAGCATGTCGTTGTGGCCGGCGTCGGGGAAGTTGGGCAGCGGCGGAGGTATCAGCACGCGCGGGTGGGCGACCACCCGGCGCACGAACTGGATCACCAGGAACAGAAGCCCCGCGAGCACCGCCGCGCCAAACGCGTAGCCCAGGACAGGGTTGAAGCGGAAAAAGAGCACGTAGACGCGCAGGACCTCGGCGGCAAAGAAGAACGTCAGGAGCGCGCCGAGCACGATGACGATCTTGACGAACAGATTCCAGAGTTGCTTCAGCATGAACCACCTTGAGAGCTGTCCGCAGACTAAGAACTTGCGGCGCGGCGGACAAGCGTTTTCCGATGGGGCCGGCTCATCGGCCGTTCCGGCCGAGCACGTCGAGCGCAATCGGGCGGCCGGGAAGAGCGGTGTCGAGGTGGTACGCCAGGAAGAGCCCCAGCAGCTTCTCGATCTCGCCGAGCTGCCGCGGGGTGCACTGGGTGCTGAGCGCCGCCTGGGGTGTCTGGGCGCGTTGCCAGCCGGTCAGCATGGCGAGGATGTCCGGGGCGATGGGAACGGTGCCGGGCGCCGCCGACTCGCGTCCGCAGGTGCCGCAGAGGATGCCGCCGCGCGCGTAGCTGAACTTCGACTGGCGCGCGCCCGGCAGGAGCTCCTTGCCGCACGCCAGGCAGTGCCGGAACCGCGGCGCCAGCCCGAGCGACTGCGCCAGCTTCAGCTCGAACCAGAACAGGAAGGACGCCGCCGCGCCGCCGGCCGCCAGGTGGTCGAGGGCGGAGTCGAGCAGGTCGAACAGGCCGGCGTGGGGCGCGTCCGGCGGGCTGACCCGCCAGATCAGGTCGGAGAGGTAGGAGGCGGCCGCCGCGGCCTTCCAGTCTTCCCGGAACCGGTTGCGAGTCTTGAGCGGAAAACACTCCCGGGCAATGTGCATGCCGGTGCGCTCGCGGGCGTAGAACACCAGTTCGCAGGTGTAGAAGAGGTCGTACTGGCCGAGGAAATGGCTCTTGGGGCGCTGCGACCCCTTGACCAGCGTCGCGATGCGCCCGGCTTCGGGCGTGAGCCACGAGACGACGCGCGACGTGTTCGAAAACGGGTAGTAGCGCAGGACGATCGCCTGGGTCTTCTCGATCACGACTTGCTTTCGCGCGCCATCCACACCTCGAGTTTGTCGAGCAGCGTGGGCCGGTCGTCGATCGCCGCCGTGCCCGGGAACACCGCGCCGCCGGACACCACGAGCTTCATGGCGTCACCCACGCTGATGGGCATGACGAACAGCTCCGACCGTGGCACGAACACGAACCAGCCGGACGTCGGGTTGGGGGAGGTCGGAATGAACACCGCCACCAGGTCCTCGGACAGGTTCGCCGGCCTCATGTCCTTCGGCACGTCGGCGGTCACGAACCCGACGGAGTAGAGTCCTTTCCGCGGGTACTCGACGAGGACCACTTGCTTGAACATCTTCTGGCTCTGGTCGAGGAGGGCCTCGCTGATCTGGCGCACGGACACGTAGATCTTGTTGATCAGAGGGATCCGCACCAGCACCATGTCCCCGAGCTGGTAGAGCCGCCGGCCGAGGATGTTCCGCGCGAACAGGCCGACCAGGAACAGGAACACCAGCACGGCCACGAGCGCCAGCACTCTGAAAAGGATCTCCGGATGAGCTTCCCGCCAGCCTTGGGGAATGAGCTTGACGATGCGGTTCGTGGCGAAGCCGAAGAGCCAGTTGACGACCAGGCCCGTAACCACCAGGGGCGTGACGAGGATCAGGCCGACCAGGAGGTTGTTGCGGATCGATTTGCCGATGGACTTGCTCATGCTGCCGGCCTCCGTGCCGACTTGGGACAGACATTACTCCCGCAGGGCCCGCCCGCCAAGCCGGAATCAGCGCCGTCCCCGGCGGTCGGCGAAAAGGCCCCCGAGACATCCGGATGCCTCCGCCCTCTTCAGCCAGGCCAGCTCCTGCCGCCGCATGCGCGCGCGGAGGCGCGGGGCGTGGTCCGAGGCGCCCGTCAGATGGTTCAGTCCGTGCGCCACGTAGAGCGCCAGCTCGTGCGAGGCGCGCGGAACGGTCCGGCCCAGCTGCCAGGCGCGCTCGGCGTTCACGAAGACCTCGCCGGAGCCGGGGCCGGTCTCGCCGGGCAGGGGGCCGTACGCGAAACTGATGACGTCGGTCGGCGCCGGGACCCCGAGAAACGCGCGGTTGAGCGGCGCGATGCCGTCGTCGTCGGTCAGCACGAGCACCACTTCACTCCAGCGGCTGAGGGCGCGCAGCTCCGGCGCCTGCTTCAGCAGGTGCAGGGCCAGCCGCCTGATCGCCGGCATGCGTAGCCGATGCCTGGTCTGTCGAATGCACAAGGTCAGTTTCATCTTGGGGATAAGCAATCCGGACGTGCAGCATGTTGGCCAGCGTAAACACGAAGGACTCCTTGATGGTCGAAAGCTCGGCCAGCGTGAGGTTGCACGCGTCGAGCTGGCCATCGCGCAGCTTGGACTCCACGATCTCGTCAACGAGGTTCCGGATGCGGTGGGGCGTGGGTTTCTCCAGGGAGCGGGCGGCCGCCTCCACCGCGTCGGCCAGCAGCAGGATGGCCATTTCCCGGCTCCGCGGCCTCGGCCCCGCGTAGCGGAAATCCTGTTCCCTGACGGAGCGGCCGTTCGTCCGGCCGCCGTTGGCCTGCTCGGCCTCGTGCTGCTGCCGCGCCCGGTGGTAGAAGTACGACACGAGGCCCGTGCCGTGGTGCTGCTCGATGCCGTCCGCGATGGACCGGGGCAGTTTGTACCGGCGGGCGAGGCCGACGCCTTCCTTCACGTGCGTGGTGATGAGCAGCGCGCTCATGCTCGGGGCCAGGTCGTCGTGCGGGTTGTCCTTCAGGTGCATGTTCTCCGAGAAGTATTCCGGCTTCGCCAGCTTCCCGATGTCGTGAAAATAGGCGCACGCCCGGACGAGCAGCGCGTTCGCGCGGATGCGCGTGGCGGCGGGCATGCCGAGGTTGGCCACCACGATGCTGTGGTGGTAGGTGCCGGGGGCCTCCATGGCCAGCCGCTGGAGCAGGGGGTTGGCCATGTCGGAGAGTTCGAGCAGGGTCAGGTTCGTCGTGATGCCGAGGCTCATCTCGAACAGCGGGATGAGCAGCGACGCAATCAGGGCGCAGAGCACGCCGCTCATCAGCGCGGCCACGACCTGCGAGGTCACCACGCTCACCGACTGCTGGCTGATGGAGGCCAGGCTGAGGGCGTAGAGTACCTCGGCCAGCCCGACGACCAGCCCGGCGCGGTAGATCTGGGGCCGCCGCCGCACGTCGCGGGTGGACAGGGCGGCCACCACCGTCACGACGACGCCGAGCGTGAAGACGGTGAAGTCGTTGTCGAGCAGCACCGCCATGGCGAAGCTGTTCCAAAGGCCCAGCGGGATGGCGGCGCCGCTCCCCATCAGGATCGAGGCCAGGAGGGGCGCCAGCCCCAGGGGCAGGGCGAACCTGACGGCGGCGGACGGGATCAGCCGCGTCGTGCTGGATAGCTGCAGGATGCCCTTGGCCGCCAGCAGGGAAAGGACCGAAAGCGCCACGAGGAGCAGGATCTTCGAATCCCGCCGGAGCGTGTCGGGGCTGAAGATCTGGAGGAGTCCGACGCACCCGATCAGCACGGCCACCAGCAGGCCTGCGTTCCCGACCCTCTCGACAAAGCGATCGTACGGGGACTCGATCTGTGCGAGCCGTTCGTTGTGGGCGCGGAGCTGTTCAAGGATTTGGGACGTGATTCGCTCGCCGGCTTCCACGATCGCCGTACCGGCGCGGACTTTCATCGCCACGGGGCTCACGGCCCGGGCCGCGCCGTTACGCTGCTCATCGGTCGCCAGCGGATCGTAGGCGAGGTTCGGGGCGATCCAGGGCTTCAGCAGGGAGGTAAGCAGGTTCTTCGGGACGGTTGTGCCGCCCAGGCCCAGCGCGATCTTGTCCACCGTGGAGGCCAGCGCCTCCTCCGGCAGGGGCAGCTTGCTGAGCGTCAGGAGGCCGCTGAACCCTCCGTCGGGCGCGTGGAGGGTGATCCGGCCGGAGGCAGCCACGCCCTGGTAGGCGGTCTGCTTTTCCCGCGCCGAAACGATACCGCCCGCCCACGTTTCCCGGAGGGCCGTCTTGATCACGCCGAGCACCTCGTCTTCGCGGCCCGGCGGCGCCAGCTTGTGCGCGTCGGCCGCGCTCAGGGAAAGGCCCAGCAGGTCGATCACGGTGCTGATCTCGCGGTCCACGTCCTTCGCAGTCCGGGGCGGGGTGGACGGCTGGTTGAGCTGCGCCAGGCGCTCGACGAGCTTGTCGAGCGAGCGGATCGCCGTGTTATGCAGGCCGTAGTTGACGGAGAAGACGGGAGGGATGGTGTCGGCAGCCTGGCGCCGGTTCAGCTCCGTGCGCGCCAGGTCCTCGCACGTGAAGTCCACCGCCGCCACGACGGTGGCCGGCGCACGCTGGCCCGCGGCAAGGCCGGAATAACGCCGGGTACCGCCTGCGTAGAGCAGAGCCAGGACAAACACCCATAGCAGGAGCGCCAGGAACAAGCCCCGGACGGAGACGCGCTGGCTCTCCGGCCCGGCCCCGCCTTTGTGCCGCGCCGGGCGATCGACGGTTCTGCTGCTGGGCTTGAGAAAGGGAATCTTCATGCCGTGCTCGCTGTGGTGCTATGCCCGTCCGTGCCGCGCCGGCGCGCCGCCCTGCGCGTCCACGCGTCCTTCGCGGTAAGCCTGGATCACCTTCTGGACCAGCTCGTGGCGGACGACGTCGGAATCGGTCAGCTCCGCAAAGGCGATGCCGTCGACCTTGGCCAGCGTGTGCTTGGCCTCGAGCAGGCCGGAGATGCGGCTCGGCGGCAGGTCGATCTGGGTCAGGTCCCCCGTGATCACGCACTTGGAGTCGAATCCCAGGCGGGTCAGGAACATGAGCATCTGCTCGGGCGTGGTGTTCTGCGCCTCGTCCAGGATCACGAACGCGTGGTTCAGCGTGCGGCCCCGCATGTAGGCGAGGGGCGCCACTTCCAGCACGCCCCGGTCCATGTTCCGCTGGATGTCGTCCGGCGACATCATGTCGTAGAGCGCGTCGTAGAGCGGGCGCAGGTAGGGAAAGACCTTCTGGTGGATGTCGCCCGGCAGGAAGCCGAGCGCTTCGCCCGCCTCCACGGCCGGCCGGGTCAGGACGATCCGGCTGACCTCGTTCCGGAGGAGGGTCGCCACGGCCATCGCCATGGCCAGGTAGGTTTTGCCCGTGCCGGCGGGGCCAATGCCGAAGGAGATGTCGCTGTTGCGGATTGCCTCGACGTACCCCTGCTGGCCGAAGGTCCGCGGGAACACCGGCGGCTTCCCGGGGCTGACGTCGATCCGCGTCGCGTGCAGCCGGTACAGGTCCCGTTCGCGCCCCTCCTGGAAGGCGCGCAGGGCGAACAGCACGCTGTGCTCGCGAAGCGAGGACCCGGCGTTCCGCGCGGCACGCAGGCTCTCGACGAAACGTTCCGTCTTCTCCACCTTCTCGGCCGTGCCGGCGACCTGGAGCCAGGTGTCCCGGGCCGTCAGGCGGACCCCGAGCACCTGCTCGATCTTGGGGAGGAGCTCGGCGCGCCTGCCCGTGATGTCCTGCGCCTCTCGTGCGCTGTCAAAATGGATGGTCTTCTCGGTCATGCTGCAACGGACCGAACATCAAAGCCCAACCCCGCGCCGGCGTCAATGGCAATCAGGACGCGCACAGGAAAAGGCCCTGCCGGAGCCGCCGGAAGGAGCAAAGAGCCTGAGAAAAGGCAGCTGGTCGAGCGCTTGAGCGGCGATTCGGGCCGGCGGGAGCGGCGCTAGCGCTTGATGACCTTCCGGAGCTGGTCCCAGAGATCGAGCAGGGACTGCGGGACGATGCGGACGTCGGCCATGACGGTGATGAAGTTGGTGTCGCCGGTCCAGCGCGGGACGATGTGCATGTGGACGTGGTCCTTGAGGCCGGCGCCGGCGGCCGCGCCGATGTTGATCCCGATGTTGAACCCGTGGGGGTGGATCGATTTCCTCAGGGCCGCGGTGGCCTCGATGGTGAGCTTCATCATCTCCGCATGCTCCCGGGGATTCATGTGCTCCAGCGACGCCACGTGGCGGTACGGGGCGACCATGAGATGCCCGCCGGTGTAGGGATACCTGTTGATGATGATGGCGCAGGTCTTCCCGCGCTTCAGGACGTGGTTCTCGCGGTCCTTGCGGCTGCGGAAGGCTTTGCAGAGGAAACAGCCCTTCTGCTTCTTCGTGAAGTACTCAACGCGCCAGGGGGCCCAGATTTCTTTCATATCGTGACATCACCCGGTTCAGTCTCTAGAATCCGCAGGATAACAGCGTGTGGGTGCGTGTCAAGAAGAGCCCCCTCACCCCGACCCTCTCCCGCGGGGAGAGGGCGAGGGGGAACAACAAGACCTCTGTGATCGGATCGATGAAGTGTCTTGAACTACTTGTTGCTGTGTGGCTTGCCGCGCCGCAGCTCTTCGCGGCTACCGCCTTCGAGGTGAAGTCCTGGCGGCAACTGTCCAGCCGCGAGGTGACGCCGCTCGGGCAGTCCGTGCTCCGCGCACGCTGGTGGCGGACGCACGGGGAGAGCGAGCATTTCATTTACCACGGTGCCTCGGAAGAAGCCGTCGCCGCCGCAGCCGACCAGGCGGAGTACGCCTACCGCAAAGCGGGATGGTACCTGGGCCTTCCGCTCGAACAGTCCGGGGCCAAGGGTCACGTCTTCGTGGTCTCGAGCCCGGGAATCTGGGACCAGGTCCTCCGCGGCGGCGGTCGGCGCCGGGACAGCCTCTCCATGCAGGTGGCCGGGGATCTTTTCGTTCAGGCCGGCACCAACGGGGCGTCCACCGTGGTCCGGCTGTGCCACGAGGTCGTTCATTTCAGGCTCTGGCAGGCGTACGGGGACCGCATCCCCGTCTGGCTGGACGAGGGACTCGCCGCCTATGTCGGCTGGAACGCGGCGGACGCCTACCAGGCCCTGAAAGGGAAGAAGCTCGTCCGGACCGTCCCGGGCGCGAAGGCGGAGGCCCTCGTCCCGCTGGACCAGCTGACGCAGGTCAGCGAGTATCCGGGCGGCGAGGCGGCGGGGCAGGCCTTCTACCGCGAGGTCGAGGAGCTGATCGTCATGATTGCGGCGGAGATCGGGGACGCTAAACTGGGGGGGTTCGTCAAGGCTGTGGCCGGGGAGGGCATCCCATGGAAGGACGTCCTCCGGAGCCAGTTCAAGTTCTCCGACGGCGAACTGGTTGCGCTCGAGGAGGAAGTGCTCGCACGGTCCAAGGCGGAGGTGCGGCATTAGTAGAGCCCGGTTTATCCGGGCTAGGGTAGCCCGCCTGAAGCGGGCTCTACGTGGAGAGACATGGCTACACAACAGACTCCAGCCAAGCCGGTGCCCGCGAAGCCGCGCGAGCCTTCGCTCCACCTGATCTACGGCGAGGACGAGTATCCCGTCTCAACCCACGCGCGGGAGCTGGTGGACCGGCTGTGCCCTCCCGCGGAGCAGGCGTTCGGGCTGGAGATCGTGGAGGCCCGCGCCAACTCGGCGACGGAGGCCATCGCGGCGATCCGCCGGTGCCTTGACGCCCTGCAGACCATCGGCTTTCTGGGCGGGCGCAAGGTGGTCTGGCTGCGCGACGCCAACTTCTTCAGCGGCGCGTCCGAAGACGTCCGCAACGTTGTGCAAGATCTCGTGGAGATGATCAAGGGCGGGTTTCCGCCCGGCCAGGTTCTCGTGGTCAGCGCGTCCAAAGTAGACGGCCGATTCGCGTTTCTCAAGGCCTGCCAGGCCGCCGGGGAGGTGCGGGAATTCAGCCTGCCCGAGAAGTCGAAGCAGGTCGAGCAGCAGGCCGCGGCGTGGGCCGAAACCGCGTTCCGGGATGCCGGCCTCAGGGCGTCCGACGCCGCCCTGGAGGAATTCCTCGAACGAACCGGGCCGGACTCGCGGCAGATCGCGCAGGAAGTGGAGAAGCTCCGAACTTACCTGGGAGACCGCAAGGAGGTCGGCCCCGAGGACGTGGAAGCGATCGTCTCGCGCTCGCGCGAGACGGAGGTTTGGGATTTCGCTGACGCGGTGGGCGAGCGCGATCTCCCGGATGCCCTGCGCGTCCTGCGCCTCCTCCTCTTCCAGGGCGAGAACGCCCTCGGCCTGCTCATCAGCCTGGAGAACCGCTTCCGCGAGCTGATCCTGTACCGGCAGTACCTCGACCGCGGCTGGCTTCACGTGACCGGCGACGCCCGCTGGCGGAAGGCCGAGTGGAAGAGCGCGCCGGAGGCGGACGCGTTCCTCTCGTCGCTGCCCCGTGATCCGAGGCAACTTCACCCGTACCGCCTGCTGAAACTGATGGAGCAGGCCGGGAAGTACTCCGTGCAGGAACTGCTCCGGTGCCAGGCGCTGGTGGTCGAAGCACACGAGACGTTCGTGTCGGGGTCCCCGCAGACGAAGGATCTCCTGCCCGAGTTCCTGGTGATCAGGCTGCTGGGCACAGGCAAGGCCGCACGCACCGCGATCCCCCGCCCGTAACTGCGGCGGACTTCCGAATTGGCTTGTTCCACGGGCCGGTCTTCGGCTTACATGTTGGGCTGCAGCAAGTAACAAACAGGGGATCGAGGACGAGCAGGAATGTGAGGACGTAATGATCCTGATACTGGTACCCAACGTCAGCACGAAGGGCAAGGAGTACCGGCGGCTCACCGAGGTGTTGGCGAACCTGCCGGGCATCCAGACCCGGGTGCACCACGTGCACGGCGCCCAGCAGACGCTGACGGAAGTCTACCTCATCGGCGACACGTCCCCGCTCTCGATGGAGGACATGAAGGCCCTGCCGTGCGTGGAGCGGGTGGTGAGGGTGTCCCAGGCCTACCGCATCCTGGGGCGGCACAAGGACGACACCCGCCCGACCTCGTTCGAGTACAACGGCGTCCGCTTCGGCCAGGACAACCTGAACCTCTTTGCCGGCCTCTGCGCCGTGGACACGCGGGAGAACGTGGAGCGCATGGTGAAGGCCCTTCAGCAGCACGGGCAAGTGTGCACGCGCATGGGGGCCTACAAGCCGCGCACGAATCCGTACTCGTTTCAGGGCCACGGCAAGGAGTGTCTGCCGTACGTGTTTGAGCTCGCCGGCCGGCACGGCATCAAGGTCATTGCCATGGAGGTCACCCACGAGGACCACGTGGCCGAGATCCGCGCGGCCCTGGACGAGACCGGCAACGCCACGGGCGTCATGCTCCAGATCGGCACGCGGAACATACAGAACTTCGAGCTCCTGAAGAGCGTTGGGCGCCAGCAGGACTACCCCATCCTGCTCAAGCGCGGGTTCGGCATCACCCTGGAGGAGTCGCTCAACGCGGCCGAGTACCTGGCCAGCGAGGGCAACCGGAAGATCGTGTTCTGCCTGCGCGGCATGAAGACCAACCTGGGCGATCCGCATCGCAACTTCGTGGATTTCGCGCACGTGCCGGTGGTCAAGCGGCTGACGCGCATGCCGGTCTGCATCGATCCCTCGCATTCCGTCGGCTCGCGCGACGCCGGACCGGATGGCCTGCTGGATATCCTGCACGTGACCGCGCAGGGCGTCATCGCCGGCGCGAACATGGTGCTGGCGGATTTCCATCCCGACCCCGCGCGGGCACTGATCGACGGCCCGCAGGCCCTGCGCCTGGACGAACTGCCTCATTTCCTCGAAGACGTGCGCATCGCCCGCGACGCCTATGAGAAGCGCCTGGCGCTGGCGCAGCGGTAGGGGGAGAGACCGGTGCAACCATGAAACACAAACTCCGGCTTCTCACGGCGGCCCTGTTCTGGATGGCGATCGCGACCGCCGGCCGGGCCGAGACGAACTCGCACCGCCTGTGGTGGCCGGTGGGCGAGCAGTTGACCTACAACATCTACTGGGGCGTCATCCCGGTGGGCTACACCCACGTGACGACGGGGTGGCTCGAGACCAACGGGGAGAAACGGATCTTCATCCGGTTTCGCACGCGCTCCAACAAGGTGCTGGCCAAGCTCTACCCGGTGGACGACCGCCTGGAGGCCATCATCAACCCGGACACGTTCCTGCCGGATCGGTTCAGCAAGCTCCTCCGCGAAGGCGGTTACCGCTGCGACGAGGTGACCACGTTCGACCACGAGAAGCGGATGGCCACTTGGACGTCGAATCTGACCAGGAAGAAGAAGGAGTTCCCGATTGACCCGGACACGCGGGACATCGTCACGTTCCTGTACTACCTGCGGTCGAAACAGTTTGAACCGTGGAGCACGAACAAGTATAGAGTCATGGCCGACGAGAGGCTCTACGACCTCTGGGTGGAGTCCGAAGAGGTCGAGACCCTGCGGCTCGGGGACTACGGCCAGGTGCCGAGCCTCCGCTTCGAGCCGGAAGCCGCCTTTGGCGGCGTTTTTGTCCGCAAGGGCAAGATGTGGATCTGGGTGTCGCGCGACGAAAGGCACCTGTGCACGAAGATCGCGGCCCGGGTGCCCGTGGCGAGCATCACGCTGCTCCTGGCCGAGGTGAGCGGGCCGGGCGAAGACTTCTGGATGCAGGCGACTCGGAAACACGAGCGCGAGGAAAGCGAGCGAAGACCATGACGATCAAGGCGGAACGGGCCCGGAAGGTGCTGGCGCAGTTTGCGAAGCAGAGGATCCTGGTCGTGGGCGACCTGATGCTCGACCGGTACGTCTACGGGATGGTCACGCGCATCTCGCCCGAGGCGCCGGTGCCGATCGTGCAGGTCACGCAGGAAAAGAGCATGCCCGGCGGCGCCAGCAACGTCGCCTGGAACATCCAATCGCTCGGCGCGCACGCGGCCGTCTGCGGGGTCCTCGGGCCCGATCACTCGGGCCAGGAACTGCGCGACCTCCTGGCACGCGGCGGCGTGGGCGTAGACGGCGCGATGGACCTGAAGGGCGTCCGGACCACGGTCAAGACGCGCATCATCGCGGAGCGCCAGCAGGTGGTTCGCGTGGACTGGGAAGACGGCTTCGAGCTTTCCGGCCGGTCCCTGGAGGACCTGTGTGCGCGCGCGGCCCGCGAGGTCGGGAAAGCCACCGGCGTGATCATCGAGGACTACGGCAAGGGCGTGATCCAGCAGCCGGTGGTGGACGCGGTGCTCCAGGCGGCGCGGGAAGCGGGGATACCGTCGGGGCTCGACCCGAAAGAGAACCATGAGCTGAACGTGCGCGGCATCACGGTCGCCACGCCGAACCGCAAGGAAGCCTTTACCATCGCCCGCATCGAAGAGACGCCGGCGGGTCCCAACCCGCTCGAGGACAAGGGGTTGCAGCGCGTCAGCGAGGCCTTGTCGAAGAAGTGGTCGCCGGCCATGCTGGTGATCACGCTCGGCGCGCAGGGCATTCTCCTGCTGGCCAAGGACGCGCCGCCGAAACATGTCCCCACGCGCGCGAGAGAGGTCTTCGACGTCAGCGGCGCGGGCGACACGGTCATCGCGACGTGCGTCCTGGCCCTCGCGGCCGGCGCCAGCCCCGTGGAAGCCGCGGAACTCGCCAACTACGCCGCCGGCGTCGTGGTCGGCAAGATCGGCACGGCCACGTGCACGCAGGAAGAACTCCTGAACTGCCTGCCTTGAGAGGATGGCGGAGACACACGTGATGAGAACGCCTTCGTCCAAGGCCCCCGCCTCGAGCGCTCGAATCGTCGGGGTCATCCCGGCGCGCTGGGCGTCGACGCGGTTCCCCGGCAAGAGCCTCGCCCCGATCTGCGGAAAGCCCCTGATCCAGTGGGTCTTGGAGCGCGCCCGCGAGGCGCGGCGGCTGAGTTCGCTCCTGGTGGCGACGGACGATGCCAGGATCCGGGACGCCGTCGTGCGGCTGGGCGCCGAGGCGGTCATGACCTCGCCGGATCACCCGTCGGGGACCGACCGCATTGCCGAGGCGATCCGCGGCCGGCCGGCGGACATCGTGATCAACATCCAGGGCGACGAGCCGCTGATCGACCCGGCGCTGATCGACGATCTCGCCGACGTGCTGGCCGGAAGCCGGGCCTGGGACATGGCCACCGCGGCGTGCCCGATCACGGCGCCCGAGGACGTGCAGAATCCTTCCGTCGTCAAAGTCGTGTGGGGGCAGGACGGCCAGGCGCTCTACTTCTCGCGCTCGGTGATCCCGCACCTTCGGGAAAAGGATTCTGGCGCGGCAGGGGCGGAGCCCCTATACTGGCGCCACATCGGCATCTATGCGTACCAGCGTGTTTTTCTGGACAAACTGGTCGCCACGCCGCCGTGCCTGCCGGAAAGGGCCGAGAAGCTGGAGCAGCTGCGGGCCCTTTACTTGGGATGCCGGATGAAGGTGTTGCGCGCGAAGGATACGGGCGTCGGCGTGGATACCCCGGCCGACGTGAAAAAAGCGGAAGCCGCTTTGAGAAGTGCGGGGCTGGTGCGTGTCTGAGACTTGAGATTCACCATGGCAACAAGAGTCATCCAGGTCGGCAAGGTGAAGATCGGCGGCAAGAGCCCCCTCGTCCTGATCGCCGGACCGTGCGTGATCGAGGGCCGGGCGGCCTGCCTCGAGCTGGCCGGCCGGCTGGTCGGGCTCGCCCGGCAGGCGAAGATACCGTTGATCTTCAAGGCCTCTTACGACAAGGCCAACCGCACCTCCCTCCGCTCGTACCGCGGGCCGGGGCTGTCCAAGGGGCTCGAGATCCTGGCGGAGGTCAAATCGCGCTACGGCGTTCCAATCCTGACGGACGTGCACAGCGAGGCCGAGGTCCCGCTGGCCGCGCAGGTGGCGGACGCCCTGCAGCTGCCGGCGTTTCTCTGCCGCCAGACCGACCTGGTGCTGGCCCTCGGCGAGAGCGGCAGGGTGGTCAACATCAAGAAGGGCCAGTTCCTCGCGCCGGGGGACGTGCGGCACGTGGTGGCCAAGGTGGAGAGCACGGGCAACCGGCGCATCCTGATCACGGAGCGGGGTTCGGCCTTCGGGTACCACAACCTTGTGGTGGACATGCGGAGCCTGCCGATCCTGCGCGAGCTCGGGTACCCGGTCATCTTCGACGCCACGCACAGCGTCCAGGCGCCGGGGGGGGCGGGGGACCACACAGGTGGGGATGCCCGGTGGGCGCCGTATCTCGCGCGGGCCGCGGTGGCCGCCGGTTGCGACGGGGTCTTTGTCGAGACGCACCTCCGGCCCGAGAAGGCGCTCTCGGACCGCGAAAACGCCCTGCCGTTTTCCGCCCTGCGCGGGCTGTGGCGGCAGTTGAGGGACATCGATGCCGTTATCGATTGAAGAACATGCGGCCCGCGCCGCCGTCGTCGTGTTCGACGCGGACGGCGTACTGACGCGCGGCGACATCGTCTACGGCCCCGACGGCGAATGGAAAGCTTTCAACGTCCAGGACGGACACGGGTTCGACATCGCGCGGCGATTCGGGCTGAAGACGGCGATCGTGTCCGGCCGGGCCAGCGAGGCGCTCCATCGCCGGGCGGCGGAGCTGCACGTCGCCGTGCTGGAGCAGGGGGTCAAGGACAAGGGCGCCGCGGTACGCGGCCTGGCGAAGAAGCTCGGGCTGGAGCTGGAGCAGGTCTGCTACGTGGGCGACGACCTGCCCGACCTGGCGGTGATGAAGATGGTGGGGTTCCCGGTTGCCGTCGCGAACGCGGTGGACGAGGTGAGAAAGGCCGCCCTGTGGGTGACCCAGCGCCGCGGCGGGGAGGGGGCGGCTCGCGAGGTGATCGAGCACGTATTGAAGGCGAAGGGCGTCTGGCCGAGCGTGGTTCAGCATTTCACGGGAAGTGGTGATGAATAGCAGGCGATACATCCTGGTGTTGGCGTTGGCGTTCGCGTGGTCGGGCCGGGCGCAGGAGGAAGAAAGCCAGACCGTCAGCGGCTTCCGGGTCCCGGAGTACGACGAGCAGAACCGCCTGAAGTCCGAGCTGTACGGGGATTTCGCGAAGGTCCTTCCGGACGGCATCATCGAGATCTCCCAGCTCAAGATCGATTTCTACTCCGGCGACAGGGTGGACATGACGGTCACCTCGCCCTACTGCAAGTACGACCAGAAGCAGGCGAGGGCGGAGTCGGAGTCCGACGTGCGGATCACGCGGGAGAAGATGATCGTCACGGGGGTGGGGTTCTCGTGGGACGGGCGTGAAGAGAAGCTCAAGATCGGGAAGCAGGTCAAGGTGGTTTTGAAGGAGGCGCAGAAGCGCCTGGAAACGAGCGAAGAAGAATCAGGAGCAGAGGAATGAAGTATCTTCGTCGGGTCGCTCTGGCAGGTTGGGTGTGTGCCGCCGTGGCCGCGGAGGCCCAGGCCCCCGCCCCCGCGGCGGGTGGTCGGGCGGAGCCGTTCGCGGACGTGACCGTCATCACGTCGGAACGCCTGACCTTCGACTACAAGAAGCAATATGCGCTCTTCGAGAACAACGTGGTAGTGACGGACCCCGAGATGCAGCTCGCCTCGGACAAGCTGACGGTGAAATTCGACGAGAGCGGCGCCGCCAAGACCATCAAGGCGGAGGGCCGGGTCACGATCACCCAGGCGGACAAGACGGCGCAGTCGCAGGTGGCCACCTACGACGTGGAATCCGGCAAGATCGTGCTGGCGGGCCAGCCCCGCGTCACGCGCGGCCGGGACACGCTGGAGGGCGACGTCATCACGTACTGGCGCAATCAGGACAAGATGGTTTGTCAGCCGCGGGCCCGACTGGTAATCTATCCCGATAAGGGCGGTGTGAAGGACAGCATCGGTGGAGAATAGCGCGGTGGACAGCTCAGCCTGCCTCGTCGAAACCCGGAATCTCGTCAAGAACTACCGTGGGCGCAATGTCGTCAACGGGGTCAACCTGACTGTCAACCGGGGCGAGATCGTGGGCCTGCTCGGTCCGAACGGGGCGGGGAAGACGACCAGTTTCTACATGATCGTGGGCGCGGTGAAGCCCACCGAGGGCGACGTGTTGTTCAAGGGCCAGAAGGTGACGGGCCGGCCCATGTACTACCGGGCCCGCATGGGCATGGGCTACCTCTCGCAGGAGCCGTCGGTTTTCCGGCGGCTGACGGTGGAGGAGAACGTCATGGCCATCCTGGAGACCCTGCCCATCTCGCCGCGCGAGCGGCGGCAGCGGCTGGAGTTCCTGCTGGAGGAGCTGAAGATCGGCTACCTGGCCAAGCAGAAGGCCTACACCCTCAGCGGGGGCGAGCGGCGCCGCCTCGAGATCACGCGGGCGCTCGTCACCAGCCCGTCGCTGGTCCTCCTCGACGAGCCGTTCAGCGGTGTCGACCCGCTGGCCGTTTACGATGTCCAGCAGATCATCATGGAGCTCAAGGACCGGGGGCTGGGCATCCTGGTGACCGACCACAACGTGCGCGAGACCCTGGCCGTCGTGGACCGGGCCTACCTGATCTGCGAGGGCAAGGTGCTGCGCGAAGGAACCAGTTCGTTCCTGATCAACGACGAAGTCAGCCGCGAGCTGTACCTGGGCCCGCGGTTCAGCATGTGATGAACGCAGGAGAAGGAGGCGCACTGTGCAGATAAGCGTTACCGGCCGGCACATGGACATCACGGATGCCATCCGCGACCACACGCATGCGAAAGTCCAGCATGCCCTGGCCGAGTTCCAGCGGGTCGAGAGCGTCCACGTCATCCTGGAGGTGGAGAAGTACCGTCACATCGCGGAGATCGTCATCCAGGCCGCGAGCCACGTCCGGGTGGAGGCGCAGGAGGAGTCCAAGGACATGTACGCCTCCATTGACGGCGCGGTGGACAAGGCGGCCAAGCAGCTCGGCCGGGTCTGGGATCGGCGCCAGGATCACAAGTCGCGTGAGCGGCTGGCGAAGGTCGAACTCGATGTGCAGGCAGCAGAAGAGGGAACCCAGGGGGGTACCAAGTAGGGATGGGCCGGCTCGTGCGCCCGGCATTCCCGGGGGGATGCAACGTGGCTATTACCGTAGGTCAGTTTGTTGACGCAGGCCGCGAGGTCCTGTCGCTGAAGGTGGTCGGTGGGGAGAAGCACCTGGAGCGGCCGATCCATGAGGCCGCGCTGAACCGGCCGGGCCTGGCGCTGGCCGGCTTCTTCCAGTACTTCGCGCATCGCCGGATCCAGGTGTTCGGGCTGGCGGAAAACGCGTACCTCAAGAGCCTCGCCGCCGGCGAGCGCGGGACACGGCTCCGCCAGTTCTTCGAGAAGCGGATCCCGTGCGTGGTCATCACGCGGAGCCGGCATGCCTTCCCCGAAGTGGATCAGCTGGCGGAAGAGTTCCGCGTGCCGGTGCTCAAGACCTCCATGATCACCAGCCGGTTCTTCAACCTGGCCACGATCATCATGGAGAACCTCATGTGCCCGCAGATCCGTGTGCAGGGCACGATGATCGACATCATGGGCATCGGCGTCCTGCTCGAGGGCCCCGCCGGGGTCGGCAAGAGCGAGACGGCGCTCGCCCTGATCCAGGACGGGCACAGCCTGGTATCGGACGACATCACCGTCCTGCGCCGCGACAGCTCGGGGATCATCGTCGGGTCGGCGGTGGAGCTCACGCGCTACCACATGGAAATCCGCGGGCTGGGCATCATCCACGTACCCAGCCTGTTCGGGATCGCGTCGATGCGGCGCGAGATGAAGCTCGACCTGATCATCCACCTGCACCGGCCCGATCCCGCCATCGAGGACGACCGGACGGGCCTGGCACAGGAGACGCGCGACGTGCTCGGCGTCAGGATACCGCTGATCACCCTGCCGGTCATGGCGGGCCGCGACCTGAACCACGTGGTCAAGGTGGCCGCGCTGAACCTGAAGCTGAAACAGCTGGGCCACGACGCGGCGAAGGAGCTGGACGAGAAACTGGTGTCGGTCCTGACGCGCAGATAGAAACGAGTTTTCCGGTGAGCAAGAAAGGTCATATTCAGCCGGCGGAACAGCGGACCGTGGTCCGGCACTTGACCATCATCAACCGGTTTGGTATTCACGCACGGCCCGCGGCCTTGTTCGTCAAGACCGCCAGCCAGTTCGAGTGCGATATCCTGGTGGAGAAGGACGACGCGGTGGTCTCGGGGAAGAGCATCATGGGCCTCCTGACCATCGAGGGCAGCCAGGGCTCGGCGCTGAAGGTCACCGCCACGGGGGCGGACGCGGACGAGGCGCTGGACGCGCTGGAGGAGCTCATCAAGCAGAAGTTCTACGAGGACTAGTCGGCGATGCCGGATCAGCAGTCAGAACAGCCTAAGGAAGTCGAGCTGAAGGGGATTGGCGTCTCGCCCGGCGTCGCCGTGGCGACCGTGTTCCTCGTCACCACCGAGGACGAACACCTTGTCGAGCGGTCCATCGGCGAGGAGGAAATCCCGCGCGAGATCGCCCGGTTCGAAGAGGCGCTGATCGCCACGCGCGGGCAGATCCACGACATCCAGCAGAAAGTCAGCCAGGCGATCGGCCGCGAGAGCGCCAGCATTTTCGACGCGCACCTGCTGGTCGTGGACGACCGCTCCTTCGTGGAGGAGGTCATCCGCGGCCTCAGCGGCCAGCGCAAGAACGTGGAGGTGGTCCTGAGCTCGGTGGCCGACCGCTACGCCCAGGCGCTGGCCGGCCTGAACGACGACTACCTGCGGGAACGCGCGTCGGACGTCCGCGACGTGACCCGGCGCGTCCTGCGGAACCTGGCCGGCCGCAGCGCCTCCGTGCTGAGCCAGCTCGACAAGCCCTATATCATTATCGCGAACGACCTGGCGCCATCGGACACGGCCTCCCTGCACAAGGAGAAGGTCATCGGCTTCGCCACGGACCTCGGCAGCCCCACGTCGCACACGGCCATCATGGCCCGCGCGCTGTCCATCCCCGCGGTGGTCGGGCTGCACGATGTCAGCGTCCGGATCTCGACGGGCGACCAGGTGCTGATCGACGGCACCAAGGGCGTGGTGATCGTCCACCCGACGCGCGAACGCCTCGAGCGCTACGGCAAGATCGCCGAGGAACGGCAGTCGCTCCAGGCGCGCCTGGCCCAGCTCAAGGACCAGCCGGCGGTGACCAAGGACGGGTACCAGGTGATGCTGTCCGCCAATATCGAGCTGCCCGGCGACGTGGACGCCGTGCTCAGCAACGGTGCGACGGGCGTCGGGCTGTTCCGGACGGAGTACCTGTACCTGTCGTCGAAACAGCTTCCGACCGAGGACGAGCAGGTGGCCGCCTACGCGGAGGTGGCCAAGCGGGTGGCGCCGGCGCCGACGGTGATCCGGACCCTGGACCTCGGCGGCGACAAGTTCCTGTCGGCGCTCAAGACCCCGGCCGAGCTGAACCCCTTCATGGGGTGGCGGGCCATACGGTTCTGCCTCGCCCAGCCGGACATCTTCAAGACGCAGCTCCGCGCGGTCCTGCGGGCCAGCACGTACGAGAACATCAAGCTGATGTTCCCCATGGTGAGCAACGTCGGCGAGGTCCTGAGCGCCCTGGACCTGCTCGAGCAATCGAGGAACGAGCTCCGGCAGAAGGGTCTGCCGTTCAACGACGACATGGAGGTGGGCGTCATGATCGAGGTGCCGTCGGCCGCGATCACGGCCGACCTCATTGCGCCGCACGTCGACTTCTTCAGCCTGGGCACGAACGACCTCGTCCAGTACACGATCGCCGTGGACCGCGTGAACGAGCGGGTCGCGTATCTCTACGAGCCGGCGCATCCCGCCATCATCAAGCTGATCCAGAACACGATCGACGTCGGCCACGAGCACGGCATCTGGACGGGGATATGCGGCGAGGTGGCCGCGAACCCGCTGATGGCCCCGCTCCTCATGGGGCTGGGGGTGGACGAGTTCAGCATGAGCCCGTCCGCCCTGCCGGCGGTCAAGGCGTCGATCCGCAACCTGCGGTTCTCCGATGCCGAGGAGCTGGCCCACGAGGCGCTCGCCTGCGAATCCGCATCCGAGGTCCTTGCCCTCTGCACGAAGCTGACCGAAAGAATCTCTCCGGAATTGCTTGAATTGGTGGGCTGACATCAGCACATTGACCGTCCGTCGAAACGATGAAGGAGTATCCCATGACCCAGCGTTCCTACCTCTTTACGTCGGAATCCGTGACCGAGGGCCATCCCGACAAACTGTGCGACGGCGTGTCGGACTGCATCCTCGACGCCTGTCTGGCACAGGACAAGAGAAGCCGCGTTGCCTGCGAGGCCCTGGCCAAGACGGGCATGGTCGTGGTGGCCGGCGAGATCACGACGAGCGCCGTGCTCAACTACGCCGACATTGTCCGGAACAAGGTCAAAAGAATCGGCTACAACGATTCCTCCATCGGCTTCGACGGCAACACGTGCGCCGTGCTGGTGGCGCTGGACAAGCAGTCACCGGACATCAAGCAGGGCGTGGACGCCAAGAAGGCTACGGGGAAAGCCACGGCCGAGCAGGGCGCCGGCGACCAGGGCATGATGTTTGGCTATGCCTGCGACGAGAGCCGGGAGTTCATGCCGATGCCCATCATGCTGGCGCACCGGCTGACCCGGGGCCTGGCCCGCGTCCGCCGCGCCGGCACGCTGCGTTTCGTGCGGCCCGACGGCAAGTCGCAGGTCACGGTGCTCTACGAGAACAACAAGCCCGTCCGCGTGGACACGGTCGTCGTCTCCACCCAGCACACGCCGGAAGTCTCCCACAAGAAGCTCTACGAGGGCATCGTCGAAGAGGTGATCAGGAAGGAGATCCCCGCCCGGATGCTCGACCGGAAGACCCGGTTCCTCGTCAACCCGACCGGCCGGTTCGTCGTCGGCGGCCCGCAGGGCGACTGCGGTGTCACGGGCCGCAAGATCATCGTGGACACGTACGGCGGCATGGGTCGCCACGGCGGCGGCGCGTTCTCCGGGAAGGACCCCTCCAAGGTGGACCGCAGCGCGGCCTACATGGCCCGCTACATCGCCAAGAACATCGTGGCCGCCAAGCTGGCGCGCCGGTGCGAGGTCCAGCTGGCGTACGCCATCGGCTTTCCCGAGCCGGTCTCCGTGCTGGTCCAAACGTTCGGGACGGGCATCGCCTCGGACGAGACCATCGAGCGGGCGATCCGGAAGGTGTTCGGCCTGAAGCCCGCGCAGATCGTCCAGCAGCTGAATCTTCTTCGGCCGATCTACGAGGCGACCAGCGCCTACGGCCACTTCGGCCGCACCGAGGACCTCGACACGTTCACGTGGGAGCGCACCGACAAGGTGGATGCCCTGCTGGACGCGGTGTGAGGTGTTGTCTCGTAGAGCCCGCTTCACGCGGGCTATCGTAGCCCGGATAAACCGGGCTCTACGGATGCCGTCGTGCGCCCGATGGGGCTCTACCCTCTGATCTTCGCGCCGTCCTCGACGAGCTCCTGCTTCGGGGACGTGTTTCTCAGGTGGACCTTGCCGCGAATCGTCACGCCGCGCCCGAACCGGAAATCCCCTTCGACCGTCAGGCTGTTGCAGTCGCGCAGGGAAGGCGCCCCGCCGGCGAAGCGGGCCTTGAAGTCGCCGTACGCCCCGAAGAACGCGGGGTCCAAGTGGATCACGGTGGGGTTATTGTTCCGGTCCGCGTGGGGCACCATGTTCATCTCCTCGGTCAGCACGTAAGCGTCCGACCAGAGCGCCAGAAGGTCCTCCGTGGTCTTGACGGGGGCGAACCGCACACGCGGCACGCGCACCGCCTGGGCCCCGGCGAAGATCGAGAGGGCGGACCCCATGGCAGTCTCGAGCTGGTAGACGGCCGGCGCGCCGGCGTCCCGCGCGTCCACGGACTTCCGGTTGACGATCAACGGAAGGTCCAGGACGTGCCCGCAGTTCTCCATCTTCTCCTTCAGCGCACGAAGGTTGAGCCATAAGTTATTCGTGTTGAAATACTTATACTTCGCGATGTCCTGGAACTCCTGTTCCTCTTCAGCGGGGCACTGGGCGATCTCCCGGAGGAGCAGCCGCCCGTCGCGGCTCCGCGCGATATGCCCGCCTTTCTTGTCGGCTTCGGTCCGGTCGGTGACCTCCATCAGGAACGGCAGCTTCTGCTCCGCGAAGAAGCCCAGGATCGGCAGGTTCAGCGTGGCGCCGAGGTTGTCGGTATTGGAGACGAACGCGTACTCGTAGCCGCGGTCCAGGAGCCGCGTGAGCGTGCCCGACGTGCAGAGGGCGAGGTACAGGTCGCCGTGTCCGGGGGGGCACCACTCCCGCGACCGGTCCTGCGGCCATTCGACCGGCATAAAGTTGTCCTGCCGGATCTTCGGCACCTGGTGCTGGATGAACACGCTCGGGATGCCGCGCTGGCCCGCCTCGAGCTGCGGGTACTTGAGGAGCGCCTTCAGCGTATCCTCGTGCGTATAGAAGCTGTTCATCAGCACCAGCGGCAGGGGACAGCCGGCGTTCCGGCGGATGTACGCGACCTGGCCGATGACGATGTCCAGGAAGGTGCGGCCGTCCTTGACCGGCAGGAGCGACTTGACCTTGTCGAGGCCCATGCTGGTGCCGAGCCCGCCGTTGAGCTTGATCATCAGCGTCTTGGCCAGCGCCCGGGCGCCGGCCTCGCGGTGGTTCTCCAGCCCGGCTGAATCGGGGACTTCGGCCACGGGCTCGATCTGGTCGCGGGTCAGCAGGCCGGTATGGCCCTGGACGAGCTGGTGGTACTGCCGGAGGAAGGTCTCGATCGCGCGCGGGGGCGCCTTGATCCGCTCCATGCGCCGGGTGATGAGCTCGACCGCCGCCCTGGTGTGTGTCGGGTTCTGGATCATCGTCCGGCAGTTTACGTACCCGGCTTACCGATATCAAGCGGTTGACGGAGCGGGCAATGGAATCGGCCCCTCGGCTGAAGCTGGACCGCGTCGAACACAGTCTGCTATCTTCTACGTAAAGGGGCTGCCTCTTGTAGTAGGTACTCACCCCAAGGGGTCAGCGACGAATGCTGGAGGGGAAGAACGTTCCGAAGCGTCCGGCTTGCGGGCGGGCGTGACAGGCTGGGCTAATGAAATGAACGCTCCCACAGTCTCGAGATTCATCCTGATCGCGTGCGTGTTTGTCTTGGCCGCCATTCTCAGCTTCATATTTGTCGTGCGCGGCCTTACCTCCTTCGAGATTGGGCCGAACATGTTCCCTCGATCCAGCAGAGCCATATATGCTCTGTCGGCCCTCTTGCTCCCACTTGCCCTTGCGTATTGCTCGGCACGAGTAGCAGGGAGGCTCGTGAAGAAACCGATCAACTCCAGCAGCGAGCGACGAACAAGCAAGCTACTGCTTGTTCTCCTTGCCATCGGATACGGCCTCACGCTAACCGTGGGGCTTCCGGCCGTACAGAACAGCACAACCGACTGGGCGATCAACGAATACAAGGAACTGCGAGACCAAGCCGACCCTCGACAGGGTCCGTCACACCCGTATATTCGGACTTTTCTGGCTGTTCCTATCCTCCCTTGCGTCGTGCTTTCATACCACGAGTATCAACTTTCTGGTCTCTACGGCCGGGGTGGTTGGGATCTGTATTCCTGGTACTTCTTCGGAGTCAGACGCATTGGAGCACTTCCGATTTGGCTCTCCTAAGAAACGGCGAAGTAACTGGCTTGACGACAGGCTTCTCCGTACTCCCAAACCCTCGGGCTTCCCGAGGGTGAGCGGCGAGCGTTGGCCGTATGGACAAGGGCCCTTGACTTGTAGCTACAATATACCTACATTGTAGTTATGACCGCGCTGAGATTCGAATGGGATGAGGCTAAAGACCGGGAGAACCAGCGCAAACACGGCGTTTCCTTTGCGGAGGCTCAGTCGGTCTTCTTCGACGAGAATGCCGTGGAGTTCTATGACGACGAGCATTCCGAGTGGGAGGATCGATTTCTTCTGCTCGGACTCAGCGGCAGGATGAGAATCCTGCTGGTCTGTCATTGCCTGCGCGAAGGCGGTTCGGTCATCCGTATCATCTCGGCTAGAAAAGCAACAAAGAACGAGCAGCGGCTCTACCCGCGAGGTGCACCATGAGAAAAGAATACGACCTGAGCAAGATGAAGAGTCGGCGCAATCCCTACGCCAAGCGGCTCAAGAAACAGCTCACGATCCGCATGGGCGTTGACATCATCACCTATTTCAAGGCGATGGCAACACGTACGGGCATTCCTTATCAGAACCTGATCAACCTCTACCTTAGGGAATGCGTCCAGTCAGGCCGGAAGCTTCAGTTGAAGTGGGCATCATAGGAAACGGCCAGCCGGGCTAAGGAACCCTCGTCCGACTCGGGCGGCGCATCCAGTACCAGCCGAGGCCGCAGCCCAGGAAGTAGTACGGGAAATCGGACCACGCAAACGAGGTCCCCAGGAGGGCCGCGCCGAGGAAGGAGGACCTCAGCTGCTCCAGCCATGCGGGGTGCCACGACTGGAGGAACTCGAGCAGGCACGTGATGACCAGCACCGTGCACGCAATCAGGCACGGCCTGGCGCGGGGGAGAAGAAGAAACGCGAGCAGGCACCAGAAGACTACGTAGAACACGCCGCCGAGGGAGTTGTTGACCCAGTCCGCCGCTGGGCCGCGGTAGAACTTGCTCGCGAGTCCCGCGGCGGCGACGAGCACGAGCAGGATTACCGCGGCGGTGCGGGTCGCGGCGGACGAGCCGGGTTGCTTGCTCGCGGGGTTCGCCATGGCTTCGCACCTGTAGCCGCTCGCGCTGAGAGCGGCATCCTGTGATCGCCGCGGTCAGCGCCCGCGGCTACAAAGCTCGTCCCAAATCTACCGGACTTCGATGACCTGCTTGCAGCCGGTCTGGACGTACTCGACGCGGACAAGCCGGCCGTCCGCCTGCCAGGTCGCGGGCTGGCCGTCCACGGTGACGCTCTTGATGGCCTTCTGGCTTCGGAGGGCGAGCACGCCCTTCATGTTCTCGGGTCCGCGCAGGGCAAACCGCGCGCCGCCGCGGCGGAGCGCCGTGCGCTCCAGCAACTCGCCGTGCGCGAAAGCCAGCGTCAATCCCGGAGCCACCTTGGCCTGGACCGGAAGGAAGAGCCCGGTCAGGCTCGGCATGTTGAGCCGGCCGATGTCGATGGGCTCCCGGCCGCCCGGGTTCCTGACCTTGATGCTTGCGCTGACGGGCATGCGGTGGAAGTTGCCCACGAAGAGCACGCCTTCGCCGCCGCTGAACCGCGCTTCCACGTGCAGGTCGTCGCTGTCGGCCCAGGCGTTCCGCTCGATCTCCGGCAGCTCCATCATCGCGCTCCAGAGGTCCGGGTGCTCCTCGATCCCGTAGTACACGAAGAATCCGAAGAACCGGACCGTGCCCTTGCCGACCTTCTTCTCGATGCCGACGACCTCGCCGTTGACGTCGCGCGCGAGCACCCTGCCGCCGTGGTCCCGCATCACCCAGGGAAGGGTGGGGACGGGGATGTCCTTGAGGTCCCCCATGTAGATGCGGTTCGACTTGCCGCTGTGCCTCACCTCGTAGCCGAAGGCCTTTTCGAGGATGTGGCAGGGCGTGAACTCGAGGTCGTAGATCGGCAGCCGCGGGAAGATCACGAGCTTTCCGCCGGCGCGGACGTACTGGACCAGCTTGGTCTGCGTGGCCGCGTCCATGAGTTCGTTCGGCATGACGACCAGCTCGTCGTACTTCAGCAGGTCCTTGACCGAGCGGACGGTCAGGTCGGCCAGGTCGTACGGCACGCTCTTCTTGGTCAGGATCTTCAGCACGCCGTCGAAGTAGGCGCGGTTGCGGAAATCCACGGGGTCCATGGTCAGCCCCAGCTTGCCGGGGTTCATCTTCGTGCCCTTGCCGAGGATGGGGACGAGGAACTCGGTCTCGTAGAGGTACGGGTAGAAGCCGACCGCCAGCGAGGCGGGCCGCTGGGCGTTGACAAGGAAGTCGCCGTTGATCTTCAGCCACTCGCCGAGCTCGCGGATCATCGGGTACGTCGGCTGGCGCCGCGCCTGGTAGTCCACCGCGTTGTACCAGTAGAACATGGGGCCGTCGGTCCCGCGGCCCTTCGGGTTGCGGCCCTGGGAGAACATGTAGAAGTTCATCGCCGTCAGGCCGTGGATGATGCAGAGCCGGTAGAAGAGGCCCAGTTCGCCGGGATACGTCTGGACGCCGTGCTCGCGGCTGCCGCACTGCAGCTCGGCCGAGTACAGCGGCCCGCGCCCGCGCTGGAGCTCCGCGGCGGTCTGGTTGGCCACGATGCCGTCGTGCACGTTCAGCGGCGACACGAACTCCGGGATGTGGTCGAGGCCGTACAGCACGTCCGGCTCGACCTTCGCCGACTCCCGGTGGAACGTGCCGTTCAGCGCGAACTCGTGCGCGCGGCCGAAGACCCAGCCGCCGACGTTGGTGAAGAGCGGGACGGCCACGCCGGCCTCGCGGAGCATGGTGGCGAGGCACTTCACGTAGTCGCCGTACAGCCAGCGGTGGAAATCGTGCCACAGCCGGTACAGCACGAACTCGCGGCGCGTATCGCACAGCTCGTGGGGCGGCATCACCTCGGCGTGATGGTGGATCTCGCGGTCCAGCAGGCGGGCCAGCTCCTTGATGTCCGGGTAGTGCTTCTTGAGGTAATGGTGCCATGCGGCGAGGTTCGCGGGGGAGTAGTCCCCGCGCGCGCCGAGCCACTGGAACATGCCGATCTCGTTGCAGAGCTGCATCATGATGACCGCGCCGCGCTTCAGGTTCTGGCGAGGGACGACGACTTTCTTCGCAAAGAGCTGGAGCCACCGCGCCGACTTCTCGCGAAACGTCTCGCTCGTGTAGGTCACGAACTGCGGCCCCCAGGGGCGGCCCTGCTCGTCCAGCGCGAGCGTGTCCGGGTAGTCGCGGGTCAGCCACTGCGGGATGCCCTGGTCGGTGGTCTCGGCCATGACGTAAGGGCCCGGTTTCAGCGTGACGAAGAGGTTGTGCGCGCGGGCCCGGTCCACGAAGCCGACGATGTCGCGCTCCGAGTGGGTGCGGCCCGTGATGTCGAACCGGCCCTCCTCGAATTCGTGCCAGGACCAGGGCACGTAGGTGGACACGGCGTTGCAGCCGGCGTCGGCCAGCGCCTGGAGGTGCTTGTCCCAGTACCTCGTCGGAATGCGGAAGTAGTGGACCTCGCCGGAGTAGATGAACGTGTCTTTGCCACCAAGGGAGAGCGCATGCCGGCTGATTCGGCACGTCGCCTTCGGGAGTGCTCTGCTTGTCACGGTAGTACTTTCCTGTTTTGCTGTATTTTTGTGAACCCAAATTCTGGGCTGATTGCGAACGTCCTGGCGGCCGCGGGCCTGGCCCGCACGCCATGATTGGTCCTCAACTTGACACGGTTTGGCACAATCCCATATATTGTGAGCGCTTTCAAGCAAAATGGAGGTGGGCGCTAACCATGGCTTTTACCCTTGAAGATGTCGGCCGTCACTGCGGTGTTTCGCGCAGCACGGTGTCCCGGGTCATCAACAACAGCCCCCTCGTCAACGAGGCCACCAAGGAGCGTGTCCTCAAGGCGATCCGGGAATTGAAGTACGCCCCCAACCTGATCGCCCGTTCCCTCACCACCAACCGGACCCAGACCCTCGCGGTCGCGCTCCCCGATATCACGGGCGGCGTCTTCCCCGAGATCCTGGCCGGCATGGACGAGGTGGCGAGTCAGCGGGGCTACCGCCTGCTCGTGGTCTTCATGGGCGGCGAGCGACCGCGGTCGGACGCGGTGGAGGAACTGATAGCGCACCGCCGGGTGGACGGCATCGTGACCGTGGCGGGCACCATCGACGACAAGGACCTGGTCCGGATGGCGGAAGGCGACGTCGCCCTGGTCTGCATTGCGCGCCGGTCGCCGGTCTCGAAGGTCCCGAGCGTGCTTTTCGACGACGCGGGAGGGGCCCTGGAGGCGACCCGGCTTCTGCTCGCCCAGGGCCGCAAGCAGTTGGTTCACATCCGCGGTCCGGAGGGCAACTTCGATGCCCAGGAGCGGCGCCGCGGTTTTCAGACTGCCTTGCGGGAAGCCGGGATAGCCTTCGAGCCCCAGCGGGAAATCGCCGGCGACTTCCGGCGGGAGATCGGCGTCAAGGCCATGCGCGACTTCCTGAAAACCGGCATCGCCTTCGACGGGATCTTCGCCGCGAACGACGAGACCGCCATTGCGGCCATCGAGGTGCTGAACGAGAAGGGCGTTGCGATCCCGCGCGAGGTAGCCATCGTGGGGTTCGACGATATCGAGTCGGCCCGGTTCATCGGGCTCAGCACGGTGCATATCCCCACCCGCGAATCGGGGCGGGTGGCGGCGCGGATGGCCTTTGATCTCATCGACGGCAAGAAGTCCGTTGATTCGCATATCCTCGCCACCGAGGTGGTCCAGCGGGCGAGCTCCATGGTCGGGTCCGCGGGCAAGCCGATCATGATCAACAAACCGCAGGGCCGGTAACCGAACTGCTTCCGTCATGCTTTCACACGTCGCCACGAAGCACGCGTCCAAGCTTGCTGCCCTTCTCCTGGGAGCGCTCTGCTTCCCGGCCGGGGCCGCGTGGGAGCCGGGCACGCACTTCCGCGTCGCCGACGTCAGCGGGCGGCCCGGCCTGGTTGCGCCGGACGGGCGGCCGTTCAAGTCCGTGGGCATGGTGTGGGCGTACGGGCCGGAGCGCGGTCCGCTCGCGGGCGAACTGACCGCCGAGAAGGTCATCCGCCAGCTCCAGGTGATCAAGGAGCTGGGCTTCAACACGCTCAACCTGTACGGCGACCGGTTCATGCCCGAGATGCTGGCGTGGTGCGACCAGAACGAGCTCGCCGTCTATTTCCGCACCGCCTACTACTCGCTGGCCGATTTCCCCGGCGAGCTCAAGGAATACCCGGACTACATGGACCCGGCGTTCCGCGAGGCGGCGAAAGACTACTACCGGCAGAAGTACCTCGCGGCCATCAAGGACCATCCCAGCGTGCTGGCGATCGACATGGACCACCGCTGGCTGTTCCCGCTCGACTGGGGCGGCGGCAAGCGGTTCGACACGCCCAAGCTGAGGCCGAAGGCTGTGGCGTACTTCCCGAAGTGGCTCGAGGGGCGGTACGGGACGATCGAGGCACTGAACGGGGCGTGGGACACTTCGTACGCGTCGTTCGAGGCGATCCTTCGCGACGAGAAGCTCTTCAAGAACGGCGAGTTCAGGAAGCTGGGCAACCATCCGGCCCGCGTGGACGTGTACAGCTACACGCTCTGGACGGCCACCGACTTCCTGAAGGAGCTGGCGGGGTTCCTGCAGTCCGAGGTCCCCGGCCTCCTGGTCACGCCGACCACGGAACACCCCGAGTGCATCCCGGAGGTCAATCCCGATCCGTCCACGGGCATCGCGTTCATGTCGCCGGTCCACTACAACGGCCTCGATGACTTCGGCCGCGACCTGCCCGGCCTCTGCAAGCTGATCTACGAAACGCGCTGGCACTACGACCTGCAGGGCGGGCCGGCCTATGTCAGCGAGACCGGGTTCCGGACTTCCACGCTCGAGCAGAAGCCGCCGGCCAAGATGTACGCGTGGGTGCTGCCGCCGACCGAGGAGCAGGCGGCGCGCGTCTACGCCGAGCAGTTCGCCCTCATGAACGTGATGCCGTGGCTGGGCGGTTACGGCTACTTCATGCTGTACGACAAGTGGCTGGAGGGCGACTTCGGGTACCTGCGCGACGACGGAACGAAGAAGCCCATGGCCCTGGTGGGCGACGCCATCAACCAGGCGTTCAACACGGCCGCCCTGCCGGATCCGGAACCGCAGGCCTGGATCTACTACCCCGACTATGCCCTCGCCACGCACCGGCCCGGCTTCCAGCAGCTCAAGTCGTGGGTGGCGATCTGGGAGCATCCCTTCCTCCAGACCCTTTCGAAACGCATCGACCAGTTCTGGGACGGGCTGAAGACGGGCGATGCCGCGGCCGGCCGGAAATTCGCGCGCACCGTCACGAAGGACTTCAGAAGATGGTGGCGCGGGTTCGCCTTCACGCGCGAGCTTCCGGACGACGACCGGCCCGTCGTCCTGCTCTCGACCATCTCCGAGATCCTCAGCGCCAAGGACCGCGAGGCGCTCCTCCGCAGGAAGACCATCACGTTCGGCCCGGTCGGCGTGCGGGACGCGCTCCTGCGGGAGACGGAGCCCTGGCACCTTGCCGCCGTCGGCCTGAAGCCGGCCGACGTCCGGGAGACGTACCTGCGCCTGAACCTCACGAACGAAACGGTCAGCCCCGTGAAAGTCCCGGCCGACGAAGCCGCGGCGACCAACTCGCCGTGGCCCTGGATCCCCTCCGCCCAGTACGACCGGGCCGTGCCCTGCCGCGGCGAGGTGATCGGGGCGCCGCCGGGCCGGTACACGCGCCTCGAGGTGCTGGCCGGCTCCTACGAGGGAAACGCCGCGCCGTTCTGCACGCTGGAGTACGTGGATGGCGAGCGCCGCCCTGCGGCCTTCGGGCCGACCATTTCGGACGTCCGGTACGAGCCGTTGATGACGGACGGCATCCGCATGGGCGAGAGCTACCTGAGCCGCATCATCGTCCTGCTGGAGCCGGCGCAGGAGCTGCGGAAGATCGAGCTGCCGCAGGCGCCCTGGGTCCGGCTCTACGGCATCGTGCTGGTCAACGGCGGGGCCGCGGCCGATGTGAACGTGTCCATCCCCTGGGGCGAGGGCAACGTGACGGGAACAACGCCCTGGTGGCTGAGGGTGGCGGTGGACGAAAACGGCGTGCCGGCCGCGAACCCGAACGCGAAGGTGCTCGAGCGGTTCGCCGGCGGCGAGCCGGCGGTGGTGGCCGACGGCACGCACGTGGCGTTCCTCTTCGACCCGCTCACGTGGTCGGGCCGGACGAACGAGATCAGCCGGCACGTGGAGATCCACCAGGCGTGGATCGATAACGCCATCAGGTATTTGCATGGAGCCAGGAAACGCGAATGACCTCCTTCCACCAGCTAGCCCGCATGAAGCGGGCTCTACCAGCCGCGCTCGTAGAGCCCGGTTTACCCGGGCTATCACGGCGGACGGCTCGGAGAGCCGTCCCTACCTTGGTGCTTGCCGCTCTGCTCATGGTGGCTCCTGCCTTCGCCCAGGACGACGAGGCCAAGCCCGTCTCCGGCGAGTTCATCCGCACCTGGCAGGTCTGCGGGCCGTTCCCGGCGCACGGCGTCGTGAATCCGGTGGTGGAGGACGAGGGCGCCATCGCACCCGCGTTCCAGGGAACGCTCGCGGGCAGGTCCTGGAAGGTCTTCAAGTCGCCCACGAACACCGTGGACCTCGAAAGCACCGGCGCCTGCGGCCCGGCCGACAACGCCGTGGCGTTCGCGTACGCGGAGATCGAGTCCGAGACGGACGGCGACGTGATCCTCGGCCTGGGCAGCGACGACTCCGCGATGGCGTGGTGGAACGGGCGGCTGGTGCTGGTGCAGGACATCCTGCGGGGCATCAACGTCGGCCAGGACCAGGTTCACCTGTACATGCGGAAGGGGAAGAACACGCTCCTGCTGAAGATCTACGACGAGGCCGGGGGCTGGGGTTTCGCCGCCGACCTGCGGCCGGCGGGCGCGGAGCGGTGGTCCTGGAAGACGGTCCTCCCGATGTCCGAGGACGAGTTCCTGGACCTCGTCGAGCGGAAGTCGTTCGAGTACTTCTGGAAGGAGGCCGATCCCGACACCGGCCTGATCGCCGACCACGCACCCGCGGCGCAGGGGCCGAACGACTCGCCGTGCAGCGTCGCCGCCGTAGGCTTCGGGCTCACCGCCATCTGCATCGCCGATGCGCGCGGGTGGATCACCCGGGACGAGGCCCTCGACCGCGTGACGCGCACGCTGAAGTTCATGCTGGAGAGCGTGGACCAGCAGAACGGTTTCTTCTACCACTTCGTGGACCGCAAGACGGGCCAGAGGACGTGGGACAGCGAAGTGTCGTCCATCGACACGGCCCTGCTGCTGGCGGGCGCCCTGACCTGCCGCAACCACTTCAGCGACGGGGAGATCACGCGGCTGGCCAACCGGCTCTACGAGCGGATCGACTGGACGTGGATGCTGAACGGCGGGGACGCGCTGAGCATGGGCTGGCTTCCGGAGTCGGGTTTCATTCCGCACCGTTGGGACACGTACAGCGAGCACATGGTGTTGTACCTGCTCGGCCTCGGTGCTCCATCCAAGGCCCTGCCGGCGGAGTCCTGGTACGCGTGGAAGCGGCCCTACTACACCTACAACGACAAGACGTACGTGCAGGCGGTGCCGCTTTTCCTCCACCAGTACTCGCACGCGTGGGTTGATTTCCGCGGCAAGCGGGATGCCCTGGCCGACTACTTCAAGAACAGCGAGCTGGCGACGAAGGCGCACCGCGAGTTCTGCCTCAGCTTGAAGGACAAGTTCCCGGCGTACGGCGAGCGCCTGTGGGGGATGACCGCGTCCAAGGGCCCGAAGGGCTACATGGTCTGGGGCGGGCCCCCGCCGACGATGGAGTACCCGATCGACGGCACCGTGGTCCCGTGCGCCGCCGGCGGCTCGGTGCCGTTCTGCCCGGAGCTGACGCTCCCCGTGCTGCGCGAGATCTACGACCGCCACCGCGCGAAGGCCTGGGGCCGCTACGGGTTCCTCGACGCCTTCAACCCGAACACCGGCTGGACCGCGGACGGCTACATCGCGATCGACGTCGGGCCGACCCTGCTCATGGTCGAGAACTACCGCACCGGCGACGTCTGGAAGTGGTTCATGGAAAGCCCGGAGATTGCCAGGGCCCTGCGGGCCGCCGGGTTCAAGGAGACCGGGCGCGACTTGGACAAGGCGGACCTCGAGTACCTGAAGAAGCTGGCGAGGGAAACGTGGGACTGCATCGCGTACTTCGTCCACCCGGTGTCCGGCCTGCCGTACGACCAGAGCACCCGCGGCAAGAACACCTCGGCGACGAACATCGGGCTCTACCTCGCCGCGCTGGCGGCCGCGCGCGACATGGGGTTCATCTCGGCGGCCGAGGCGCTCGAGAAAGCGACGAAGGTGCTCGACAGCGTCGAGAAATTCCCGACGTGGAAGGGCTTTGCGCAGTGCTGGCACGGCGTGGAGGACCTCCAGCCGTCCAAGGACGACGTCTGGGTGTCGGTGGTGGACACCGGCAACCTGGGGCTCGGCCTGACCGCGGCGGTGCAGGCGTTCCCGGAGCTGGCCGCGCGATGCCGCGCCCTGCTGGACGCGATGGACTGGGCCGCGCTCTACGACGCGCACGCGCAGCAGTTGTACGGCGGGTACGACATGGTGAACAACAAGCTCAACCCGGACTGGCGGGTGGACACGCTGGCCACGGACAGCCGCGCCGCCTCGTTCATGGCCGTGGCCTCCGGCAAGGTGCCGGCCGACGCCTGGAACGCGCTCCAGCGCAAGATCGAGGAGCGCTACCACGTGAAGTCGCTGAAGCCGGGCTGGGTCGGCGGCGGGCTGTTCATGCAGTACCTGTGCGGCATCTTCCTGGACGAACGGAACTCGCTGATGGGGCGCTCCGCGGCGAACCTGGCGTACGACAACCTGCGGCACGCGGACGAGAAGAACCTGCCCGCCTGGGGCTGGTCGTCCTGCCAGAATCCCGACGGCGGCTACATCGGCTGGGGCATCCTGCGCGACGAGGTGGTGACCCCGCACGCCAGCGTCCTGGCCATCGAGGACTTTCCGAAGGAAACTCTGGCCAACCTCTACGAGCTTCAGCGCCGCGGCGCGCGGGCCCCGTGGGAGGAGAACGGGCAGACGTACGCGTTCGGCTTCCGCGACAGCATCAACCTGGCGAACGGCCACGTGGCCAAGGAATACCTCGTGCTGGACCAGGGCATGCTGTTCCTCAGCCTCGCGAACTTCCTCGAGAACGGGCTCGTCCGCCGGTACTTCCACGCCGACCCCGGCGTGCAGGAGGCGGTGAAGAAAATCGACGAGCTGAACAAGCCGGAAGGCGGCGCGAACGTCTCGGTATTCGAGCCCGGGCTCGGCGAGCTGATCGCGCAGGCACAGGTCGAGCGGAGCCTCGACGTGCCGCGGGTCCAGGTCCCGCCGGCCATCGACGGCGACCTCTCCGACTGGCCGACTAACGGCCGCGCCGTGGTGAAATTCCCCGACCAGTCCGAGTTCGGGATCCCGCCGAAACGCGACCGCTTCGAGGGCACATTCTCGCTGGCTTGGGACGCACAGTATCTCTACATAGGCGCCGATGTGAAGGAAGACGAACTGGTCTGCGGGGCGCCCGCGGCGGAGCTGTACAAGGACGACGGCATCGAGATCTTCCTGGATCCGAAGGACGACGGCTTCGTGTGGGGCAATGCCGCGGACTTCCAGATCGGCCTGAGCCCGTCCGGCCCCGAGCAGAAGCCGCAAATCTACGCATGGTTCCAGAAGACCGTTCCGCCGGATGCGCCGGTCGCCTCGAAGGTGACCGAGGGCCCGGACGGCGCGGGGTACGCGGTCGAAACCCGGATACCGTGGAGCTTCCTCGGCGTGACGGAGCCCAAGCCGGGGCAGATGATCCCGGCGTCGTTCGCGGTGCACACCGTCGACAAGGGCCGCGCCGCCTCCGCCAAGATCAACTGGTCGTACCTGTCCGAAGTGGATAAGATCAAGCTCGGCAAGTTGAAGCTGGCCGAATAACGCGACAAGGAGGGTTTTCGAGATGAGAACAATCACCTGCGTGTTCGTAATCCTGGCGGTGCTGGCGGGGGCAACCGTGCGGGTCCAAGCCCAGGAGCCTGCCGAAGCCGCGATCAGCCAGCTCCGGGACCAGGTCCAGAAACTGGAAGCGCGCGTGGCTGACCTCGAGAAGGCGGTCCAGCCGGTGAAGGGGGCCATGCTGGCCGAGGCGCGCCGCGCGGAGCTGAGAAGGAAGTACGAACAGCGCACCACGGCCGACCTGAAAATCTACACGCAGCAGCAGTTGAGCACCTGCGAGCAGCTGTACCAGGTCAGCAACCGCGAGGGCGACTCTCCGCAGGTCAAGGCGAACCTGGAGAAGGTGATCGCGGAATACGACAAATCCAACCGCGCCGGCTGCGCCGCGCTCTACCTGGGCCAGCGAACGCAGGGCGACGAGAAGGTGAAGTACCTGACGATGGCGATCGAGAAGCACTCCGACTGCATGTACGGCGACGGCGTCCAGGTCGGGGCCTACGCACGGTTTCTGCTGGCGGCTTACTACCGGGACAACGGCAAGAAAGACGCGGCCACCAAGCTCTTCCAGGAGGTCCGCACCCAGTTTCCGAATGCCGTGAACCACCGGGGCGGGCTCCTGGTCGACGAGATCCCGGAATAGGGGGGCGCACCCGTGGACTGCCGCCAACAGGCCAACCTCAAGCGGTGCAATTGCAGCTACCCGGGATGCTCGCGCAAGGGGATCTGCTGCGAGTGCCTGCGCTACCACCTCGCGATGCGCGAACTCCCGGCGTGCTTCTTCCCGGAAGACGTGGAGCGGACCTACGACCGCAGCTTCGAGCGGTTCTCCCAGCTGGTCGAGAGCGGGTCGGTGTAGGATGGGGGCGCTTCGCCCGCCTGCATCGCCTGCGGCGAAGCCGCTGCGGGCAGGCAGAAGCGCCCCTACATCTGCGGCTTGAGTGTTGTAGGGGCGCTTGCGTGCCTTGGCGAAGCTTCAGCGGAGCCAGGTGCCAAGCGCCCGTTCGACCGAACCGCACTCCTTCCGCCACGCCCGGGCGATGGCCACCATGGCCAGGAGCAGGCACAGGCCCCAGTACATCTCAGAAATCTCCGAGGTCGGCATGTTGGCGAAGGCGCCCTCGTGTCCCCACAACGCGGCCAGCCACGCGATCAGGCTGCGCTTCAGCGTCTTGAACAGTTGGGAGACGATAAAACAGGGAACCAGGTACAGGGGGGCCACGTAGCGCCAGCCGGCGGGCTCGAGCCTCTTCCGGAACAGGAAAACCACCAGCGGTCCGACGATGCCGAACAGCTTCATGAACAACGAGAGCACAGCCACCGGGTGGAGGTAGCTCATGCATAGATTGTGAAGGTTGAACTCCCCCTGCTCGTTGAGCGGCATCAGCCCGTGCGGCGTCTCGTATCCGAACAGGCGCTGGCCCCAACTGATCTCCTCGCCGCTGCAGGCGATGAACGCGAGGCCGAGCCCCAGCAGGTAAACGAAGGCCAGTCGGCTCATCCGCGCGCGGTAGCGGAGCGTGCCCAGCGCGAGCAGCCCCGCCGCCAGGAAACATAAGAACGAGAGCCATTCTACGATCCCATCCTCCGACGCGAACACGTGCCGGATGAACTCCGGCGAATTCGCATAGACCGCGCAGTGCATAGCCAGCGGCGCCAGGAAAAGCGCGTAGAAAACCAGTAGAAGGAGCGCCCTTTTGGACGTATGCTTCATCGGGCGAGACGAGGTATCATAAGCGGGTTCGGGCGCCAATAAGAAAAGTCTCGGCGAAGCATGACGGCGGCACGTTGGGAACATTTCCCGCACCAGGCGGATGTCGGCGTGCGGGGCATCGGGCCCTCGCAGGCGGAAGCCTTCGAGCAGGCCGCCCTGGCCCTGACCTCCGTCGTCGCCGATCTCAAGTCGGTCCGGGCCGAGGAGCAGGTGGACATCGCCTGCGAGGGGCCCAACGCGGAGCTGCTGCTGATTGACTGGCTGAACGCGGTGATCTACGAGATGGCCACGCGCCGGATGCTGTTCAGCCGGTTCAAGGTCGGCCTCTCGGGCGAGCGGCTGGAGGGCCGGGCCTGGGGCGAGAAGCTGGAGCCGGAGCGGCACCGTCCGGCGGTCGAAGTCAAGGCGGCCACGTATCACCAGCTGGCTGTGCGGCGGGACCGGGACGGGTCGTGGATAGCGCAGTGTGTCGTGGACGTGTAGAAGAATGGTTGATGGTTGATGGTTGATGGCCCATGGATACGGCACGGCTAAAGCGCGTTTCGGAGTACGAGTGGTGGATTGAGCCGAAGGGCTCGATGCGCGCGCCGGGCGTCTTCTTTGCCGACGAGCCGCTGATCCGCGAGATGGACGACAAGGTCTTCGAGCAAGTCGCGAACGTCGCCGCGCTCCCCGGCATCGTGAAGGCCTCCTTCGCCATGCCGGACGCCCACTGGGGCTACGGCTTTCCGATCGGCGGGGTGGGGGCGTTCGACGCCGAGCAGGGCGGTGTCGTGTCGGCCGGCGGCGTGGGGTTCGACATCTCCTGCGGGGTGCGCACCATGCTCACGGGCCTGTTGCGCGAGGAGGTCGAGCCGGTCAAGGAGCGGCTGGCCGACGCGCTCTTCCACAAGGTGCCCGCGGGCGTCGGGAGCACGGGCCTGATCCGCCTGAACTCGAAACAGCTCGACGAGGTCCTGGCCGGGGGCGCGGAGTGGGCCGTCCGGCGGAACTACGGGGTGCCGGAGGACCTCGAGCGCATCGAGTGCGGAGGCCGGATGGAGGGCGCGGACCCGAGCGAGGTTTCCGAGCACGCCAAGAAGCGGCAGGAAGAGGAAATGGGCACGCTCGGCTCGGGCAATCACTACCTCGAAGTCCAGGAAGTCCGCGAGATCTACGACGAGCCCGCGGCGGCCGCGTACAACCTGCGTAAAGGCGAGATCGCGGTCAGCATCCACTGCGGCTCGCGCGGCCTCGGCCACCAGATCGCCACCGAGTACTCCAAGAAGATGCTCCAGGCCGCGTCGCAGAGCGGCATCCATCTGCCCGACCGCGAGCTCGCGTGCGCGCCGATCAAGTCCGCGGCCGGCCAGTCGTACCTCGGCGCCATGCGCGCGGCGATCAACGTCGCGCTGGCCAACCGCCAGATCCTGACGCACCTCGTGCGGCAGGCCTTTGCCTCCGTGTTCAAGGAGGCCCGGCTTCCCCTGCTGTACGACGTCTCGCACAACACCTGCCGGCTGGAGACGCACGTCGTGGACGGGCAGGAGCGGAAGCTCTACGTCCACCGCAAGGGCGCGACGTGCGCCCTCGGGCCGGGCCATCCCGACATCACGCCCGTCCTGCGGGCGGTCGGCCAGCCGGTCCTGATCGGCGGGACCATGGGGACGTCCTCCTACATCCTGGCCGGCACGCGCGAGAGCGCGGACCTGGCGTTCGCCTCGGCCTGCCACGGCGCCGGCCGCCAGATGAGCCGCACGCAGGCCTCGAAGCAGTGGCAGGGGCGGGAGGTCATCGAGGAGCTGGCGCGGCGCGGGATCATCATCCGTTGCAAGTCCTACCGCGGCATCGCCGAGGAAGCGCCCGGCGCGTACAAGGACGTCAGCGCCGTGGTCGAAGCCACGCACGCCGCCAAGCTCGCGCGCAAGGTGGCCAAGCTCGTGCCGCTGATCTGCGTGAAAGGGTAGGGCGAGCTGAGGTGGCGCGGCTTCTTCCGCCTCCGCCGGAGGCTACGGCGGACAGGCCGAAGACGCGCAAACAACCGCCCGCGTTGCGGAGAACGCGGGCCACCTGCCGAGGGCGGTCGTAGAGCCCGGTTTATCCGGGCTACCGTGGACCGTGCAAAGCTATAGCCCGCGTAAAGCGGGCTCTACCCAAATCCTTTCCAATCCTTTGGAAAAATGGGCCGGGGATCTTCCGCCTGCGGCGGACAAGTCCAAACATTGGAAAGAACGGCCTTCTCGCACCCTTGGCGGGCAGCGCGCCGCTGACTGACGGTTCGGGGGCAAACGACAACAACGTCAGACGCGCACTTGCCGCCACGAGGTCTGCAGGGTATTCTGATGGGCGAGGGTTGACTCATGCGAATTGAGATCGAAAGAGAAACCGATGGCCGGTGGATCGCGGAAGTTCCCGATCTGCCGGGCGTCATGGTCTATGGGAAGAGCCGAAAGGAAGCTATTGCCAAGGCTGAGGCTTTGGCCTTGCGTGTTCTCGCCGATCGGCTGGAGCACGGCGAGAAGGTTCCTGAGCTCAAAGAGGTCTTTGCGGTGCCCGCATGAGCCACTGGCCCGCGACGAAGGCCCGCCTCGTGCTGGGCGCGTTGCTGAGAATCGGGTGGGTAGTCAAACGTCAACGAGGCACGTCACACCGCGTTCTCGCCCGATCGGGATGGCCGGATTTCGTCTTTGCCTTCCACGACAAAGAAGAAATCGGACCCCACATGCTCGCACGCATTTCGAGGCGAACGGGCCTCTCCCGTGAGGATTTGTAAGATCTGCCGAACAACGCCTTTCAGCGGCCGCGCTACCGCGCGCCTCTGCCTGACGCATGGCGCTGTCCTTCCCGGCTCCTTTCCGCTACAATCCGCGGGCGACGGGGCGCGCACACCGCGTGGGCGGGGGACGAAGGATCACCGCCATGAAGATCCTCTACGGAGTTGCGGGCGAGGGTTTTGGGCATGCCGCCAGGAGCAGGACGATCATCCGGCACCTCGCGGCATCCCACGACGTCCTGATTGTCGCGTCGGCCCGGGCGTATGAGTATCTGTCGGGCTTCTTCCCGGACGTGGTGGATATCGAGGGCTTGCGGTTCGTCTACGAGGGCAACGAGATCGACCCGATCGCGACCGTTTGGGACCTGGTGGACAGGCTGCCCCAGATGGTATCGCACAACCTGGATCGCTTTCTTGAACTGAGCGGGTCGTTCACCCCGGATGTCGTCATCAGCGACTTCGACAGCTTTGCGTACCTGTTCGGCAAGCATCACGACGTGCCCGTCCTGAGCATCGACAACCTGCACGTGCTCACACGATGCACGTTGGACGTGGACATTCCGCCGCGCTACGAAGAGGACTACTGGGTGGCCAGGCAGTTCGTGGCGAGCAAGCTCCCCGACTGCAGCCACTACATGGTCACCACCTTCTTCTTCCCTGAGGTCTGTGAGGAGCGGACCAGTCTCTGGCCGCCCGTGCTGCGACCGGAGGTTGTGAACGCGGCCCGCACCGAAGGCGAGCATGTACTGGTCTATCACTCCGCCGCAGACGAGGAAGTCCTGGGCGTCCTGATGGAGGCGGGGGTGCCCTGCCGGGTCTACGGCTTCGGCGTCGAGGAGAAGCATGGCGCTCTGCAACTTCGGGAGTTCTCCGACACTCGATTCATCGAGGACCTGGCAAGCTGCCGTGCTGTGGTGGCCACGGGCGGCTTCTCCCTGATGTCCGAGGCCATTTTCCTGGGAAAGCCGTACCTGGCCCTCCCAATCGGGGGACAGTTCGAGCAGGTCCTCAACTCCCTCTACCTCCAGAAGCTCGGCTATGGCGAGTACGGCGACAGGTTGACGCCTCAGTCTCTTGCCGGATTCCTGAGCCGGGTGGACGCGCACGCTGCAAGGCTGGAGACGTATGGTCAGGAAGGGAACACGAAGATACTCCGGGCCCTGGATGGCCTGCTGGCTCGGATGCAAGGCGGCGGCGGCCCTGCGGACGGGGATGATCTCGCGGCCGACATAGTGGAGAGCTTCTTTGGGGAGCTGGAGGACTTGGCCGATCTCCTGAGCGACGATGCGGATAGGCCGTGAGGCGGCAGTTCTCTCAGGGCCACCACGGATACGGCTGTCCTTCCCGGCTCCCTTCCGCTACAATCCGCGGGCGACGGGGCGCGCACACCGCGTGGGCGGAGATGGAGGATCACCCCCGGATAGGCCACGGTTCACACAAGGTGCGCTTCCCCAGCGACAGGTAAACTGAAACAGTTGCCATTATTCTGACACGTGACCTATAGGATGTTAGCCGAAAGGAAGAACGATGAACCCATATCTCGAGCTATTCTGCCAAGGCCTCGGACAGTTCACGGGAGTATTCCTCGGCGTTGTCGCCGGCGTGGCGATCACGTTTGCGGTCGAGCGCTTCAAGGACCGGCGGAATTGGAAACAGGAGCTGAAGAACCTGCGATTTGAACTGGACACGAACATCGCGAAAATAGACGGGTGGCTTCAGGAAGTTGTCAAATGGCGCAACGCGGTCAATGGGGACAATTTTGCGATGTATTTCGGCTACTTCAATCTATCCTCAGCAATCATTGCCACCACGAACACCATGTTCATGTCCGGCAGATTGTACGATGCGCTCACTTACGAACACATCGCCAAACTCCAAGAAGTCTTCAAGGACCTCTCCATATTCGGTGAACAGTACCTGAACAATCAGATAGTCCAGAAGAAACAGCTTCTTGCGCAACTCGCCCAATCCGGGAATGAACAGGAGTGGCACAGATCCCTCAAGCAGCAGTGCATCCTTGAGATCGACTTTTGGGAGACAAAGCTGAAGGCACACAAAGACGCGCTTGCATCAGTGAACAAGGCTGTTCAGGACAAGATCGGCTAACAAGGCGCCACCTTACCCGGAGCCCGCGGCGGGCTCCTCGAAGGTGAGCGCTAACGTTGGGGACAGACAGATCATGAACGATTTCCCTCCCAGTGTTGCAAGGAGAGCGCTAGGTGCTTGCCAACGTTCCTGCTGCATTTGCCACAAGTTCTGCGGGATCAAGATGCAACTGCACCACATCAGGCAGAAGAAGAACAAAGGCAGCAACAGTCTGGAGAACTGTATTCCACTCTGCCTCGAATGCCATGCAGAAGTTGGGACATACAATCCCGACCACCCCATAGGAAGAAGATACACAGAGCAAGAACTGCGAGAACACCGTAAGTTGTGGCTCAACTTCTGCAGAAAGAATCCCCTGCATAAAGCGGCACCAAGGCCCGACAACAGGCGCTCGCAAGATGTGACGCTACACCCTTTGCGTCTTGCTGCACGCAACGCGATCATTAACTTCATCGACTTGTGCAGAACCTATCGAACCCGATATCCAAAAAGGGATCTCAACAGAACGCGGGAGCTAACGACTGCGCTCGATAAGCTCAAGAGAAAAGTCGAGGCGCAGGGGCCTTTGTCTATTCCAGAACTCAACCAATTGTACGCAGAGATCATCACACACGCTTGGAACTTCCAGCGCCTCCTCGATCGTGAAGGTGGGCCATCTGCTCGGCCCGCGAGCGCTGAATGTAGAACTCTCCTAGGCAACATCTACTCCGTTGAAGACTGGTTCTCACAAGCTAGGGCAAAGATCATCGCTACATTTGAACCATTCCTGACACTATGAAGTCTCCAACCAGCGCCTTCACTGTGCGCTCGGCCCGCCGCGGGCCGAGCGCACGGTGAGGCGCAACGTCATGGCTGGGAAAAGGAGAACAGCGTGTGGCTCTTCGTCTATGGATCGCTGATGCGCGAGGACACGCTTAAGAAGTTGGGCGGCGAGAGGTTCGACGGGGCATTCCTGAGGAACTACAGACGCGATTTCAACAAACAGTCTGTCGAACGATGGGGCACCCACGCCCGCCCCGGGCCGACGCTGGGACTTGAGAAAGCAAGGGGGGCGGGCTGCACTGGCACGCTTTTCGAGTTTAGTCGCAAGGATGCAGCAAATGTCAGAGCGCAAGTCAGACGCCGCGAAGGTGCCAGTTTCACGCTGAGGAGGCGACCGGTCCGCCTACCCAACGGGAAGGAGGTTGTTGCGCACACCCCCATCAACAGTGTCACCGCCAATTCGTACATAGGCAATCTCTCGCAGCAGCAGAGAGCACAGATGGTGTTGGCGGCTATCGGAACCGCTGGTAGTTGCTACGACTATGTCTGCAGTATCGCCAAGACACTCAAGAAACTCGGAATACGAGATCAAGACGTCGAGACCTTCGCGCAAGTCGTGAAGAGGCTGAGGCAATCCGAAAAGGGGGCTGGGGTCAGGCCTTGATTAGCGATTAGGATGAAGCATGCGCCAATCTTGGACGGAAGAGGAACGAAAACAGTGAGCATAGTAACTGATCAAGGCCGGGCCCCAGATTCGGCCAGGGAAGACGGGAAGATGAAGACAGATCCGCATCAGCAGGATGAGATCTACCGGATGGTCGGTGAAGAAGTCGCCCGCAAAGAATACCATCCCGGTCCGATGGCGAGAGCCGTCGAGGAAGGCAGGGGGGATAGGGATTTGGTCCAGGGCTTGTATATCAAGTTCCGCGTCGAGGAACTTGCGCGGCAGGCCGTTATGGAAGCCGAGCGAGCAGTGCAGGAATGGGCTGAGTACGAGGATGCAAACGGAAGAAAGCGCGGCCCGGTGTCTGTCGAGGAGTTGCGCGTGCTCTGCCATCGCGGCACGATCCACGAGCACAGCCTCGTCTATCCTTCTGGCGGGGTCTACCCCTTGTTCCTTCGTGACTTCCTCCAGAAGGTGGACCCGCGACCCACGACGAATGCTTCCCTACCGCCTCGAGAAAAGACGAGTTACAGTCGCCCTGAACCAGCCGCAGATTCGGAGGTTCCCTTGCGCGGCGAATCAAGCACACCCGTCAGAGAGCCTCGGGCATACGCCAAGCTGGCGCTCGGATATGCCGCGCTCACGGGATTCGCCCTCGCCCTGATGGCCGTTCTTGAGCCTAGGGGGGACGCTGCCTTTGTCTTGGTCGTGGGCTTCCTGGGTGTGGGCTGCGCAGCAGCGTGGAATGCTTTGCGCTGGCTGTGGTCCGCGTGGACACGACGGCGGTGAAGCGCAATGCTGACCTAGGCGCGCGTTCGGGGTCGGACCACGTGTTTTCCTAGAGCATCAACGAGTTACGACGATGATTTACGGCACGGCCGCCCGTCCGTCTTCCCCATCCGCTCAACCCGCCTTCGGCGGGCAAGTCCGCCGGGCTGACTTTTCCGCGCGCTCGTTGCGATTCGCGTCAATTGGCGTTGATTCGCGGTTCCATCCTCTTGGCTTGCGGCCCGGCCGCGTTGGGCCTAAGCCGTCAGCCCCGCGCCCATGAGGCAGCGCGCGACGTAGGGGTGGAGGCGTTTTGGGATGCGAGAACGATCAAGCCTACGGAAGACCAATAATAGATGTTTGCTCCTCCTTAGCGCCTTGTGGGTATAGCAACGGGAAGTAGAACTCAAGAACACGAACGGGGAATCCCAGTCTTACCGGGCTCTTCTCTGTGTCTGACACGAGCAAGCCTTCGCCGACCAACGCTTTGAGAATATCCCTAGCCGTCCGTTCTGGCTTGTTCGTTATCCTTCCAGCTTGGCCGCGCTGGAACTCGCCTTTCCTGAGTGCTTCCCACAGCAGGTACTTGCCATCCTCTTCCTTTCCGCGCAAGACATCAGAAGTCGCTAGATACCTCTCGATGCGTTTCTCCAGAGAGTCAAAGTCGAGCAACTTAGACATGAAGCTCACCTGGTCGAGAGCTGTTGTGAGAAAGAACTTGCAGAAACCGCTCAACGCCTTGTCTGACATACGGCCCCTGCCGTTGTAGTCGTTCTCACGCTTTGTGTCGCCCTTGTCCAGCCACTGCATGTAGCCGTCCCGGCTTCTTGCCAACCCCCTTGATATCGCCCAGAGACCGTCGGCATCCACCTTGTTCTTGATGAACAGAGCGTGAGAGAAAAGTCGGACGACACGTCCATTGCCGTCCATAAAAGGATGTAGCCATGCAAGGCGATGATGTGACGCTGCAATGGCAAGGATTCGCTCGTCTGCAGCAAGACTGTCATTGCCGTAGAACGAGGCAAACCTCTCCATGAATGCGGGAAGAGCCTGATGGTGCGGCGCAATGTGCCGCCCAACGTACACCTCATCTTGTCTGATCTTCCCCGGAACAACTTCGTACTGCCTGCCCTTGTCATCCTTCAGAAGCCGGAAGCTGTCAGGCAGGTGCTTGTAGAACTCCGCATGTAGCCAGCATATGAATTCCTGAGAGAAGGCGTTCGTTTCCGAGCCCAGCTTCTTCTCTAGGGCCATCTGCACGCGAATATGTGCAACGCTTTCCTGCTGGAGGGCTTTCTGTTCTGGGTTCCGGGAGAAGTCATGCTTGATGGCTTTCTCAATGTCATATGGATTTGTCCTGTGCCCCTCGATCAGATTCGAGTAGTAGCTGTTCATCGCTCGCAGGAGTTCTGCCATGGACTGGCGAGTGATGAGATGAAGCATTCCGCTGAGGCGACCTGATGTTCTCAGCAGTTCACAAGCAAGCTCTGTCAATTCCGCCTTCCCCTGAGTCGGAAGCAGAGGCTCCATATCGGCCACCTGTCTGTAGAGATTGTCTGACATATGTTCGGCTCGACAGCTAAGCTGTGTTTCTGCCGATCTTTCTGCCGATCTTTCGATTACGTAACATTGCTACATTTCAAGGACTTATGTCAATAAGGCAAACACACATATCATCGTATTTGCCGATCTCTTGCAGCAAGATGGTCTTCATTGGCGGTTTGTACCACAAACCGCCAATGGGCCATACTAATCGCACTTGATCAGAGTGCTGTCAAGATAAAACATATCTGTTGCCGATTCCTCCGCCGTTCTTCTCATCAGCATAACACACGTTAGTAAAGACACTTACTTATCCGTAGCGTTCATGCAAAGTAACTCGTTCTGCCGATTTCCCGGCGTCCAGGTCCTGATTCTGCCTCATTCGTTTCACGCTTGCGCTCAGGGCCGCACCGCAGGAGAGCTGATTTCCGCAGCCGCTTTCGACCTCCAGCGTCCGGGGCGGCAGCCTCGACCGCCGTCCTCTTTCCCCATCCGCTCAATCCGCAAAATCCGCGGTCGCCCCTCTTGGTTTCCCCGTCCTATCCATTCGCGCGTGCCACGGCGAAGCCCGCAGGGCGAAGCCGGGTCAATTGGCGTTCATTCGCGGTTCCATCCTCTTGGCTTGCGGCCCGGCCGCGTTGGGCCTAAGCCGTCAGCCCCGCGCCCATGAGGCAGCGCGCGACGTAGGAGTGGAGGCGTTTGGGGATGCGGCGGACCCACTTGTATTCGCCGTGGCGGCCGTCCAGCTTCGGCTTGAAGTTGGGGTCCACCGGGTAGAGGAAGAAGCAGCTGTTGATGCTGTGGATCGGGATCCCGCCGGGGCCGTCCGGAAAAATCGTCTCCGCCGTGTGGATGATCGGGCCGACGTGGCACTCGATGCCGACTTCCTCCCTGGCCTTGCGCGCGGCGGTCTCTTTCATCATCTCGCCCTTAAGCACGCGCCCGCCCGGCACCCACCACTTGCCTCGGGCCGGCGGGTCCTTGCGCTTCACCAGGAGGACGGACCCCCGGGCCACGATGGCGACGTCCACGCACGCGATCGGGACGTTCGCGATGATCTGGTGGTAGAGCTTTTCGGGGATGAATCGCTTCATGCAGCTTCTCCCGTGTTGTATGTACCCATAGCCTGAGCGAGGCCGGAAGACAACCGCGGATTGCGCGGATTTCGCTGATGGGTGAGGGTGGGTAGACCGAAGGTCTCGGACACCCGCGACGTTCCTCTCCCTTCCCATCCGTGCCATCCGCGTCATCCGCGGTCGCCCCTCCACTTTTCCAAGCATTGGAAAAATCTGGCTATAATTTTCCAAGCATTGGAAAATCGGGGCTGGAAAGTTCCAGGGGTTGGAAAAACGGCGGGGGGCGGAATGCCGGTACACAACGCTGATATCGTCGCGGTGTTCAACGAGATCGCCGACCTGCTGGATATCCAGGGCGACAACCCGTTCCGGATCCGCGCCTACCGCAACGCCGCGCGCACGGTGCAGGACCTCGGCCGCGAACTGCGCGACCTGGTCGAGAAAGGCGAGGACCTGACCACCCTGCAGGGCATCGGCGCCGACTTGGCCGCCAAGATCAAGGAGATGATCGAAACGGGCAAGGTCGAGACGCTGGACAAGCTCCGCAAGCAGCTGCCGCCGGCCATCACCGAGCTCCTCCGCATCCCCGGCCTCGGCCCGAAGCGGGTGAAGACGCTCTGGAAGGACCTCAAGATCGAGTCGCTGGAACAGCTCGCCGCGGCGGCGCGCGAGGGCAAGATCCGTGACCTGGACGGCTTCGGCGAGAAGACCGAACAGCACATCCTCGATTCCATCAAGGTCCGGGCGGACACGGGCAGGCGTTTCATCCGGGCGGTCGTTGTGCCGTACGCCGAGGCGCTCGTGGCCTACCTGCAAGAAACGCCCGGCGTCTCAAAGGTGACGGTCGCGGGGAGCTACCGGCGCGCGAAGGAAACCGTCGGCGACCTGGATATCCTGGCGGTGGCGGGTCCGAAGAGCACGGTCATGGATCAGTTCGCCACGTACGACGAAGTGGCCGACGTGCTGTCGCACGGAGAAACCAAGTCGAGCGTGGTCCTGAAATCCGGCATCCAGGTGGACCTGCGCGTGGTGGAGCCAAGGAGCTTCGGCGCGGCCCTGCACTACTTCACCGGCAGCAAGGCGCACAACATCGCGATCCGCAAGCTGGGCCAGCAGCGCGGGCTGAAGGTCAACGAGTACGGCGTCTTCTCCGCCAGAGGCGGATCCGCCGCCGGCGGAAAAGGCGAAAAGTATCTGGCCGGGAAGACGGAGGAGGAGATCTACGACACGTTCGGCCTCGCGTGGATCCCCCCGGAACTGCGGGAGGATGCCGGCGAGATCGACGCGGCGCGCGAGCGGCGGCTGCCGCACCTCGTGGACACGGGCGACATCCGGGGCGACCTGCACGCGCACACGACGGCGTCGGACGGCCAGCAGACCATCCGGGAGATGGCCCTTGCCGCCCACAAGCGCGGTTACGAGTACCTCGCCATCACCGAGCACTCCCAGCGGCTGGCCATGGTCGGGGGGCTGGACGAGAAGCGCCTGCGCGCGCAGATGAAGGAGATCGACCAGCTCAACGGCGAACTCAAGGGCATCACGATCCTGAAGGGCATCGAGGTGGATATCCTGCAGGACGGCAAGCTGGACCTGCCCGACTCGGTGCTCCGCGAGCTCGACGTCGTCATCCTCTCCGTCCACAGCCAGTTCAAGCTTCCCGCGGACAAGCAGACGGAGCGGATCCTGCGCGCCATGGACAAGCCCTACGCCACGATCCTCGGCCACCCGACGGGGCGGCTGCTGCTCGAGCGCGAGCCGTACGACGTGGACCTGCCGCGCGTCCTCCAGCATGCCCGGGAGCGCGGCTGTTTCATCGAGCTGAACGCGCACCCGCTGCGGCTCGACCTGGACGACTCCTTCTGCCGCATGGCGAAGGACGAAGGCGTGCTGGTCAGCATCAACACCGATGCCCACAACACCGCGGAGCTGGGCAACATGCGCTACGGGGTGGGGCAGGCGCGGCGCGGCTGGCTGGAGAAGAAGGACGTGCTGAACACGCGGACGCTGAAACAGTTGCAGGCCGTGCTGGGGAAGAGGGGATAGCCGCGAGAGAACGCAGAGAACGCAAAGAGGAGAGTGGTGGGGAAGAGGGGATGGCCGCGAGACAACGCGAAGAACACAAAGAGGAGGGTCGTGGGGAAGAGGGGATAGCCGCGAGAGAACGCAGAGAGCGCAAAGATCAGGGGAGGAGGGGCACTGTGGAAGACATCATGAAGTTGTGCGACAAGGTTCGACAGACAAGCTTTGAGATTCACGAGTACTTAAGTCATGGCCACTTGGAAAAGGTGTACGAAAACGCGCTCGCCCATCGGTTGAGGAAAGCGGGATTGAAAGTCGAACAGCAATTCCCCTTGGCTGTCTACGATGAAGATGGAACCGTGCTTGGAGAATACTACGCTGATCTTCTTGTGGACGACCGTTTGATTGTTGAATTGAAGGCCAGCAAGACCATCGCCGACGAGCACATCGCCCAGATTCTCGGGTACCTGCGGTCATCTCAGCGGGAGCACGGATTGCTGATCAATTTCGGTTCATTCAAATTCGAGATCAAGAAATACGCGTTGCGACCGCGAGGTCGGGTGCCGAGTGCGTTGAAGACCTTGCTTTCCGTCTTCCTTGCGCTCTTTGCGTTCTTTCGCGGCTAGTTCTCCGGGGCGGTGACTATGCCTTTCGAGAATCGAGAGCAGGCGGCGAAGATGCTGGCGGAGCGGCTGAAGAAGTACCGCGGCCGGCGGCCGCTTGTCCTCGGCATCCCGCGCGGCGGCGTGGCCATGGCCGGGGTCATGGCCGACGCGCTCGACGGCGAGGTGGACGTGGTCCTCGTCCACAAGCTCGGGGCGCCGGGCCAGCCGGAGTTCGCGATCGGCTCCATCGACGAGGGCGGGCGGGTGTACCTGGCGGGGGTGGTGGACCGCCTCGGCGTCCCGAAGTCGTACATCGCCGAAGAGACCCGCCATCAGATCGAGAACATGCGGAAGCGCCGCGCGCAGTACACGCCGGTCCGGCCGCCGATCAGCCCGGCGGGGCGGGTCGTGAGCGTGGTGGACGACGGGCTGGCCACGGGCGCCACGATGGTGGCGGCCCTGCATGCCGTGCGCGCCAGAAAGCCGGCCCGGCTCATCGCGGCCACGGCCGTGGCGCCGGCTGAAACGGTGGAGAGGATTGGACCCCTGGCGGATGAAGTGGTATGCCTTGAGGTGCCGGCCCAGTTTTTCGCGGTGGGACAGTTCTTCCGCGATTTCGGCCAAGTGGAGGACGAGGAGGTCATCGCGATCCTCCGGCGGTACGGGCCGCGCGGCGCGACGGAGGAGAAGCCCGACAAACCAACATGAGCACAGAGACAACCACACCGGATGCGGTGGTGTTCGATTTCGACGGCGTGATCGTGAACACGGAGCCGCTTCACTTCGAGGCCTTTCGACGGGTGCTGTTGCCGCTCGGCCTGGCGTTTACCTGGGAGGAGTACACGTCGTACTACCTGGGATTCGACGACCGCGACGCGTTCCGGGAAGCCTTCAAGAAGGGCGGCCGGAGCCTGGATGACGGGTACCTCCAGCAGCTCATGAGAGACAAGGCGAAGGCCTTCCGGGCCCTGGTCGAAGAACGGGGCGTGGAGGCCTATCCCGGGGTGATCCCGCTGATCTGGTCGCTCTCCGGCAAGGTGCCGATCGCGCTCTGCAGCGGGGCCCTCGAGGGGGACATCGAGCCCATCCTCTGCAAGCTGGACATCGACGGGATCTTCGACGTGGTCGTGACGGCCGACGAGGTGGAGACCAGCAAGCCGAGTCCCATCTCGTACCTCCTCGTCGTGGAGCGGCTGATGGCGTCCTTTCCGAACCAAGGGATCAGCGCGGGGCACTGCGTGGCGATCGAAGACACGCCGGCCGGTATCGACGCGGCGAAGGCGGCGGGACTGGCCGTGCTGGCCGTTTCCAACAGCTACGGCGCGGAGAAGCTCACCGCCGCCCAGCAGGTTGTGAAGTCGCTCGAAGGCGTCACGGCCCTGGATCTCGCGGCCCTGGCGCAGGCCTGACGCGGGCGCACGGGGTGAACGCAGATGACTTCGGCGCCGGGTTGTGGCATATTTCCCGGAGAGAATTCCCGATGAGACGCACGGTCATCTTGTCCGCCTGGCTCCTCGCCGCGGGGGTCTGTCCGCCGGGGGCGGGCCGCGCGGACGTGGTGGGGGAGCAGCCGGATTCGATCTTCTATGTGGACGGCCTCCTCGCCGACAGCCTGGACACGAAAGTGGAGAAGAACGCGGAGCCCTTCCGGCCGGAGCTCAAGCGCTACCCGCTGGTAGACGTCCGCCGCCGGCCCATGTACGCGCCCACGGCGCGCCCCTTTTCGTTCAGCGTGAATATGCCGCCGCAGGGGCTCGCCCTGCGCCACCTGCGGATGGCCGACACGTATACCAGGCAGATGGACTGGGGCCGCGCGCTGTATGAGGTCCAGCAGGGCTTGGAGCTTGAGCCGAACAACCTGCTGCTCCTGCGCAAGGGCGCCGCGGTGGCCGCGCTGGCCCGGAAGTTCGGCGTGGCCGACGAGTACTTCCGGCGCGTGCTGAAGTCGTACCCCGACAACGTGCCGTTCCTGGCCGGGCGTTCCGGGGTGCTGATCCGGCTTCTCCGCTTCAGCGACGCGCAGGCGGCGGTGGACCGGGCCCTCCAGCTTGATCCGCGCTATCTGGCGGCGCGCTTCAACAAGGTCTGCCTTCAGATCGCCAACGGAGCCACGCCCGCCGCCGGCGAATGGAACGAGCTGAACAACGACGAGGTCGGCCAGGTGGCCAACTGGCTCGACGCGGACCAGCAGGACTACCTGGCCGCCCTGTCCGACCAGGGGTTCACGATGCTGTGCAACACCGTGCTGGGCGAGGGCACGCGGGAACGCCTGCGGGACATCGTCAACGGTCTCAAGAAGGCCGGCACGGCGCTCGCGGCCGGGCAGTGGGGCGAGGCCGAAGTTGCGCTGCAGGGCGTGAAACAGCTGGGGCTGCGCGCCATGGGTCCCGACATGGACATCGGGCATTGCCGGTATGAGAAAGGCGAACGCGAGGCCGCGCTGGCCGTCCTTCAGGCGCTGGCGGGCCGATATCCGGAGAATACGGAGATCCTCTACAACTACGCCTTCGTCCTGCTGAACGCAGGGCAGTATCAGCCGGCGGCGACGTTGCTGGATAAAGCGCACAAGGGGCTTCCGGCGAACCGGCAGATCGCGTTCGCGCTCGCGTGTGCCTACGCGGGCCAGGGCCAGATGGACAAGGTGTGGCCGATCGTTGCCAAGCTCGCGGAGTCCAAGGCCGGCGAACTCGACGATTGGCTGGCAGGGGAGGAGCCGTATCTCCGCGCCATCCGTGAGAACCCGCGGTACGCCGAACTCAGAGCCGGGGCCGTCGTGCCCGCGGCCCCGAAGCCTCAGGGGGCCGTGACGAATTGACCGGGCGCAGCCGAGCGGCCTCCGCTGTTGTTGCAATTCCGGCGCCGATTCCCTCATAATGCGAACGGTGACTGTCCGTGGCGGGGTACGCCCGCCACCTACGCGGGAGGAGCTATGCAGCGGATACTGACTGTCGTTGTGATCGGAGGTCTTCTGGCCGGGTTCTGCGTCGCTGCCGAACCTGAAGAGGCCGTTGCCAAGCCGGCCCCCGCCAGGGCCGTTGCCCTTGTCGCGGTCGGGCCGGTGGATGAAACCCTGGCCAGGAAGGTCGGCGACTTCGTGCAGCAGGACATCAGATTACCCGTCCGTCTTCTGCCGCCCCAGAAGGCAGTGGGCGGAACGCTGGATGCCGAGGGCGAGGCGGCGGCCAAGCTCATGGGTGAAGGCGATGTTTGCCTGGTGGCACTGGTCTCCCCCGCCGAGGACATCGCCGCCCACGGCGTAGGCCTTTCCGCCCAACACGTGGCCGCGCTGAACGTGAAGGCCCTCCAGCCGGCCGACGGCGACCAGGAGAAGCTCGCGCGGCGCCTCGAGAAAGAGACCATGCGGAGCATAGGGTCGCTCCTTGGGATGTCTTCCTGCCCGAACCCGCAGTGCGTGATGTGGGTGCACAGCACGCTCGACGAGATGGACGCCAAGAGCCGGAGTTTCTGCCCGCCCTGCTTGGAAAAAGTGCGGAACGCCGCCACGGCGAACGGGATCATGCTCATCCCCATGACCGTGGGCGCGATGCCTTGAGGCCCGGGCGCCGCGGCGCCGGCGGGAAGCCGTCATGCTGGATATCAAAACAGTCCGGGATCGCGAGGGAGACGTGCGCCGCGCACTGGAAGCGCGCGGCGCCGCCGTCGACCTGGACGGAGTCCTGGACCTGGACCGCCGCCGCCGCACGCTGGTGTCCGAGGTCGACGTGCTGAAGAACCGGCGCAACGTGGTCTCCAAGGAGCTGGGAGAGAAGAAGAAGTCCGGGCAGGACATCTCCGCCGCGCAGAAGGAGATGCGCGAGGTCGGCGATCGGATCGGCCAGATGGACAGCGAGATCCGGCAGGTGGAGGACGCGCTCCACCGCGCGATGCTGTGGATCCCGAACATCCCGCATCCCAGCGTGCCCGTCGGCAAGGACGCGAGCGCGAATGTGCCCGTGCGCAGCCACGGCGAACCCCGGCGCTTTGACTTCACGCCGAAGCCGCACTGGGAGATCGGCAAGAAGCTGGGCCTGTTTGACTTCGAGCGCGCGGCGCGGATGACCGGCACCGGCTGGCCCTTGTACCGGGGCGGCGGCGCCCGGCTGCAGCGGGCGCTGATCCAGTTCATGCTCGACCTCCACGTCAAGGAGCACGGGTACGAGGAAGTCCTGCCGCCGTTCGTCGTCGGCTCGGCCGCCATGACGGGCACGGGCCAGCTCCCGAAGCTGGCGAGCGAGATGTACCACATCGTCGAAGACGACCTCTACCTCGTGCCCACCGCGGAAGTGCCGGTCGTGAACATCTACCGCGACGAGGTCATCACGGATCCCCTGCCGCTCTACCTTACGGCCTACACGCCCTGCTTCCGGCGCGAGGCCGGGGCGGCAGGCAAGCTGACGCGCGGGCTCAACCGGGTGCACCAGTTCGACAAGGTCGAGATGATCAAGTTCGTTGAGCCGGAGACGTCGTACGCCGAACTCGAAACCTTGGTGCAGAACGCCGAGGACGTTCTGCAGCGCCTCGGCCTGCCTTACCGCGTCCTCGAGCTGTGCACCGGCGACATCAGTTTCGCGGCGGCCAAGTGCTACGACATCGAACTCTGGGCGCCCGGCCAGGACACGTGGCTGGAGGTCTCCTCGTGCAGCAACTGCGAGGAGTTCCAGGCCCGGCGCGCGAACATCCGGTACCGGAACAAGGACGGCAAGCTGGCCTACCCGCACATCCTCAACGGCTCGGGCACCGCGCTGGCGCGCCTGTTCGTGGCGATCCTGGAGAATTACCAGGACGCGGACGGCTCGGTCGCGCTCCCCGAAGTCCTCTGGCCTTACATGGGCGGTCTGAAGCGGCTGGAGTAGTTATCCGTTATCTGTTATGAGTTACTCGTTGCTCTGCAACGAACAACGATTAACGAATAACCAGCACCGAACTGCCTCATGCTCCGCACCGTCCAGCGGACGATCGAGCGACACCGGCTCTTCCGGCGGGGCGATCACATCCTGGTGGCCGTTTCCGGCGGCGCGGACTCCGTGGCGCTGGCGTACGCCCTGCACTACCTGAAGAAGCGGTACCGCCTCTCGCTGACCCTCGTGCACCTCCACCACGGCATCCGCGGCCGCGCCGCCGACGAGGACGCGCGCTTCGTGAACGAGCTCGCGTGGCGGCTGGGCCTGCCGTGCGTCCAGGCGCGGGTCGACGTGCCGCGGCGCGCGCGCCAGGCGAAGCTTTCCCTGGAGATGGCGGCGCGCGAGCTGCGGTACGACTTTTTCGTGCGCGCCGCGCACGCGGCGGGCGCCGGGTGCGTGGCCACGGCGCATACCGCCGATGACCAGGCGGAGACGATCCTGCTCAAGCTGGCCCGGGGGGCCGGCCCGCAGGGGCTGAGCGGCATCCCTCACGTCACCGAGCGGCACGGCCTCAGGATCGTCCGGCCCCTCCTCGACGTGACCCACCCGGAGGTGGTCCGCTTCCTGCGGCGCTACGGGCTGAAATGGCGCGAGGACGAGAGCAACCTCGACCCCGGCTTCCTGCGCAACAGGGCGCGGCACGAGATCCTGCCCTTGCTGGAGTCGCGTCTCAATCCGCAGGTTCGCCGGGCGCTCCTGCGGACCAGCGAGCTGATCCGCGAGGAGAACGAGTGGCTGGACACGTTGGCTCGCGGACTGCTGGGGAAGTGCCTCGAGCGGAAGAGGCCGGCGGTCCTGCGCGTGGACCCGCTTAAACGCCTGCGGCTGGCGGCGCGCCGGCGGGTGATCAGGCTCTGGCTGATTTCGCGCGAGGTGGATCCGGAGTGCGTGGACTTCGACGCCGTGGAGGGCATCGAGCGGCTTCTCCGCGAGCCCCGCGGCACGCGTTCCGTGTCGCTGGGCGGCGGCCGGAGCGTTGTCCGGCGCTATCGCGCCCTGTCCCTGGAGCAGACGGCCGGTGCGGAGGAGCCTTCCTTCTGCGCGCCTCTCGTGGTTCCGGGGGAGACGATCCTGCCCGAGCAGCGCCTCCGCGTGGTCACGAGGTGGGATCGGGGCGTGCTCCGGCAGACCGGCGCGAAGGTCGGCGAACTGCCGGCGGAGGCCTCGCTCGGCGCGCGCGCGGCGCGCCGCGCGCGGCTGCGCGTGCGTTCCTGGCAGCCGGGCGACCCGATCCGGCCGCTGGGGCTGGGCGGCTCCAAGAAGCTGCAGGATCTCTTCGTGGACCAGAAGATCCCCCGTGATCGCCGGTCCCAGGTCCCCGTTCTGGAGAGCCGCGGCGAAGTCGTATGGCTGCCGGGGTACCGCATCGCCCGCGGCTGGGAAGTGAAGGACCCCTCCGGCCCGGCCCTCCATGTCTTCGTGCGCCGCATCTGAGTCCGCGGCGGGGTTACCCGTTGCATTATTCCCGGTGCGATGCTAGCCTGCATTTTGCACGAGTGCTCGTGCAAAATGCACCCGAAGGGCCGTCGGG
>JAZDKK010000058.1:0-3265 GCA_043803015.1 Verrucomicrobiota bacterium
GCCGCGGTGAAATCAGCGGCATGAGCGCCTCCGATGACGACGTTCGAGAGGGTCAGGGTGGCTGTGCCGCTATTTGTGATCGTGAAAGTGTGCACGTTTGTTCCGCCGGCAACCACGACATCGCCGAAGTCGGTGCCGTCGGCCAGTTCCGGCGTGGTGTCGCCATCGACGATGGTGGCGAAGTTGGTGCCCAGGACGATGATGTCCGGCGCGGGGACCACGGCCGCCGAGCCGGTGACCACGAGGTAGCCGAACTGCTGGTCGATCAGCGACAGCCGGTCGCCCGTGCGGTCGTTGTCGTTGTCGAACAGCGTCACCGTGATCTTGTTGGTGACCGCGTTGGTCAGCGCGTTCAGGGTGCCCGGCGCGAACCCGACCCACGTCCACACGCTCGTGGCCGAGTCGACCGAGGAGTCCGCCGTGCTCTCGCCAGCGACGTAGTTCGTCACGTTGTTCGTGCACACCGGCCCGAAGTCCACGTTCATCTGCGTGTTCTCGTCGTTCGTGCCGCGGGACAACGCGCTCGTGCCGTCGAACGCGCGGAAGATCAGGCGGAACGGATTCGATGGACCGACGTTGGTGATGGCGGCGGCGTCCACGTAGAAGAGGGCATTGGTGCTCGCCTCGCTGCCGGAGATGTAGGTGTTGCCGATCGACACCATCATCGGCTTGCCCACCGCCGCGAAGGCGTCGTCGAAGAAGAGGGACTTCGGGTCGCCGATATTCTTGGCGTCGCTGAAGCCGGCGAGGACCTTGATCATGTTCACGCCGGCCGCCCAGTTCGTGTACGTGAAGTTCAGGTAGTTCCAGTTGCCCTTGTTCGCGGTGAGCGTGCCGTACACGTCGTTCGTGACGCGATACGCCCAGGTCGCCGCGCCGTTGGTCCAGAACTCGATGTACATCCAGGTCGAACACGTCGTGGACGTGAAGTTGTTCTCCGCCTTGCCCCAGATGCTCCAGGTCACGACGTCGCCGTTCGACAGGGTGGGGATGTAGATGTCCTGCCCGATGCCGCCGTAGTCGCCGTCCAACCACGAGTGCATGCAGACGCCCCACGTGCCGCCGTGGTTGGCGTAGTTCTCGACGGTCTCTTCGCCCCACTCCCACCAGTCCGTCGGGGGAGTGAGCCCGCTGTAGCTGCCGTTCTCGAAGCCGGCGTTCTTCAGCAGGTTCGTGCCGCGCGGGACGACCGGGTAGTCCGTGTCGTCGTCCGCGACGATGATGTAGCCGTACTGCTGGTTCGTCACGATCTTCCGGTCGCCCGCCCAGTCGTTGTCGGCATCGAAGAGGGACACGGTGATCTTGTTGGTCTGCAGGACGATCGTGTTGGTGTCGACCTGGACGAATTTCCAGGTGCTGGACGCGCCCACGTCGAACGTCGCGCTGAACGCCGAACTCTCGCCGGATTCGTAGTTCGTCACGTTGTCCGTGAGCCACGACCCGAAGTCGAGGTTCATCTGCGTGTTGGCGTCGTTCGTGCCGCGGGACAACCCGCTGTTCATGTCGTAGGCGCCGATGCGCACGCGCAGGGGGTTGACGGCGAGGTTGGTGATCTGGCCGTCGTACACGGTGAAGGTGGCGTTCGTCGTGTAGTCGCTGTTCGGGCTGATCGTGGTCGTGCCCACCTGGACCCGCATGAACGCCGAGTCCGTCGGGACGTGCCAGGCATTGTCGATGAACACCCGCCCGCTCCCGCTGCCGGTATTGGAATAGACCGTCAGCACCATGAACTTGTTGGACGTGCAGATGGACGGCGTCGTGAAGGTGTTGACGAAGGTCTGCCAGCTCGTCGTGAGGCCGCCCACGAAGTTGGTCTCCGACGAAGCCGCCGTCATCTGGCCGGTCGCGCTGTAGTGCTCGACCTTCAGGTAGACGCCGGCCGCGTCGTAGGTGCCTTCCTTGCGGGCGCGCACGCCGATCGAATACGTCTGGCTGCCGGCCACCTTGACCCACTGCTGAAAGCCCGAGCTCGGCCAGTCCGGCCCGGTCGTGTTGGTGAACCAGCCGCCGTAGTCACCCTCCTCGGCGGCCGCGGCGCTGAAACCGCGGGGCGCGTATTCCCATCCGCTCCATCCGGCGCCGTTCGTTTCGAAACCGGGGTTCACCAGCATGTTCGTGCTGAACGGCCCGGGGAAGGGCACCACGGTATCGTCGTCGAGGATGTTCAGGTAGCCGAACATCCAGTTCGTGATGCTGTAGCCATCACCGGTGCGGTCGTTATCGGCGTCGCGCAGGGTCGAGGCGATCAGGTTGGTGCCGATGACGCTGCCGATGTCGATTCCGCCGAACTTCCACACGCTGGTGGCCGTGCTCGAAAACGTGGAAGCGTAGGCCGTGCTCTCCCCGGAATCGAAGTTCGTGACGTTGTCCGTCTGCCACGAGCCGAAGTCGATGTTGCAGTTCGTTGCGTCGCCCACGTTGTTGCGGGCCAGCCCGCTGTCGGCGTCGTACGCGCCGAAGATCAGCCGCAGCGGGGTGGCCGAGGCGACGTTCGTCAGCTTGTTGTCCGGGATGGTCGGGAAGACGGCCGCGTTCGTGAGGGCGACGTACTCGCCGGCCCCACGGTCGCCTGCGGTGTCGTTCTTCACGCCCACGTAGAATGTGCCGGCCTGGTTGAACCAGTTGGTCATGCCGGGGATCTGGACCCAGGGGTTGTTGGTCAGGGTGCCGTCGGGAAGGCGCGCCCAGACCCGGGCCCAGTCTCCGCTCAGGGAGACGCCGTACGTAATGCCCGTTGCGTAGCCGGTGGCCGCCTGAAGCCAGTCTTTCTTGTACGGGTCCTGTTCCGTGCCGAAGACCGCGTAATTGGTTTTCACGAACAGGTTCCACCAGGCGGCTCCGTCCCAGCAATCCAGCAGGCACATGACGCAGTTGGGCGGGTTGAAGTCGAAGTAGGAAACCGGCTGGGATCCGCCGCCGTTGCCGACGATCGCTAGCAAGGGCCTAATACCGTTGGTCACCGCGACGTTCCACTTGGCAACCCCGATCTGGTAATTCCACATGCCGCCGCTCTTGACCCAGGAGAAGTTCGAGTTGACGGTGCCGATGCCCGCGTTCTTGTACGAGGTAACGGGGTTCAGGTTCAGAGCGTTGGTCACACTGCCCGTGCAGCTCATCTCGCTCACCCAAGCCCAGGGAGCCTGGAGGTAGTTGGTGTCGTTGAAGTTGTCCGAGAAGAACCCGCCATAGACGTCGGAGACACGGATCTCCATGGGCAGACGCCCGACCAGCGGCTTGTTCGTGTCGTCGTCCAGGATCGCCAGCA
>JAZDKK010000059.1:0-2249 GCA_043803015.1 Verrucomicrobiota bacterium
CGAAGCCCAGCCGCAGGGTGTACCAGCCGTCGAGCCGGATGTTGTCCACGTACACGTACCCGTCGGTCGTGTAGCCGGCCCCCTTGATGTAGAGCTGCTGCATGGCCTCGCGTCCGCCGCAGGTCACGTTGTAGTTGGTGAACGCGACGGTGTTGGTCACGACCTGCCCGCCGCCGTTGGTCGTGACCACCGGGTCCCAGTGAAGCTGCGTCCAGGTGGCGTTCGTGAACGCGAACCGCAGGTCACGGTTCCAGCCGTTGGTGATGGTCAGCACCTCCGACCAGTACCACAGCCAGTTGGTGTGGCTGCGAAGGAGGATCTGGGCGTTCGTCGATCCGTCGGCGTTGTACAGGTCGAACACGAACGCCGTGCGGTTGGACCAGTTCTCGTAGACCTGGTCGAACCCGAAGTACGCCTGGAACTTGCTCGGTGACCGGTGGTAGAGCTCGAACGACTCCGTGCCCTCGGTCACGAAGTTGGTCTGCACAACGAGCTGACGGGCATCCGAGTCGGTCGAATCCGGCGCCCAGCGGCGCAGGGCGTTGCAGGGATCCCACGGCGGCGTCTGGGAGTAGACCATCGTCCGGCCCGACAGCGTGTTGTCCGCGGTGTCCGTCTCGCCGCCGACGGTGGAGGCCGTGGCGGTCAGCACGTGGTAGTCATTGGTGGGCAAGGACATGCAGTTCCACCAGAACCGCGTGTGCACGGACGCCCCCGCGGCCAGCGTCACCGTGTTCGTCCCGACCACCTGGCCCGCCGTCGTGTCCGTCAGCGTTACATTGAAGGTCTCGCTGACCGTGCCCTGGTTCTCGACCATCACCTCGACGAGCTGGCGGGGGTTTTTCACGACCCAGTCGTACTCCTGCACGCCGGCCACGGCCACGTCGTGGACCGTCGCGCCCGTGGCGCCGATGCGCCGGACTTTGAACGCGATGTCCTTCATGAAGTCCGGCACGGTCACGACCAGCCGCCCGGTCGGCGCACTGGCGTTCAGGGTTTCGCGCGGCCCGACGAGCGTGTCCCACCACTCCACGTTGTACTGGCCGGCGGCCAGCCCGTTGAGCGTCAGCGCCGCGCCGCTGTTCCCGACCACCGAGTTCGTCCAGCGCCGGTCCTGGATCCAGCCGTACGCGAACTGCCCGTTCGAGCTGACCATCGCGGCGGTGTTGTGCGCGTACATGCCCGCCGTGATGTGGTCGATGTAGATCGGCCCGCGCAGGACGCCGACGTCGCCGAACTTGAACTTGATGCCGACGATGTGAGCGGCCTCGTACGCGCTGGGGATGTAGCCGAGGTTCAGCTCGAGGCTCCACAGCATGCCCACGGTCAGCTTCTTCCAGCCGCCCGCCTCGCGGAGGCCTCCGCCGTACTCGTTGGTCGTGGAGTACCAGTGCCAGCCGTTGGTGGCGTCCCTCGTGAACACCTCGATAATCGAGCGCGGGTCCTTGTTGACCCCCAGCAGGAAGCCCGAGGGGTTGCTGGTCGGGTGCCAGAACTCGGGGATGAACACGTCCATCTTCAGCAAACCCCGCGGCCAGTAGTTCGACCAGTTGTAGCTCAACGACGGCGCGTACTTCTCGATGCCGGACGGGCCGTCGGGCATGCGGGCGTACGTGTCCATGTTGATGTCAAGCCGCAGGGCGTTTGTTCCGTGCGTCGCGTGGTTGGTCACGATCGATGAGTTCGTCACGGAGGGCCCCCACAGGGACCAGTTGTTCATGCCGCTCTCGAAGCTCTCCACGACCGTCACTGCCGGCTCGTTGGTCGCATGGGTCTCCGCGTCGGCCGGCTTGAGGCCGAGCCTGGTGAACGGGATGTCGCGCGCGAACTGCGCGAGCACCTTCATCTCGTCGGACATCACGCCCAGCCAGGGGCCCATCTTCGCGTCGCCGAACCACGAGAACGGCGGCGTGGTCCACATCATCGGCGTGATCGCGGCGCCGGAACAGATCCCCGGCCAGGCCGTGACGCGCGTGAAGTCCGGCTCGTACAGCTTCCATTCCACGGTGCCGATCTCGCCCATGAACGCGGGCTTGCTGTAGTGCTTCCACAGGTAGTGGTGGTACTTCTCCAGCGTCGAGGGCGGCGTGACCCAGCTGTAGAGGTCCGCGTACGTATGGACTTGCGGCATGTCGGTGATCGGGAAGCCGCGCTCCCAGTACTCGTCCGTGGCGTAGCTGGCGGTCGTCGGGTGGCGGAACGGGTCGTTGGTCTTGAAGTAGCTGTTGATGTAGGTCAGCCACGGGATC
>JAZDKK010000060.1:0-26251 GCA_043803015.1 Verrucomicrobiota bacterium
ATTCCCCCATTCTCCCCTTCCCCGCCTCACCCCACCTTCACGAACGGGCCGACCAGCTTGTACAGTTCCCGCGCCCGGCGCCGGAGGAGGTCGTACCGCGGGTCCTCCAGCCGGGGATCGGCCCCGACGATGCGGAAAGCTTCGTCCCGGGCGGCCATGAGGATGTCTGAATCGCCGAGCGGGTCGCCTACGCGCAGCGCCGGGAAGCCGCTCTGCTCGCGCCCCAGCAGGTTGCCCATGCCGCGGATCTTCAGGTCCTCCTCGGCGATCCGGAACCCGTCGAGGGTCTCCTCCATGACCTTCAGCCGCCGCCAGGATTCCGGCGTGCCGGGCCTGCCCTCCAGGATGCAGAACGACTTGTGCGCGCCGCGGCCGATCCGCCCGCGGAGCTGGTGGAGCTGGGCCAACCCGAACCGTTCGGCGTTCTCGACCAGCATCACGGTGGCGTTGGGCACGTCGATCCCCACTTCGACGACGGTCGTCGCCACGAGGAGGTCGAGCTCCCCGCGCCGGAAGCGCTGCATGATCTCCCCCTTGTCGGCCGCGCGCATCTGGCCGTGCAGGAGTCCGAGCCGCTCCTTCGTGAAGACCGTCTCCTTGAGCTTGCGGTACATCTCCTCCGCGGCCCGGAGTTCGGAGGCCGGCGTGGCGGGCTGGTCCGCGGCCCCGGCCGTTTCGTCCGCGATGGTTTCCGCGGAGACCAGCGGGTAGACGAGGTACGCCTGCCGGCCCTTGGCCACCTGCTTGCGGATGAAGTCGTACGCTTGCGGAAGCTGTTCCTCCTTGATGACGCGGGTCACGATCTCCTGCCGGCCCTTGGGCATCTCGTCGAGAATGCTCACGTCCAGGTCGCCGTAGATCGTCATGGCCAGCGTGCGCGGGATGGGCGTGGCCGTCATGACCAGCACGTCGGGGTTCTCCCCCTTCTCGTACAGCACGCCGCGCTGCTCGACGCCGAACTTGTGCTGCTCGTCGATCACGATGAAACCGAGTTTCTTGAAGGCCACCCGCTCCTCGATGATCGCGTGGGTGCCCACCACCAGGTTGACGTCGCCGACGCGGATCCCGTCCAGGGCGCGCGTCCGCTCCGCGGCCGGCATGTCGCTGGTCAACAGGGCGATCCGCAGGCCCAGCGGCTCGAGGTACTCGGTGAACGTCCGCGCGTGCTGGCTCGCCAGGATTTCCGTCGGCGCCATCACCGCGCACTGCGACCCGCATTCGATGGCGTCCAGGATGGCGCAGGCGGCGACGATGGTTTTCCCGGAGCCGACATCGCCCTGCAGGAGGCGGTGCATCGGCCGCGGCTTCTGCATGTCCGCCTCGATCTCCTTCAGCACCCGCTGTTGCGCCTCGGTCAGCTCGAACGGCAGGGCCGAGAGGAACCGGCGCCTCACGTGCCCCGGCGCGACGTGGGCCGGGCCGGTGAGGAACTGCTCCGCGTGGACCTTGCGCGCAACGAGGACGAGCTGGATGCAGAGGAACTCGTCGAACACGATCCGGTACCGCGCCGCGCGGGCTTCGTCCAGGCTGGCGGGGAAATGAACGCGCGCGAGGGCCTCGCGGATGCCGGGAAGCCGGAGCCGGTCCAGCGTCTCCCCCGGCAGCATGTCCTCGGCTTTCTCCGCGTAGAGCGTGACCGCGTTCCACGCGATGCGGCGCATGGTCCGCTGGCCGAGGTGCTCGGTCAGGGGGTAGATGGGCACGATCCGACCCAGGTGGAGCGATTCCTCCTCGGGCGCTGCGCCCGAGCCGTTGGCGCTGCCCATCTCGAACTCCGGGTGCTGAAAGACCATCTGGCCCTTGAACCGAGTCACCTTGCCGTAGACGACCAGCGTATCGCCGGTCTTGAGCTGGTCCTGCAGATACTGGGCGTTGTACCAGCGGCAGCAGGCAAGGCCTGAATCGTCCCTGATCAGCGCCTCGAAGAAGCTGCGCCCGAACCGCGCCTTCACCCACCCGCAGGCCATGATCGTGCCGGTTGCCACGACCATATCCCCGGGCTGCAGCGAGGCCAGTTTCTCGAATGTCCGCCGGTCTTCGTACCGGCGCGGGACGGTCAGGAGCAGGTCACCCACGGTCCGGACCTCCAGCCGCGCCAACTGCTCGGCGCGCACCTCGCCCACTCCTTTAAGATAGCGGATAGGCGTGGCCAGACCCTCTGTGTACTTCGCTTCAGCCATGACGCCGGGAATACTTCCGGAAAACGCCGGTCAAAGGAAGTCGGAATTGCACCCGCCCTTGGGCGCTTGGCACAAGCGCCCCTACAACACCATGCGCGCCGCATGTAGGGGCGCTTCTATGAAGCGCCCCCCAGCTCCAGAAGCAAACCGGCTGTCCGCTTGGGGCGGACAGCCGGTTGCCGACTATCTTCTTACGCAGGGTGTGTGCTCTTACGCGCGGTTCTTGCGGCGCAGGACGATCATGCCGGCCACCGCCATACCGAGAAGGCCCAGCGTGGTCGGTTCAGGAATCGTCTGATCGAAACTCATGTCGTCGACGTTATGCCACGACTGGTCTGTGGTCAGAGCCGTCGTGTGCACGACGGCGGCCACCCTGGCCGTCACGGCATCGCCGTCCGCGATCATGTTCGTGATCGAGTAGAGAGTGTAGCCCTCGGTTGTCGTCTGGTGGACCGACTGATACTGGCCGCCCCAGGCACCCAGATTGTCTATGAACACCACTTCCAGGAACGACTCCGACTCGTTGAGGCCCGCGAAGCGCAGCCAGCCGGCGAAGTCATAGGACGCATTGGCCGTCACCGGGACGTACTGAAGGGCGACATAGAAGTCGTTATTGGGGGCTCCGGACAGAACGTGATATCCCGCGCCCCAGGTGCCGCTGTGTGCGTCACCTCCGGTTTGGGTGTACCAGCCCGCCGCGTCCCAACCTGTCAGGTCCCCGGTTTCGAACCCCGGGTTCGTCAGCAGGTTGGCCGAAGCCGCACCTGCCAATGCCATTACCGTCACTGCTACTAATACTGCACGCAACTTCATCTTCTGTCCTCCTGATCCACGCCCGGCCGTCCACCGGGCGTGAAAGTGATTGCAACCGCTCTCAACTCCGCGCACAAAAAAAGCAAACAGCACAAACCGTATTCACCGCGCCCGCAAGACGTCGTCCCACCTCCGCCTGTTGGAATTCCGCCCCGAAGTCTGGCTCTATAGCTAGCTCAGATCGCCCAGACATGCAAGGATTTTCTTAACTAATTCTAGGTTACTATAGTCTGCTTGTTAGTTCCGATGAACTAGGAACTTGCACACGCGCAGGAACCCCGGTCCCGAGTGCAGGGGCGCTTGACACAAGCGCCCCTACAACATAACGGGCGCCGTCTGTAGGGGCGCTTCTGTGAAGCGCCCGACCGCTCCCCGCCGGCACCCCAACAACGGGTGTTGACACCGGAACACCGGTTCTGCCAGACATGGCACATGCTGCTCTTCCCCCAGTATCAGCCGTCCGAGCGCGCCTGGAAGCAGCACGTCCGCGCCGCGTTCAGGATAGGCCTCCTCCCCCTCTTCGTCGCCGGGGCCCTCATCTATGCCAAGTCCTTCCGCGCGGGGCCCGGCCTCTGGGCGGCGCTGGGGCTCACCCTCGGTCTGCAGCTCATCCTCCGCGGAGCCCAATCGCTCCCCGCCGCCGAAAACAGATCGCGCTTCGGCACGTACCTCGCCCTCCGGGCGGACGCCTGGTTCCCGCTCTTCCTCTTCGCCGTCCAGACCGGGTTCATTCTCATCGCCTTGGCCCTGCTGTGGCTGACCTTGACCGAGCTCGGCTTTCCCGCATCGCCCTGGAAGCACGCGAACGTGATCGCCCTCGCCCTGCTCCTCCCGGCATGCCGGATCGCCAGGGAAGCCGCGCGTTTCGACGACTCGGTGCGGCTCGACCTGACCGAGCGGCTCCTCCGCGACCTGTGCATCATCCTGGCCACGACGTGGATGGTCACCACGCTGATCAGCTTCCTGGCCCCGCCCGGCGAGAAGCCCGTCGACGAGTACTTTCCGCTGATCATCGCGCTGTGGGTCGCCGGGGCCGTGGTGGTCCTGATCTGCGTGGCGTTGTTCCTGGACCACGCGGCGCACGTCGGGAAGGTGAAGCCGGGAGGGCCCGCGTAGAGCCCGGTTTACCCGGGCTACGTTAGCCCGCATGAAGCGGGCTCTACCTCGCCGGTTGTCATTCCGAGTCCCGATGTTGCATCGGGACGAGGAATCTCTCTCTGAACCCACCACGCAACAGAGAGATCCCTCTGGCGCGCGGCGCGCCATCGGGATGACGGGCGCATGTCGGGAAGGCGAAGGCGGGAGGGACGCCGCCCTAGTTGTAGGGGAGCCGTTTGTAGGGGCGCTTCTGTGAAGCGCCCCCGCCCTGGGCGCTTGGCACAAGCGCCCCTACAACACCACGAAAGCCGGAAATGGATGGCTGGCTTACGCCACGTGTCCACCGGGCGGATCGACGATGCGGGTTTCGCGGGGCGGCTGCGAGCTGTCGGGCAACGGGTAGTCCAGCGTGTAGTGCAGGCCCCGGCTCTCCTTCCGCTGCATCGCGGAACGCACGACCAGTTCGGCCACGTCCGCGATGCTGCGGAGTTCGAGCACGTCGGCGGTGACGAGGTAGGCCAGGTAGTACTGGCGGATCTCGGACCTCAGGGTCCGGATGCGGCGCAGGGCGCGCTCGAGACGCTTGTTGGTCCGCACGATGCCCACGTAGTCCCACATGCACGTGCGCACCTCGTTCCAGTTGTGTTCGACCACGACCGCCTCGTCGCTGGGCACGGCGTCGCCGTAGCGCCAGGACGGGATCTCAATCCCGCTGCAGGGCGGGGGACGCGCGCCCTCGCCGAGGGTCGCGGCCAGGTTGTGCGCGCAGACCAGCGCCTCCAGCAGGGAGTTGCTCGCCAGCCGGTTCGCGCCGTGAAGGCCCGTGCAGGTGACCTCGCCGCAGGCCAGCAGGCCCGGCAAGGCCGTCACGCCGTTGACCCCGGCCTCGACGCCGCCGCAGAAGTAGTGGGCCGCCGGCACGACGGGGAGCGGGGTCTCGGCCATGTTGAAGCCGTACTCCAGGCACGTCTTGAAGATGTTGGGAAACCGCTTCCGGAGAAACCGGGCCGAACGGTGCGTGATGTCGAGGTAGACGCAGGTGTCGCCCCTCGTCTTCATCTCGTTGTCGATGGCCCGCGCCGCGATATCGCGCGGCGCCAGCGACCCGCGCGGATCGTACCGCTCCATGAACGACTCGCCGGCGGCGTTGATCAGCCGGCCCCCCTCTCCCCGCACGGCCTCGCTGACCAGGAACGACTTGGCCTCGGGATGGAAGAGGCAGGTCGGGTGAAACTGGACGAACTCCATGTTCTTGATCGGCAGCCCGGCCCGCCAGGCCATGGCCATCCCGTCCCCGGTCGCCACGTCGGGGTTGCTGGTATAAAGGTAGACCTTGCCGGACCCGCCGGTCGCCAGGATGGTGCAGGGCGCGCGAATGGCCGTGATCTCCCCGCAGCTCCGGTCCAGGAAGTAGGCGCCGATGCACCGGCTGGGCCCGGGCATTTTCAGCCAGCCCGTGGTCACGAGGTCGATGGCCAGCAGGTCGCCCAGGATCTCGATGCCCGGATTCTCCCTCACGCGCGCCAGCAGGACGCGGATGATCTCGCGGCCCGTGAAATCGCCCGAGTGAACCACCCGCCGGCGCGAGTGGCCGCCTTCCTGGCCCAGGTCGTACTCGTCGTCCTGCCCCTCCCGCCGCTCGAAGGCGACCCCCATGGCCTCGAGGCTCCTCACCAGCTGTGGGCCCGCGCCGACGATCGAACGCACCGACGCCTCGTTGCAGAGCCCGGCCCCGACGCTCAGCGTGTCGCTGACGTGGAGGTCGATGCTGTCGTCCGGATCGGTCACGCAGGCGATGCCGCCCTGCGCGTAGCTGGTGTTGCTCTCGGAGGCGGCCCTCTTGGTGGCGACCACCACGCGGCCGTGCCGGCTCAGCTGCAGGGCGGACATGAGACCCCCCAGCCCGCTGCCGATGACGAGGAAATCGCAGTCCAGGATTTTCATGTTGCCCTATACGCCCGGCGCTCCCGGCCGTAGTTTTGAATACTACCGATTGCCGGAGCCCGTGGAAAGGGTTATGCTCCGCTGGTCGGAGAGCGAGACCCAAGTGAATGCCCTGCTGATCCAGCCCCCGGATCCGCCACAAGCCGTGGCGCCGTTTGAGCCGCCGCCCGGCGACTCCCAGCTTCTCGCCCCGGCGTGGGAACTCCTCTGCCTGAGGTCCTATCTCTACGAGCGCACGCGCCACCTGTGCTCCGTGGTCGACTGCCGGTTCCACGCCGACCTGGAGAAGGAGCTTACCGAGGCCGTCGAAGGCGTGCCCGACCTGGGCGTCGCCGCGGTGAACGCCTCGACGATCGGACTGGGCCAGGCCGCCGCCGTGATCGAGATCATGAAGCGCCGGTTCCCCGACGTGAAGGTGGCCGTGTTCGGCCAGCACCCCTCCCAGTTTCCGGAACATGCCGCGGCCATGCCTTGGGTGGACTTCGCGCTGGCGGGCGACCCCGAGCCGATTCTCCGGAACCTCCTCGACTACCAGGACGTGGAACAGCGGCTGCGCCGCGTCCCCGGCCTCGTCATGGCCGGCCACGAGGCAGGCGAGGCGTACTGGCTCCCCGACCTCAGGGGCCTCGCCCTGCCCGACTGGCAGGGCGTGTTCTGGGGCGCGTACCGCGTCGGCCTGAAGGCCGACGTATGCCGCGCACAGGCCCGCCTGTCGCGCGGCCATCCGCGCAGTCCTGCCGACCGCGCGTCCGGGGGCCTCTACGAACCCCTGCGGCTCTGGCCCATGGAGCGGCTCGCGGCCGCCCTGCAGAAAGCACCCGCCCAGGGAGTGACCGAAGTCCTGCTGGTCGATCCGCCGGGCGTCTGGACGCCGCAGCGCCTGAACGAATGGTGCCGCACGCTCGACTATCTGCAGAACATCCAGCCGTGGGGCCTCCAGCTCCTGCCGACCCTGCTGAATCAGGACACGATGGAATACCTGCGGACCTCCCTGTGCTGCCGGGTCGAATTCGTGTTCCCCTCCTGCGACCCCGCCGTGCTGAAACGCTATGGCTGCATCGTCGCGCCGCACGACCTCGGCGTGACCATGGGCCGGCTCGAGGAACTGGGCCTCCGCGTCCACAGCCGCTTCTGGATCGGCGGTCCGGAAGAGGGCGAGGGGGAAGACCGGCGCGTGGCGCAGACGATACGTTCGCTCGGGTTCCGTTCCTTCTCCCTGCATGCCTTCCCCTGCCTTCCGGACACCCACCTGTACGAGAAATACGCGGACCTGGCCCCGAAGCTGGAGGACTGGATCGCCTGGGCGCGCAGCCCCTGGACCGAGCGGCAGCCCGTCGCGGTGTGGGGCGGCGAGGGCGCCGCCGAGGATATCGACATCGATTTCGACCTGATCCTCACCGCGGTCCGCCGGCACCCGAGGAACCTGCTGAAGCGGATGCTCGAGGGCCTCTTCGCGAAGAACTGGATTTCTGTGATCGAGTCCAAGGCGCTGGGCCTGATACCGAAGCCGGCTCCGCCCGGGGGCAGAGACACGCGGTCGGGATGATGTGTCGGCGCGGAAGGAGCGGCGCGCCCTACCTTGGTCGGCTACTTCTCGAAGTAGGTGTAACCCCGCAGACCGATCTCGTAGGCTTCCATGATCTGCCGGCGTTCCTCGGCGGTGATCTGGCCCGTGCGCACGGCCTGCTCGGCGGTCTTCCGGACCCGGTCCACCATGTCCTGGGGGTTGTACTCGACGTACGACAGCACGTCCGCCACGGTGTCGCCGTCGAACTCGTGGGAGTACTCGACCTCGCCGTTGTCCTCCAGGTGCACGCACACCACGTTGGTGTCGCCCAGGAGGTTGTGCAGGTCGCCCAGCGTTTCCTGGTAAGCCCCCACCAGGAACACGCCCAGGTAGTAATCCTCGCTGTTCACCTCGTGGACCGGCATCGTCGGCCGGACGTCGTGCAGGTCGATGAAGCGGTCGATCTTGCCGTCGCTGTCGCAGGTGATGTCCGAAACCGTGGCCTGCCGCGTGGGCATCTCGCACAGCCGGTGGATGGGCATCACCGGGAACAACTGCTCGATGGCCCAGACGTCGGGCAGGGACTGGAACACGCTGAAGTTGCCGTAGTAGACGTCGGAGATCGCCATCTCCAGGCCGTCGAGCTCGTCGGGCACATACTTCCGGCCGCGCGTCTCCTCGGCGACCCGGCTCACGATGTGCCAGAAGATCCGCTCCGCCAGGGCGCGCTGCCGGAGCGACATCGCCCCCAGCTCGTGGAGGGAGCGGGCCTCGTCCCGGTGGTACACCGCGTCGTGGTAGCTCTCCTGGACGTTCTTGGAGGTCAGCGTGTCGTTGACCTCCATCAGCCGCTTCAGCGGCTCGGGCGCGTCCGCCGGCAGGGGGTCGGGCATCCCGTGCGTCTCGAAGCGCGTCGCGTCCAGGACGTTGAAGAGCAGGACCGAGTGATGGGCCACGGTTGCGCGCCCGGACTCGCTCACGATGATCGGGTGCGCCGCGCCGGCCGCGTCGCAGATCTTCATCACGACATCGATGATGTCCGCCGCGTACTCGTCGATGCCGTAGTTGCTGCTGCTCGCAAAGTTCGTGTGCGACCCGTCGTAGTCCACGGCCAGTCCGCCGCCGACGTTGAGGACGCCCATGCGGGCCCCTTCCTTGACCAGGTCGACGTAGAAGCGGCACGCCTCCGAGACCGCCGCGCGCAGGCTCCGGATGTTGGGGATCTGCGACCCGACGTGGTAGTGCAGCATGTGCAGGCAGTCGAGCATCCCCTCCTTGCGCAGGCGGTCCACGACATCGATGATCTGCGAGGCGTTCAGGCCGAACGTGCTGCGGTCGCCACCGGACTCCGTCCAGTAGCCGCCCGCGCGCGTGGCCAGCTTGGCGCGGACGCCCAGGCGCGGCTTGACGCCCATGTGCTTCGCGCGCTCGAGGACCATGGCCAGCTCGTTGGACATCTCCAGGACGATCACCGTCTGGATGCCCATTTTCAGGGCCTGCAGGGCCAGGTCCACGAACTCCTCGTCTTTATACCCGTTGCAGACGACGAAGGCTTCGGGATCGTTCATGTAGGCGAGCGCCGCGATCAGCTCCGCCTTGCTGCCGGCCTCGAGGCCGTGATGGAACGACCGGCCGCACTCGACCACCGCCTCCACGACCTGCTGCTGCTGGTTGACCTTGATGGGATAGACGCCGTGGTAGAGCGACTTGTAGCCGGCTTCCCCGATGGCCTTGGCGAAGCTGAGGTTGATCTGCGCGACGCGGGAGGCGAGGATGTCGCCGAAGCGCAGCAGCACCGGCATGTTCATGCCGCGGGCCTTCAGGCCGGCTACGATGTCCATCAGGCTGATGCAGGCCTCGCCGCCCTTGCCCTTCGGCCGTACGATCACCTCGCCGCGTTCCGATACGTCAAAGTAGCCCGCGCCCCAGTTTCGTATCCCGTACAACTCCGCCGAGTCTTCCGACGTCCAGCGCGTCAGCGCTTCCGGCTTCATGCCTGTGCTAACCTCCGCAAGTACTCACCGCTCCGCTACAACTCCGCAACTGAAATCGAATAGTAGGTGTTTGCGGGAAAATGTAAATAGCAACGCGATGTTTTTCCGGGGCGCCGCTCCGTGTCCGACGAGCGAGCCGATGCAAGAATGGTTGATGGTCAATGGTTGATGGCGGATGAAAGAAGGAGGGCACAAGGACGGAACGTCCGAGTGCCCTCTCCCCATTAACCATTTAACCATTAACCATCAACCATTCTTCCTCACATGCTCCCTGTCGTCTTCTGCATGGCGGCGGACCTTCGCGATCGCGTCCATCTTCTCCTGCTCCGCCTTCTGGATCTCCTCCGGATCGCCCTTTGCCCGCGCCGCGGCCAGGTGTTTCTCCATCAGGATCTCGATCTCGGCGATTTTCGCTTGGGCCCGGCGGTCGATCTCCGCCAAGGCCTTTTTCTGCTCGTCGGTGAGGGCCTGGAGCTTGCCGCCCTTGCTCTCCAGGCGCTCCAGGGCCAGGTCCAACGCGCTTTTCAGCCCGGGTTGCTTTTTCTCTGCCATCGGGATTGTCCTCCGTTCGCCAGCCCGCGCCGCAGGATAGCAGATGCGGCCCGCCGAATCATTGATTTTGAAATCCTTCCGGGAGCGGGTATTGTTAGCCCGGATATTGCACGAGGAACGTGCACTATCCGCCCTTCCTGCTTCGCCAAGGCTTCGCAGGACAGGTCGGGCTTCGACTCGAGCCCTTCGACGAGCTCAGGGCTCTCGCTCAGGGCTAACCCTGAGCAAGCCCCGAGCCTGTCGAGGGGCGCGTCGAAGCCTCGGCCGCGCAAGGTGAGGTGCGCGGCCGACGGCGCTTATGGCATGAGCGCTTATCGCTCATGCCATAAGCGGGTTAGCGGCACCGGACACCAAGGGAGATCCTCCGATGATCGACAGGAACGCAACGTACGTGGTCATGGGTCTGCTCGACCCGGACTCCATCGCCTTCGCCGTCGGCCAGGCGATCGAGCGCGGGGGCGGCAAGGTCGTCTACACCGTCCAGAACGAGCGCCTGAAGAGACTGTTCCTCGACCGCAGCGACAGGCTGACGCCGGAGCAGAAGGCGGCCCTGCGGTTCGAGTTCTGCGACGTGACGGTGGACCAGCAGGTGAAGGACGTGTTCGGCCGGGTCGGGCCGATCGCCGGGGTCGTCCACTCCATCGCCTACGCCAATCCAAAGACCTGCCTCGGCGACGAGTTCCACACCGGCGCCTACGACGACATCAAGACCGCGTTCCACGTCAGCTGCGTCTCGCTCTCCACCGTGGTGCACTACGCGGCGCCCCACCTGCAGGGCGGCGGGTCGGTCGTCGCGCTCACGTTCGAATCGCGGATGGCCTTCCCCTACTACAACTGGATGGGCGTCAACAAGGCGGCGCTCGAGGCGGTCGTCCGCGCCCTCGCGCGCCGGCACGGCCGCGACCTGATCCGCGTGAACGCGGTGTCGGCCGGCCCCCTGACCACGAAGGCCGCCAAGGCCATCCCGCACTTCGCGTATCTCGCGCGGACGTGGCGCAAGATGAGCCCGCTCCCGTGGGACCCCGTCGGCGACAAGGTCGAGGTGGCGAACCTCGTGCTCTTCCTGCTGGGCCCGCTCTCCCGGAAGATCACGGGGCAGATCATCCACGTGGACGGCGGCGTATCCGCCGTCGGCGGCGACCTGTTGACGTTCGAGAAGGCGCCCGGACGCATGGACGAGACCCAGCTCATCGCCGTGGATGAGGCGGCGGAACCGCCGCCGCCGGCCACTACGTAATTACCTTTGTGTAAGGCAGTTACAGCTTAGCGCCCGGCATGTGGATATGGAGGGACGCGCTCCTGCGCGTCCGAAAGGATGTCGGAGACACCTCCGAGAAGCTGGGGACGGTATGTGAAGGGGTGACGAGATGGGAGGCATGGGTCCGGAATCGTCCTCGTCGTCGGCCTCGTTCTCGTCCTCGAAATGCCGAGGACGACGACGAGAACGAGGACGAGAACGATCAATCAGAGTCGCCGAATCACGATTTTTCAACGGCCTCTTGAATATCTGCTCATGAAACCGAGGAAGACGCCGCAAGATCCCGCCGCCCAGGCCCGAATCCTGGCCGAACTCCGGCGCGACGTCGCCCTTCGCCAGAAGGGCTACCGCGAGCGGGCGCTCAGGCTGTTCCCCCACCTCTGCGCGCGGTGCGGGCGCGAGTTCTCCGGGAAGCGCCTGCGCGAACTCACGATCCATCACAAGGACCACGACCATAACAACAACCCGCCCGATGGCAGCAACTGGGAGCTGCTGTGCCTGTACTGCCACGACCACGAACACGAGAAGCACGGGATGGCGGGCCACTACGACGGGTCGCGGCCCGAGGACGAGTCGTTGGCCCCTCCCATCTTCAAACCGTTCGAGGGGCTGGACTCCCTGATAAAGCCTGGAAGCGAGGAGCCCGGCCCGAAAGAGGAAGGAGGGTAGAGCCCGCTTCACGCGGGCTACGGTCGCCTCAGCCTTCCCGGATCACCTTCGTGATCTCGGGGACGACCTCCGTCAGGTCGCCGACGATCGCGTAGTCGGCGATGTCGAAGATCGGCGCGTTCGGATCCTTGTTGATCGCCACGATCCGCTCGGAGGAGCTCATGCCGACCTGGTGCTGGATGGCGCCGGAGATGCCGCAGGCGATGTAGAGCTTCGGGCACACGGTCTTCCCGGTCTGGCCCACCTGGTGGAAGGACGAGATCCATCCCGCGTCCACGGCGCCGTGCGAGGCGCCGACCGCCGCGCCCAGTTCCTTGGCCAGATCGAAGAGCAGCTTGAAGTTCTCGGGTCCGCCGAGCCCGCGGCCGCCGGACACGATGATGTCCGCCTCGGCCACGTTGATCTCGTTCTGCATTTCCTTGACGACTTCGATGATCTTCGACCGGCCGCTCTTGATGTCCGCCGTTTCCTCGATGACCTGGCCCTTCCGCGAGGCGTCCGGCTTGCCCTTCTTGAAGACCTTGTGCCGCACGGTGGCCATCTGGGGACGGTGGTTCGGGCAGATGATCGTGGCCATGATGTTGCCGCCGAAGGCCGGCCGCGTCTGGAGCAGGAGCTTCTCCTTCGGGTCGATTTCCAGGCCCGTGCAGTCCGCCGTCAGCCCGGTCTTCACGCGGATGGCGACGCGCGGGATGAACGTCCGCCCGACGCTGGTGCCGCCGGCAATGACGACCTCGGGCCGGTGCTTCTTGACCAGGTTCGAGAAGACGTCGGCGTACGCGTCGGAATCAAAGCCGCCGAGGACGGGGTGGTCCGCCACCACGACCTTGTCGGCCCCGTGCGCAATCAGGTCCGGCGCCTTCTCCTTCACCTGGTGGCCCAGCAGGACGGCCACCAGCTCCGTGCCGCGCTGGTTCGCCAGCTCCCGGCCCTTCGCCAGCAGTTCGTAGGAGACATCCTGGATGACGCCTCCCCTCTGCTCGACGTACACCCAGATCCCCTTGTAGTCGCTCAGGGTCACCTGGCCGGCCGCCTGGTGCTCCTTGTCGAGGACCATGGCTTCGAACTTGCACGTCGGCACGCACGCCCCGCACAGGTTGCACGACACGTCCACCGCCACGATGCGCTTGAACTTGCTGGGCGCCAGGTTCGGAAACTTGTCGCGCATCTCCAGCGTCAGCGAGCCGAACGGACAGGCGTTGATGCACAACCCGCAGCCCGTGCACTTATCTGGAATGATCTCGAGCGACATGGAATGACCTCTGAAACCGTTAGATGACCTTCTGGTCCTTAAGCTTGGCCACCAGCTCGCGCGCGGCCAGCAGCGGCTCGGTGCCGTCGATCCGGATGCCAGCCCCCTTCTTGGGCGGCGTGAAGATCTTGACCACGCGCGTCGGCGAGCCCTTCAACCCTATTTCGTGCGGATCGGCTTTCACGCCGTCCGCCGTGAGGACCTTGATCTCCGCCTTCTTCGCCCGCATGCGGCCCTTGAGCGAAGCCATCCGCGGAACGTTCATCTCCTTCACAATGGTGAGCACCGCGGGGAGCGGCGCCTCGATCCGCTCGAACCCATCCTCGAAGATCCGCTCGATCTTCACGGTGTCGCCCTGCACCTCCAGCTTGCGGACGTAGGTGACGACGGGCCAGCCCAGGAACTCGGCCACGCCGGGCCCGACCTGCGCGGTGTCGCCGTCGATGGCCTGCTTGCCGCAGAAAACGATGTCCACCTTGTCCAGCGCCCGGATCGCCTGGGCCAGCGAGTACGAAGTGGCCCACGTGTCGGAGCCGGCAAACGCGCGGTCGCAGAGCAGGACCACCTCGTCGGCGCCGCGGGCCATGGATTCCCGCAGGGCGGCCTCGGCCTGCGGCGGCCCCATGCAGATCACGGTGATCCTGGCGCCGGCCGTGTCCTTCAGCACGAGCGCGGCTTCGAGCGCGTTCTCGTCGAAGGGATTGATGATCGCCTCGACGCCGTCGCGGATCAGCGTGTTGGTCTCCGGGTTGATGCTGACCTTCGTGGTCCCCGGGACCTGCTTTATGCAGACAACAACGTGCATTCAGCCCCTCTGCCCATGGTTGATGGTTGATGGCTAATGGTCGATGGAAGAAGAGGGCCATGGACGGAACGTCTCCTCGCCCTCTCCCCATTGACCATTCACCATCAACCATTCTTCCTTAACCATTCTTCCTTCATTTCTTCGAAGCGTATTCTTTGACCAGCGCGGCGCCGATGACATCGCGCTGGATCTGGTTCGTGCCCTCGTAAATCTGGAGGATCTTCGCGTCGCGCATCATCTTCTCCACCGGGTACTCCCTCATGTAGCCGTACCCGCCGAGGAGCTGGACCGCCCAGACGGCGGTCTCCATGGCCACGTCGGTGCAGAAGAGCTTGCACATGGCGGAGACCTTGGAGATGTCCTTGGCGCCGGAGTCCACCATGCGGGCCACCGCGTACAGCAGCGCGCGCGCGGCCTCGATCTTCGTGGCCAGGTCCGCGATGGTCCACTGGTAGCCCTGGTTCGCAATGATCGGCCGGCCGAACTGCACGCGCTGGCGCGCGTAGGTCACGACCTCGTCGAGGCACCCCTGCGCCAGGCCCACGCCCTGCGCGGCGATGCCCGGCCGCGACACGTCGAACGTCTTCATCGCGAGGATGAAGCCCATCCCCTCCCGGCCGATGATGTTCTCCGCCGGCACCTCGCAGTCCTCGAAGATCAGCTCGCGGGTGGCCGAGGCGTGGATGCCGAGCTTCTTCTCCTTCTTGCCGAACTTGAAGCCGGGCATGTCCTTCTCGACGATGAAGAACGACGCGCCGCGCGCGCCCTTGTTCCGGTCGGTGATCGCCATCACGGAGTAGATGTCCGCCTCGCCGCCGTTCGTGATCCACTGCTTGGTGCCGTTGAGGATGTACTTGTCGCCCTTCTTGACGGCGACCGTCTGGATGCCGGCCGCATCGCTGCCCGCATTGGGCTCGGTCAGCGCGAACGCCGCCAGCTTCTCGCCCCTCGCCAGCGGCGGCAGGTACTTCTTCTTCTGCTCGTCCGAGGCGCCGATCAGGATCGGGTCCGCACCCAGCGCGTTCGCGGCGTACGAGACCGAGACGCCGATGCAGACGCGGCTCAGCTCCTCGATGGCGAGGATGAAGTCCAGCGAGCTCTCCGCGCCGAAGCCGCCGTATTCCTCCGGGATGTAGAGCCCCATGAGGTCCATCTTGCCGAGCTCGTTCAGGAGGGCCCGGGGAAACTCCTCCTTCTCGTCGAGCTCCGCGCGGACGGGCCTGACCCGTTCCTCGGCGAACTCGCGAACCATGTCCCTGATCTCCAGCTGCGTTTCCGTAAGCCCGTAGTTCAACTCGCCCATGGTGTTCCCTCCCGGTCTGATGGCGCCGAAGCCTTGTGGAAGTCCGGAATTCCGGCCGTTTTTCTGATCCAGAGCGGCGCACAGTAAAACGACTTTTTCGGCCGGAATCAAACACTTTTCTTGTCTTTTCCGGCGGCGTTTTGTCTTGAGAATCCCGCCGCCGGCGATAGCATGAAGCCGAGAGAGGAGCCATCCACATGACACGAGCATCCAGGGTCCTGGGCATCGCGGTTGCCCTTGCGTTGCTGGGCCTGACCGCCGCAGCCCAGGCACCCGAGCGCGACACCTCGCCGGAAGGCATCATGAAGAGGCTCCTCACGGCCCTCGAGGTCAACAACTACACGGGCTTCGTGTCGGAGGGCGACGCGGAATTCGAGGCCGGCTTCACGAGGTACATGGTCGAGACCATGGGCCTCCAGCTCGGCCGGCGGATGAAGAAGGGCTACGACCTCCAGCTCCTCGGCGAACTGAAACAGCAGGGCTGCATGGTCTACCTCTGGAAGATGACCTACAAGGACGGTCTCGACGATGCCCTGATCAAGCTGGTCCTCCGAGGCGGCAAGGTCGCCGCCTTCTGGATCCAGTAGCCGCGTCGAAGCCCGCCACGCACCCGTTGTCATTCCGAGTCCCGCGTTGCGCGGGACGAGGAATCTCTCTCTGAACCGACCACGCAACAAAGAGATCCCTCACTTCGTTCGGGATGACAAGCTGCGTCTCTGGCTCGCGCCTCGGCCGTCCGCCGGCGATCAGGTAGGGCGGGCCGGGCGGACCCGCCGCGTCAGGCGTCCGTCAGACGGCGCGTAGGACTTGTGTCCGCCAGAGGCGGACCGCCGCGCACACCGCTCCCCCACGGTACCACACCTTGCAAGGTGTGGTACCTCTCCCCCACGGCTCGCGTTGGCGGACACAGTTTGCAAACTGTGTCCGTGTGCCATCCCCCCGCGCGCGGCTGTTCCCGCCGGTCGGGTGACCGGGCTCACACAGAACCACGGCGTAGGCCTCGCGACCGGCCTGCGGCGGCCGTAGAGCCGGGTTGATCCGGGCTACTTCCCGAACTGCTCGATGAGGTCGGCGTGGGCCTGCAGGCGGCGGATGTTCCACGAGTTCGTCTCGACGCCGGCGTCCTCGATCTCCTCCGGCTGCCCGGAGCGGATACCCTCGGCGTAGTTCTTCAGGAAATCCTGGTCGCCAAACCGAGTCGCCTTCGCCATCTTCTGCGCTTTCTGGAAGTCCGCCTGCGCCGACGCGGCGTCGCCCCGCTGGACATCCGCGTAGCATAGGTCGAGCATCTGCGGGATCGCCATCGCGGCCTTCAACATCGCGGGCTGGTCCTGCGCCTCGGAATCCTGCACCGCCTTGTCGAACCACTTCCGGGCCGACGCGTAGTCCTTCTGGTCCATGAACATCCAGCCCAGCCGGGTCTGCGTTGACGAGACGAGCCAGAGAGCGCCCTTGTTCGTGGACGCGTTGCACCGCGCCATCAGGTCCGTCAGAACCTTCTCTGCCTCCCGGGTCTGCCCTCTCCGGACGTAGAACTCCGCCAGCAGGTCCATGGCGGTGGACACCGCGTACGGATGCTCGCCGCCGCCCGCCTTGGACACGGCCACGGCGTCCTGCAGGGCCTTCTCCGCTTCCTCCAGCCGCCCGCCCTTCTCGTATATCCGCGCGAGGATGTACAAGGGCCCGAGGCCTCCGAGCGGCGCGCTGGACGCCGTCTCCTGCCGGATGACGAGGGCCTTCTCCAGCAGCCGGATTCTGTCTTCCACGGTCAAAGGGGTTCCTTCGAGCTGGCCCATGCGTTCGAGGATCTCGGCGGTGGGCGCACGGTTTGTGCTCGCGGTCTGTTCAGCCCGCGCGAGGGCCTGGGTGTAGTAGACGTACGACTGGGCCGGCGAGCCGGCCGCCTCGGCCCGCCGGACGAGCGTCTGGACGTGGCGGGGGTCGGAGGCGTCGAACGCCTTCGCTTCCTCCAGCGCCTGGTCCGCGTACTCCCCGGCCTTCTCGAACCGCCCGCGGAACAGGTTCCACTGGGCTGCATTCATCCACACCTGCCACCGGTCGGCCGGCGCTGCGCTCTTGGCCAGCTGCACCTGCCAGTCCGGCTCGGCCCGCAGCTGCGCCACGCGCTGCTCCCGGTACTTCGAGGAGAACGTCATGCGGAGCCCCTCCACGCCCGACACGGCGACGATGGATCCGACCAGCAGGCCGAACGGCGCCAGGAGAATGGAGAAGTAGACCAGGCCTCCGACCAGCATCGTGCCCAGCCGCGGCTGAACGGACGCGAAATGGGAGACCAGCGTCTTGGCCATCTGGATCCGGGCCGGCGCCGGCTGCTTCGCGAACGGCGGACGGATCAGGATGAAGAAGATGGCGCGCAGCCGCTCCCGGGCGTCCGCGCCCGGCGGAAGGATCTTCTTCACCAGCCGGACCGCGCTCCCCCACTGCCATTTCGAAGGCAGGGCCAGGCCGAAGAGCACAGCCAGGAAGAAGAAGACCCGGTCGTGCGTGCCGACATAGGCCAGCCCCAGGACGGCGGTGCTGGCCAGCGCCAGGAGGAACTGGGCGCGCGGGAAGCGGCTCAGGAACAGGCTCTCCACGATACGGCCCCCGTCCAGCGGCACGACGGGCAGGAGGTTCAGGTAGTTGATGAAGATCGCCATCATCCCGACTTCCGCCAGCGCCATGCTGCCCACGCGGGGCGAGAGGAACAGGCAGGCCACGCCCACCAGGATCCCCGGCACGGGCCCGAGCAGGTACACGATCAGTTTCTGCACCGGCGTCGCGTCCTCCTTCGTCCCGATGGCCGCGGCGCCGAGGAACGGCATGAAGAGCATCTGGCGGTCGCGGTAGCCGAACAGCTTCATGCCGAAGAGGTGGCCGAGTTCGTGGAAGAACAGGACGCCCAGCAGGGCCGGGAGCATGAACCAGTTGTTCATGAGCCCGAATACGAGGCAGAACAGCACGGCGCTGACCAGGAGCAGAACGGCCTTGGCCAGCCGGGTCTGCCGCGTCCGCCTCTCCGACTCGACGAACTGCTCGAAGGCCGCGACGTTGGCGGCCACGACGGCCGCGTCGTCGGCGCACGGCTGGAGCGGCTGGCCGCCTTTCTTCTTTGCGGCCAGCGCCTGCTTCTGCGTGCGCGACAGGAGCTGGACGGCCAGCACCAACGCGGAGACCACCCGGAGACGCCACCGCTCAGCGCCCGCGTCGGGCACAAGCCAGCCCCGCGCGATCAGGTGTTCCAGCGTCTCGAGGCGGTAGCGCCCTTCCTGCTCGGCCTGCTGTTCGGGGCTGAACGCCAGCCGGTCCCCGTGGCTGACGGCCTCCGCGGCCGCGGGCTGATGTTTCGCCCACTGCTCGTCCAGGGTCGCGACGTAGTGGTCATAGAACTTGAACCGGGGCGGATTCGGCAGCATGGCGTGCATGATGCCGTTGATGGTCACGACCGCCTCCCCGTCGGCGAAGTACGTCAGGAAAGCCACGTGGAACGCGTTGCGTCCGGACGCGACTTCCGGCGGAGCGACCGCGGCGAAGGTGCCGGTCTCCGCGTGGTAGTACACGTGGGAGATCTCCGGCTTCGGGCGGTTCGCGATGATGTCCTCGAGATACAACGCGTGGCTCCAGGTGAAGCCCAGCCGGCTCATTGCTTTCTCGCCCTCGGCGAAAAGAGGCGCCAGTTCCTGCGGCGTCTCTTCCCGCGCGATCAGACGGACCACCGGCTTCCGGAACCTGAGGGCAAGCAGTCGCCACCAGATCACGAGCACCTGGATGGCCTTGATCAGGAGAATGAATCCGACGATGAGACCGAAGATGCGCAGAAGGCCCATGGGTAATCCTCCCTCCCCGACCCGTTCTCCGAAACTACCCAGCCGGCCGACTTTTTTCCAATGCCTGTGCAGCGCCCCTCACCTCCCGAGGACCACACCTTGCAAGGTGTGGCCATGGCGAAATGCCCAAACCCCGTTACCACACCTTGCAAGGTGTGGTAACGGCTTCTGGGCGGGGAGCAAGATCGCGTTGGGGGCAACGCGATCCACCGGAAAGGTCGGGTTTTCCAATGCTTGGAAAAAACGTCGCAAAAACTTCCAACCTTTGGAAAACTGGGCCCGCGATGCGCGCTTTGCGGGCCAAAGGATTCCTCCTCGCCGTTCTCCTCGGCGGCCTTCTCGTTTCGTGCAAGGTCCGGGCACCCGAGAAGAGGGAGGCAAAACCCGAAGCGCCTGCACCACCGGCTCCCGAGGTAGTCGCCGCGCCCGAGCCGGCGGCGGCTCCGCCTCCGGCCGAGGTCCCGGCCCGCCCGCCGGAGAGGCCGCCGCCGGCGCCCGCGCTCTCGATGCTGCGCGCCGACGGCGCGCGGATCGTGGACACCAACGGCACGCCGGTCATCCTGAGGGGCTGCAACCTCGGGAGCTGGCACCTCCTGGAGATGTGGATGCTGAACGTGAAGGACGTGCGGGACCAGTACGGCTTCGAGGCCATCCTCGCCGAGCGATTCGGGGAGGAGGAGAAGAACCGGCTGATGGAGCTGTACCGGCAGAACTGGATCACCCCGCGCGATTTCCAGATCATCAGGTCCTTCAACTTCAACGTCGTCCGCCTGCCGTTCAACTACCGCCTCCTCGAGGACGACGCCAGGCCGTTCCACCTGAAGGAGAACGCCTTCCGTTGGCTCGATGCCGCGGTCGACATGGCCGGGCGGGCCGGCCTCTACGTGATCCTCGACCTGCACGGCGCACCCGGCGGCCAGAGCCCGGACCACACGACCGGCCGCGCGGAGCAGAACCGGCTGTGGCCGAGCCCGGCCAACCGCGAGCGCACCGCACGGCTCTGGAAGCAGATCGCCGACCACTTCAAGGACAACCCCGTGGTGGCCGCGTACGATGTCCTGAACGAGCCCAACAGCGGCGACAAGGCCGGCAAGCCCGAGCTGGAGGTGTTCGACCTCGTCTACCGCGCCATCCGCTCCGTGGACCAGAACCACCTGGTCTTTGCACCGGCCAACCGGCACACCTTCGAGTTCTACGGCGCGCCCGCCCAGCGCGGCTGGATGAACGTGGGCATGACCGAGCATTTCTACCCCGGGCTCTTCGGGGACGAGCCGACGCGCGAGACGCACGACCTCTTCATCGCCCGCGCCCTGCCGGGGCGCGAGGCGCTGTTGAAGCGTTGGCAGGTGCCGTACCTGGTCGGCGAGTTCAACGTCGTCTTCCGCAAAGTCGGCGGCGCCGCGCTGATGCGCAAGTACTACGACCTGTACGCCGAGCGGGGCTGGGCCGCGACCATGTGGTCCTACAAGCTGGTGACGGAAAGCGGGGGCCTGCACGAGGACAGCTGGTGCATGGTCAAGAACCGCGACCCTGCGCCGCCGTTCTCCCCGCGGACCTCGAGCCAGCCGGAGATCGAGGCGTTCTTCCAATGGCTCGGCACGATGGAGTACAGCTATTACGAGAACCTCGGCGCGGCGCTGACCATGAAGGACGCGCCGCCCCTGCCGGAGCTGGGCTATCCCATGCTCCCCGCCGAGCCGCCCGAATCCGACAAGCTCACCGCGTGGCAGGCCACCGACATCGGGGGCGCCCTGCCGGGCGGACAGAAGATCTACTCGGACGCCAGTATAGACATCCACGGCGGCGGCGAGGACGTCTGGAGCAACGGCGACCAGTTCCGGTTCGTCTGGAAGAAAGTGACCGGCGATTTTCGCCTGACGGCCACGCTGAGGGGACTGATCGAAACGCACCCGTATGCCAAGGCCGGGCTGATGCTCCGCAGCAGCCTCGACCCCGACTCGGCCCACGTCCTGCTGAATATCTTCCCGGGCGGCGAGATCCTGCTCGCCTCCCGGTCGGACAAGGGCGCGAACACGGAGCAGACCTCGATCGCCTATGCCCGGCTGCCGGTGCGTTTGCGCCTGGAGCGCAAGGGCAAAACGGTGACGGCGGGCTTCTCGGCTGACGGGAAGACCTGGTCGAACACGCCCGTCCGGGTATCCACCTCGCTGGGCAGCGCCGGCTACGCCGGCATGGCGGTGCTCAGCCATGACAACCGCGTGCTGACCACCGGGTCGTTCGAGGACATCAAGCTCTCGACAGGAATCATCCCGAGATGATGTGCGCCGGGATTCCATCCCGGCGCAGACGGAACTTGCTAACCTGCAGATGTTTGTCGAAGATGCGGCCAGGAGAATCACGAATGCAAACCAAGTCGCTTTTGAAACTGACGTTGCCGAGCGCCCTGCTCCTCTTCGCCGGATGCAGCATTCAACCGTGCCCTCGCCCCCCGGCCGGGAAGCCGGCCGCGGAAGAGCCAACGGCCGCGCCCGCTGCGCAGCCGCTCGGTTTCCTCCACGCCGAGGGCAGCCGCCTGGTTAACGAACAGGGCGAGCCGGTCCAGCTGCACGGGTGCAACGTTGGCGGATGGCTCCTCCTCGAGCCGTGGATCAACGGCATGGATAACCAGGCGAACGCGGAGACCGAAAAGGAACTCTGGGATCTCCTCGGGAACCGCTTCGGCGAGCAGGCCAAGCAGGACCTGATCAAGACCTACCGGGACAACTTCTTCAAGGAGACCGACGTCCAGCGGATCGCGAAGCTCGGCTTCAACTGCATCCGCCTCCCGGTCTGGTGGCGGACCACGGACGATCCGGCCTACGGCGCCGACATCGGCTACCTCGACCGGTGCATCCAGTGGTGCGCGCGGAACGGCGTCTACGTCATCATCGACCTCCAGGGGGCGCCGGGCGGGCAGGCGAAGGAATCGGCCAACGTCGGCGAGCCGTCGGAAGGCGGGGCCCTCTGGCGGAACCCGGCCTACAAGGACCAGGCGGTTGACTGGTGGAAGCGCATGGCCGCGCGGTACAAGGACGAGCCGGCGGTGGCGGCGTACGACGTGCTGAACGAGGGCACCGCGCCGCCGCGGTACGAGGACCTCGTGGACCTCTACGACCGGCTCTACAAGGAGATCCGGGCCATCGATGCGCGACACATCCTGGTGTTCGAGGATGTCTGGGGCTTTCACCGGTTGCCGTCCGCCGAGGACTGGGGCTGGGAGAACGTCGTCTACAGTTTCCACTACTATCCGCGCGACCTGCAGATCGAGCAGGCCATCGAAGCCCCGGACGCGGACCTGCCCAAGTACAACCGCACCGCCCTTTCCCGCGGCCTGCCCATCTACGTCGGCGAGTTCAGCACGTTCGACCAGCGCCACGGCGGCACGGATGCCGTCCTCAAGTATCGCGAGGTGTTCGACTACTTCGGCTGGTCGTGGACGTTCTGGACGTACAACAAGATCGAGGAGAACGATTACGTCCTGTGGGGCATCTACGGCTACGGCAAGGGCAGGCCGCGCCCCGACCTGAACAGCGACCCGCTGGAGAAGATCAAGCGCGACTTCGAGCTGTTCGCGGCCGAGAACTCGAGCCCCCACCCGCTCCTGCCGTCGGCCCTGACCGCGCCGATCCGCTGGGAGCCGGACCCCGATTTCGGTCCGGGTTCGATCACGCTGTCCCTTCGGAACGCGTTCGTGCTGACTTCAGAGAAGGGCTACCTGCGGTACGAATGGGGTATGAGCCCGCCCAACCTGGGGTACTGGACCGCGGGCGACACCGCGGGCTGGCGGATCAAGGTGGAAGCTTCCGGCGTGTACGAGTTCGGCCTGAACATGGCGAACAACTCGGACAAGAACTTGCTCCAACTCTGGGTGGATGGCGTCCACGCCGGCAACCTGCCCATGCCCAACACGGGCGGGTGGCGAAAGTACGGGGAGGCCAGCCTCGGCCGCCTCGAGCTCGCGGCCGGGCCGCACATCCTCGAGATCGGGCAGGCCGACGGCGAGAACGGATTCATCAACCTGCGCGGCGGCTGGCTGAAACCTGCCGAGGGCGAACCGCTGGCCGCCGACGAGACCGCCGTCTGGCTGAAGCCGCTGAATATGGAGCCGCTGAGGCCGAAGACCCCGATCCGCGTCGAGTGGCTGAACAATCCTCCCAACATCGGCAACTGGTCGCCGGGCGAGCAGGCCTCGTGGAAGATCAGGTTGAAGAAGGGCGGGGCCTACGCGGTCCGGGCGTCCTACAGCACGCCGAATGCGGACACCACGCTCAAGGTGCTGGTCGACGGGCAGCCCGCCGCCCAGAAAGCGCTGGCGTCCACGGGGGATTGGCAGAAGTACAGTCTCGAAGATATCGGCGCCGTGACGCTCTCCGCCGGGGAACACACGATCGTCGCGCAGTGGGACGTCCCCCGCCCCACCGCGCCAGGCAACTTGCGGGAGCTGCAGTTTCAGATCGTCCCGGCCCAGCCCTGAACCGCACGGGCGGCTGCGCCGAAGCCCGTCGTGGCAGGCGGAATACCGCCGCGTCGGGGGCCTGAACAGGGCCCGGAAACCCCGTTTTTTGTCCCACTTTCTGTCCCAATAAGGATTGACAGCACGGCGGGCCGTACCTAGCCTTCCCCTCGGAGGGGACAGAGTATGAAAACACATCCGGCCGTGTTCTTCGAGGGGTTCCCGGCCACCGTTCCCGCCGAGACCACCACCTGCTTCGAACAGTCCGGGCACCTGACGTGCAGCCCGGACGGCACGTTGCGCTCCGTCGATGAGGAGGCTGCGCGGATCCTTGATTTGAGCGCGAGGTTTGAAGACCTTCGCCCGTTGGTCGGCCAGAACAGTTCCCTGCTGTTTCCGGAAGCGGCCGACGCGGAAGAGGTGTTCCGCTCGAATACGGATCGCCCTGTCCGCTGTCTCGGCGCACCCGTCAGAACCTGGGCGGGGAACACCAAGTGGCTGATGTGCGAGCAGCGCCGCGTTCGCAGCCCGGAAGGCGTGGAGGAACTGGCGTATCGCGTGTGCGATGTCTCGTCGTGCCGCGCACTCCGCGAGGAGCACGAGCGCGAAAGGGCGTTCTGCTCCGGGCTGATCCAGAACTCGTCGGCGCCGATGTTCGTGCTGACTCCTGACCACCGCGTGGTGTTCTGGAACAGGGCCTGCGAGGAACTGACGGGCGTCAAGAGCGACGAGGTGATCGGCAGCAGGACGCACTGGCAGGCCTTCTACGACGTGGAGCGCCCGAGCCTCGCGGACGTGATCCTCGACGGCAGCTTCGGGCTGCTGCCGGAGCTGTACGAGCACTTTGCCCGGTCCAAGGTGCTGATCGACGGCTGGCAGGCCGAAGGATGGTTCCGCAACCGGATGGGCGTGTACCATTACCTGGTCTTTGACGCGGTGCCCGTCCGTTCGCCGGACGGCAAGCTGCTTGCGGCGGTCGAGACGATCAGCGACATCACGGAGCACAAGCGGGCCGAAGAGGCGCTCCGCGAGAAGGACGACCAGCTCTTCCAGCTGCAGAAGATGGAGGCGGTGGGCCGGCTGGCCGGCGGCATCGCCCACGACTTCAACAACCTGCTGACGTCCATCCTGGGCTACGGCCGCCTCGCCATGGAGAACCTTGGCGACGGTCATCCGGCCTCCGCGGACCTCCAGCAGGTCGTTTCCGCCGGGGAGAAGGCGGCGAAGCTGACCCGCCAGCTGCTGGCCATGGCCCGCAAGCATCCGACGAAGGTCGCGCCGCTCAACCTGAACGCCGTGGTGCTGGACATGGCGCGCCTGCTCGGGCGGACGCTCGGGGAACACATCCAGCTCGACATCCAGGCGGAGCCCCTGATCTGGACCCTCCTGGGAGATGCCGGGCTGATCGAGCAGGTCATTATGAACCTGGCCGTGAATGCGCGGGACGCCATGGGCAGCGGGGGCAAGCTGGTGATCCGGACTTCGAACGTCGAGCTGGGTCAGGGCTACTTTGAAGGGGACGCCGGTATTTCGTCCGGGCGGTACGTGGTGCTCACGGTGCGCGACAGCGGGTGCGGGATGACGCCGGAGGTCCGGAAGCGGCTGTTCGAACCGTTCTTCACCACCAAGAAGGACGGGCACGGCACCGGGCTCGGCCTCTCCACGGTGTACGGGATCGTCAAGCAGTTCCAGGGTCACATCGAGGTCGTCACCGAGCCGAACCTCGGCACCACGATGATGGTGTACTTCCCGGCGGTCGAGGAGCCGGTGGCCTCCTTCCCTCCCGCCACCGCGGCGGACCTCCCCCAGGGTACGGAAACGGTGCTGGTCGTCGAGGACGAGGACGCCCTGCGGGAGCTGGTCGTGCGAACGCTGAGCTCGCTGGGGTACAACACGCTCGAGGCGCGGGACGGCGTGGACGCGATGGAGCTGGTGAAGTCCTACTCCGAGGCGATTCACCTGGTGCTGTCGGACGTCGTGATGCCGCGGATGGGCGGTCCCGAGCTCGTCCGGCGCGTGCGGGAAATCCGTCACGGCATCCGGGCGCTGTTCTGCTCCGGGTTCACGAACGGGGCGCTGGTGGATCGCGGCCTGCTCGCGGGGACCGACGAGATCATCGTCAAGCCCTACACGCGCGAAAGCCTCGCCCGCACGGTCCGGCAGGTGCTCGACGGGAAGTAGGCGCCGCGTCCAACTCGGCCCTTGCAGGCGCCGTGCCCGTCCTATATGTTGGCGGCACCCGATTAGCAGACCCTCGAGAGATGATGGAGAGGTGGCCGAGTGGCTGAAGGCAACGGTTTGCTAAACCGTCATACTGGACTAAATCCGGTATCGAGGGTTCGAATCCCTCCCTCTCCGCCATTTTGAAATTGAGCGATTTTCGGCGACGACCGACCACGGACGCGGAAAGCGGACGTGCAACACGGGATCGGTTTTCGAGCCGAGCGACCGGAACACTTCCCCCGATGACGCGACGGCGGACACGTCCGCCGGAAGGATCGGGATGAACGGCGACTCGTTTTCCTCGACGGTGGAAAAGAAGCCGGATTGCTGAGGATTTTCCGAAGTCTGGAAGGCCGAACGTGCGGCAGAGCCG
>JAZDKK010000061.1:0-13801 GCA_043803015.1 Verrucomicrobiota bacterium
AGCTCCTCCGGACGCAGACCTCGCCGGTGCAGATCCGGGTGATGGAGAACCAGAAGCCGCCAGTCCGCATCATTGCGCCCGGTCGCTGCTACCGCCGCGACACGACGGACGCGACGCACAGCGCGAACTTCCACCAGATCGAGGGGCTCTACGTGGACCGCAAGGTCTCCCTGGCGGACCTGAAGGGGGACCTGTCCTATTTCGCGCAGCAGCTCATGGGGCCGGGCGTGAGGGTGCGGTTCCGGCCGCATTTCTTCCCGTTCACGGAGCCGAGCGTGGAGTACGATTTCTCGTGTCATGTGTGCGGCGGCAAGGGCTGCCGGGTGTGCAAGAACAGCGGGTGGATCGAGATCTCGGGCGCCGGCATGGTGAACCCGAAGGTCTTCCAGATCGTCGGGTACGACCGGGACCGGGTCACGGGCTACGCGTTCGGCATGGGCGTCGAGCGGATCGCGATGGTCCTGTTCGGCATCCCGGACATCCGGATGCTGTACGAGAATGATGTGAGGTTTTTGGGGCAGTTCTAGTTATTCGTTATCAGTTATCCGTTATTCGGGAAGAACGAATAACAGATAACGAGTAACGGACAACCGGGCCACAGGGCGGAAACATGTTCATACCGATCAGCTGGCTGAGGGAGTACGTGGACTTCGAGGACACGCCGGAGGGCGTGGCCGAGAAGCTGACGATGTCGGGCACGAAGGTCGAGGCGGTCGAGACGGTCGGCCTGTCCTACGACGGCATCGTGGTCGGCGAGATCCTGAAGGTCGAGAAGCACCCGAACGCGGACCAGCTCACGCTGTGCCGGGTCAACACGGGCTCCGGCGAGATGACCGTGGTGTGCGGCGCGCCCAATGCGCAGGCCGGCCTCAAGGTGCCCTTCGCCCGGGTCGGCACAGCCCTGCCGAACAGCACCACCCTCAAGCCGGCGAAAATCCGCGGGGTGGTCTCCGAGGGCATGCTCCTGGCTGCGGACGAGCTGGCGATTTCCGACGACCATTCCGGACTGATGGTCCTCGACGGCACGTGGGCGGCGGGCACGCCGCTGTCGGACGTGCTGGGCCCGCCCGAGGTCGTGCTCGAGCTCGAGATCACGCCGAACCGCCCGGACTGCCTCAGCGTGATCGGCGTGGCCCGCGAGGTCGCCGCGCTGTACGGCACGTGGGTCAAATGGCCCGAGGCCCAGTTCGACGAGATGGACCCGCCGGCCTGGAAGCTGACGAGCGTGCAGGTCGACGCCCCCGAGGGCTGCCCCCGGTACACCGCGAGGATCCTGACCGGCGTGAAGATCGGCCCGTCTCCCGCGTGGATGAAGAAGCGCCTGGAGCTCTGCGGCATCCGTGCCATCAACAACATCGTGGACATCACCAACTACGTGATGCTGGAGTGCGGCCAGCCGCTCCACGCGTTCGACCAGGCGCTGCTCGAGGAGGGCCGCATCGTGGTGCGGCGCGTACGGCCCGGCGAGAAGATGGCGACCCTGGACGGCATCGACCGCCCGCTCCAGCCGAGCATGCTGGTGATCGCCGACGCCAGGAAGCCGGTGGCGCTGGCGGGGATCATGGGCGGTGCCGGCAGCGAGATCCATGCAGGGAGCACCACGGTCCTGCTGGAGAGCGCCTACTTCAAACCCCAGGACAACCGGGCCACGTCCAAGAAGCTCGGGCTGACCACGGAATCCTCGTACCGTTTCGAGCGCGGCATAGACATCGGGCTCGTCGAATGGGCCAGCCGGCGCGCCGCGGCCCTGATGGTTCGGCACGCCGGGGCGGAGGCCGCGCGCGGCGTGATCGACGCGTACCCTGAGCCGCGCCGGGAGCGGAAAATCACGTGCCGCTTCGAACGCGTCCGCTCGCTGTTGGGGCTGGATGTCACCGACGACCGGGTCATCGGGGTGTTCGAGAGCCTCATGCTGTCGGCCGGCGATGCGTCCCTCGAGTCCTGCACAGTGACGATCCCGACGTGCCGGGTGGACCTGGAGACGGAAGTTGATCTGATCGAGGAGTTTGCGCGGATGTACGGCCTGGACAGGATCCCGGCGCCCGCACCGCGCGCGGCGATCGTGCCTGCGGCGGACGACCGGCCTGCCCAGGCCGCCATCGCCTGCCGCAGCTGCCTTGTGGGGCTCGGCCTGCGCGAGATCGTGAACTACAGCTTCGTCTCGGAACAGCTGCTCAACCTCTTCAACCCGGCGGACGCGCCGGAGCGCGTGGCGCTGCCCAACCCGGTCAACCTGGAGCAGGGCATCCTGCGAACGACGCTGATCCCGCAGATGGTCGAGACCCTGGGACGGAACCTGGCGCGCCAGTCGGCGGAGGCCGCCCTGTTCGAGATGGGGCGGGTGTTCTGGCACGGCGCGCACGGGAGGCCGTCGGAGGAAGAGCGGCTGGCGATCGGACTCCTGGGTCCGGCCGGCCGCACCGGGATGGACCGGCATCGCCCCGTCCGGGCCGAGGACATGTTCCTGTGGGTCAAGGGCGTGTGGGAGCAGCTCGCCAGGGCCATGGGCTTCGTCGACGCATCACAGGCGGACACCGCGCGGCCGTACCTCGAGGAAGGGCACGCCGCTTCGCTCTCGGTCGGCGGCAAGGAGATCGGGGTCTTGGGCCTGGTCACGCCTGCCCTTCGCCGGGAGTGGCGGATGACGGGGCCGGTGGGCGTCCTCGAGGTCCGGCTGGCGCCGCTGCTGGAGCGGCGCTTCGCCGCGAAATCCTTCTCGCCGCTGGCCGCCTACCCTTCCGTCGTGCGGGACGTGGCGATCGTGGTGGGCGAAAACGTGAAGCACGAGAGCATCCTCGACGTCGTGCGAAAAGCGGCGCCAAAAGAGTTGGAAAAGGTCGAGCTGTTTGATATATTCTCCGGCGGAGGGATAGGCGCAGGGAAGAAGAGCATGGCCTATTCCTTTACGTATCGTTCTTTGACGCGTACCTTGACGGACGAAGAGGCGAACCAGTATCACGAGCACGTCAAGGGTGCATTGAAGAAGGAGCTGGGCGTCGAGGTCCGCGAGGGCTGAGACGTCCGAGGGACGAGGCAGCGGTAGAACCCCATGATCTTTTCATGGATTCATAATCTGATCCTATTGATCGCCGGCTTACCGGATAAGCCGGCGCCCGAAACTCTGGTCGCACTTCCGGCCGTGCCGGGGTGCGTGTTGTCCGACAGAGGGTTGTGGACTGATGGGCCGTGGAGCGGAAGGCTCGCGGCACCGGACCTGGTGGCGCGGTCCGTTTGGCGCTCCACCAGGCGATAGGCGGATTGCGTTCTTTCATAATTGGGGTTCCCATCTTCCCTGGGGAGACCGATCTCCAGGGCGGAAAAAATACCCTGCCTTGTTCGTAATGGGGCCGATATCTCTGACCCAACATTGAATGCTAACAGGGAGCTCGGCGTCCGTGCGGTGCGTTGAAAGCTCGTCCTTACGGAGGAGCGACACCAATCCGCGCGGCAGAGCACCCACCTCATAAGCGAGGTTCAGAGATAGTGCCCTAACGACTTGTGGTGGGGTATTTTTTTCGCCCCGGAGCCGGAGCCGCGATGGACCTTTTCGACCAGGACGAGACGCGTGGCGCGGAGGAACGGCAGCCGCTGGCCGCGCGGATGAGGCCCAAGACCCGGGAGGCGCTGGTGGGGCAGGAGCACCTCCTGGGGCCCGGGAAACTCCTGCGCCGGGCCATCGAGGCCGACCGGCTCGGCAGCATCATCCTCTACGGCCCGCCCGGGTCCGGCAAGACGACGCTCGCCGAGGTGATCGCGCGGGCCACGCGGCGGCGCTTCGAGCGGACCAGCGGCGTGCTGGCCAACGTGGCGATCCTGCGCGGGCACCTCGAGGCGGCGCACCAGCGCCGGAGGACCGACGGCACCGAGACGATCCTTGTCATCGACGAGATCCACCGGTTCAACAAGGCCCAGCAGGATGTCCTGCTGCCGTACGTCGAGAGCGGCGCCATCACGCTCGTCGGGGCCACGACGCACAATCCGTTCTTCTTCATCAACACGCCCCTGACTTCGCGCTCGCAGATCTTCCAGCTCGAGCCGCTGTCCGGGAAGTCCGTCGTCGTCCTGCTCGAACGGGCGCTCTCGCGCGACGAAGGGCTCAAGCCCATGAACGTCCGCGCGGACCCCGACGCGCTCGAGCACCTGGCCAAGGTGTGCGAGGGCGACGCGCGGCGCGCCCTGAACGCCCTCGAGATCGCCGCCCTGACCACGCCGCGCGGCGCCGACGGCGCCGTGCACCTCACGCGCGCGGCAGCCGAGGAGTCGATTCAGAAGAAAGCCGTGGTGTACGACCACGACGAGGACGGGCACTACGACACCATCTCCGCGTTCATCAAGAGCGTCCGCGGCTCCGACGCGAACGCGGCGCTGTACTGGCTGGCCAAGATGCTGTACGCGGGCGAGGACCCGCGGTTCATCGCGCGGCGCCTGGTCATCCTGGCGTCCGAGGACATCGGCAACGCCGACCCGCGGGGGCTTACGCTGGCCGTCTCGGCCATGGAGGCGGTGGACTACGTGGGCATGCCGGAAGCCCGCATCATCCTGGCGCAGGCCACGACGTACCTGGCGACGGCGCCCAAGAGCAACGCCGCCTACCTGGGACTCGAGCAGGCCACCGACGACATCAAGAACGGCCGCACCCTGCCGGTGCCGCGGCCGCTCCGGAGCACGGGATCGAAGCGCGCGGCCAAGGCGTTCGGACACGAGGGCTACAAGTACGCGCACGATTTCAAGGGGCATTTCGTGGACCAGGAGTACGTGCCGACGTCCAAGGCGTACTACCGGCCCACGGAGCAGGGCTACGAGGAGACGATCAGGAAAAGGATCGAGCATTGGAATGGGTTGAGGAAGAAGGCGCAGGGGACGAAGAAGAATGACGAATGACCCGCCTTCGCCCGGAGGCTTCGGCGGGCAAGCGAAGGAAAGCCAGATGACACGTGACGGAAAGGCAGTCATTCGACATTCGGCATTCCGAGGGTGGTGTCGTGGTTAGCGGCACGGAGTCCAAAGCGGTCCTGCGGGCGCGCGTCCGCGCGGCTCGTCGCGCCCTTTCGCCCGCGGCGGTGGATGCGGCGAGCCGGAAGATTGCCGAGCTGGTGATCTCGCTTCCCGAGTTCTCGCGCGCCCGGGCGGTGGGGTGCTACCTGGCGCTGCCGCACGAGGTGCAGACCGCGGACCTCATCGCGCGGTGTCGGCGCGCGGGCAAGAAGACGTGCGTGCCCGCGTTCGACGCGGCCGCGCGCGGTTACGTATGGGCGTGGCTGGACGAGGAGGAACCCGTGGTGAAGGGGCCCTCCGGGATCCCGCAGCCGGAGACGGTACGGAAAGCCCTGCCCGCGGACCTCGACCTGATGATGGTGCCGGCCGTCGCGTTTGACCGCACGGGCCGGCGCCTCGGCCACGGCGGCGGGCACTACGACCGCCTGCTGGCCCGGTGCCCGGGGTTCAAGGTGGGCGTCGCTTTTGAAGTGCAGGTGGTCGAAGAGGTGCCGTCCAGGCCCCACGATGTCGCGGTCGACGTCGTGGTGACCGAGCGGTGCGTTTACCCCCTGCGGGGTTGACCCGCAGGGATGTGGAATAACAACAAACAAGCGGCCGGCAGCAGCCCTGAAGCCCTGGAGCTGCCGGCAGGAGGCGAACATGGAAGTTCCGTGGTGGCTCCCCACAATGTTTACGTTGATCGGCATCGCGGCCGGCTACTATGTCCGCCTGATCCTGTCGAAACTGGTAGCGGCCACGGCGGAGAAGACCGCAAGGATCACCCTCGAGGATGCGCGGCGGGAATCCGAGAACATCCTCCGGGAATCCAAGATCCAGGCCCGCGACGACGTCATCAAGGCGCGCGAGGCGTTCGAGCACGAGGTCAAGAGCCGGCGCCAGGAGTTGCTGGCCCTGGAAGAGAGGCTGTCCCAGCGGGAAACCAACCTCGACCGCAAAATGGCCGTGCTCGACAAGAAGGAGACGGCACTCGACGAGAAAATAGGCGAACTCGAGCAGCAGAAGAGCGCGCTGAAGACGCGAGACCAGGAACTGCAGACACTGATGAATCAGGCGCGCGAGAAGCTCCAGCAGGTCGCCGCCATGTCGCAGGAGGATGCCCGGCGCGTCCTGATGCAGCAGGTAGAGGAGTCCCTGCGGTCCGAGACGGGCGCCATGATCCGCCGGCTGCAGGAGGAGGCGAAAGAAACGTCGGAGAAGGATGCCCGCCGGATCATTACGCTGGCCATCGAACGCTACGCGGCGGACCAGGTCAACGAGGTGACCACGAGCACGGTCAACCTGCCCAACGACGAGATGAAGGGACGCATCATCGGGCGTGAAGGCCGGAACATCCGCGCGCTCGAGGCGGCCACCGGCGTCAACATCCTGATCGACGACACGCCGGAGGTCGTGGTCATTTCGGGGTTCGACCCGCTGCGCCGGGAAATCGCGCGGATTTCGCTCGATCGGCTGATGGCGGACGGCCGGATTCACCCGGCCCGCATCGAGGAGGTCGTCACCAAGGTGCAGGAGGAAATGGACCAGATGGTCATGGCGGCCGGCGAAGGTGCGATCTACGAGCTGGGGCTCTCGGGCGTTGAGCCCGAGCTGGTCCGGACGCTCGGCCGGCTGAAGTACCGGCACAGCTTCGCGCAGAACGTCCTCCAGCACTCCGTCGAGATGGCGCGCCTGATGGGCCTCATGGCGTCGGAGCTGCAGCTGGATCCGCAGATTGCCAAGCGGGTTGGCCTGTTCCACGACATCGGCAAGGCGCTGGACCACCAGGTCGAAGGCAGCCACGCGATCATAGGCGCGGACCTCCTGCGGCGGCACAACGAGCCGGCCGTGGTCTACAACGCGGTGGCGGCGCATCACGGCGAGGTGGAGGCGGAGAGCCTGTACTCGGTCCTGGCGACGGCGGCGGATGCGATCTCCGCATCACGGCCCGGCGCGCGGTCCGAGACGACGGAGATCTATCTCAAGCGGCTGGAGAAACTCGAAGCCATCGCCAACAGCTTCCGCGGCGTGGAGAAGAGCTTCGCCATGCAGGCGGGCCGCGAGATCCGGGTCATCGTCGAGCCGGGCAAGATCGACGACAACGAGGCCATGCAGCTGGCGAGGAACATCAGCAAGGAGATCGAGCAGCAGCTCGAGTACCCGGGACAGATCAAGATCACGGTGGTGCGCGAGACGCGGTGCGTGGAATACGCGAGGTAGGAGCGCCGCAGGAAGAAGGGGTGTGCCGTGCGAATTCTTATGATCGGTGACATCGTCGGATCGCCCGGCCGGGGCGCGTTCGCGCGGGTCGTGGGGCAGATGCGCCAGAAGGGGCAGGTGGATTTCGTGATCGCCAACGCGGAGAACTCGGCGGGCGGCCGCGGCCTGACCCCGGCGCTGGCCGAGGAGCTCTTCCAGGCCGGCGCGGACGTGCTGACCCTGGGCGACCACGCGTGGGACCAGAAGGAGATCATGCCGTTCCTGGCGCGCGAGAACCGCGTGCTGAGGCCGGCCAACTTCGCGCCGGCCTGCCCCGGCGCCGGCTGGATCACGGCCGAGACGCCGGCGGGCCCGGTCACGGTGATCAACCTGGTCGGCCGCGTGTTCCTGGCTCCCTACGACTGCCCCTTCCGCGCCGCGGACCAGATCCTGAACTCCGGGGCCCGGCTCGGGAAGATCATCGTGGTCGATGTCCATGCGGAGGCGACGTCGGAGAAGATCGCGCTGGGGCGTTATCTCGACGGGCGCGTCAGCGCGGTGGTGGGCAGTCACACCCACGTGCAGACCGCGGACGAGGCGATCCTGCCTAAAGGGACCGCCTACCTGACCGACCTCGGCATGACCGGCCCCAAGGACTCCGTGCTCGGCCGCGACGTGGCGTCCGTCCTCCACAAGTTCCTCACCGGGATGCCGTCGGCGTTCAAGGTGGCCACGGACGACGTACAGCTGGAAGGTGTCCTGATCACGGCGGACGACAAGACGGGCAAGGCCACGCGCATCAAGCGCGTGCGCGAACGGATCGGCGATGACGAGTCCAAAACGAAACCCGGAGCTGTTCCCGGCGGCGCGAGCTCGGGCGAGTGACGAGCCGCCCGCTGCGGGGCTCCCGCAGGACCGCCGGAAGATCTACCGCGTTTCCGAGATCACGCGGCTGATCCGGATCGCGCTCGAGAACGAATTCGGCACCGTCTGGGTCGAAGGCGAGCTGTCCAACGTCCGGCGCCCCGCGTCGGGGCACCTCTACTTCACGCTCAAGGACGAGAGCGCCCAGCTTTCCGCCGTCCTGTTCCGCGGCGACCAGCAGGGGCTGAAGCTCGATCTCAAGGACGGCCTGAAGGTCAGGGTCTTCGGGCAGATCTCCGTCTACGAAGCCGGCGGCCAGTACCAGGTCATCGTGCGCAAGGTCGAGGAGGCGGGTAAGGGCAGCCTGCAGGAGGCGTTCGAGGCGCTGAAGAAGAAGCTGGCCGAGGAAGGGCTTTTCGACCCGGCGCGCAAGAAGCCCATCCCGCTCCTGCCCCAGCACGTCGGCCTCGTCACGTCGCCGACGGGCGCGGCGATCCGCGACATCCTGAAGATCTTGTCGCGCCGCTTCCCCAATCTGCACCTCCTCATTGCTCCCGTGCGGGTGCAGGGGGAGGGGGCCGCGCAGGAGATCGCAGCGGCCATCGACCTCCTGAACCAGCGCGGCGGCCTCGACGTGATGATCGTGGGGCGGGGCGGGGGGAGCCTCGAGGACCTGTGGTGTTTCAACGAGGAGGTCGTCGCCCGGGCCATCGCGCGGTCCCGGATACCGGTCATCTCGGCCGTCGGGCACGAGATCGACTTCACGATCAGCGACTTCGTCGCTGACCTGCGGGCGCCCACGCCGTCGGCCGCGGCTGAAGTCGTGGTGGGCCGGAAGCAGGCCTTCGAGGACGGGCTGAGGGAGATGTCGCGGCGCCTGGTCCAGGCCCTGCGGCACCAGGTCCTGGAGATCAGGAACCGGCTGGTCGCCGCCAGCCGGAGCTACGTGTTCCGCGAGCCGCGCAATCTCGTGCGGCAGTACGCGCAGCGCATCGACGCCCTGCGCATCACCATGACCCACGAGGCGCGCGGGCTCTGCCAGCGGCACCAGCTGACGCTGGACGAGATGGTCCTGCGCAGGGCTCACCGCGTGGAGATGATACAGAAGGAATGCCGCCAGGATGTCCGACTCCTCGCCTCGCAGCTGCGGGCGCTCAGCCCGGCGGCCGTGCTGGATCGCGGCTACAGCATCACGCGGACGGCCGACGGCGAGATCGTCCGGGACGTCGACGCCGTCGAGGTCGGCGAGCAGATGCAGACCCAGCTCGCGCGCGGCGCGATCGAGTCGAAAGTGCTTTCGAAAAAAGCGGGAGGACCCCATGCCGGAAAAGCAGGCGGATAGAGGCCGCAGTTTCGAGAAAGCCCTGGCGCGGCTCGAGCAGATCGTGGCCGAGATGGAAGGCGGCAAGCTCAGCCTCGAAAAGATGGTGGCGTACTTCGAGGAAGGCACGGAGCTGGTGAAGTACTGCACCGAGAAGCTGAACGAAGTGGAGCGCAAGATCGAGATCCTGGCCAAGAAAGGCGACGAGCTGGTGACCGAGCCGTTCGAGGCCGAGGACGAGACGACCGGCGGCAAAACGGGGTGATCCGGCCGGGGACCGACACGCGTTCCGTCCAGCGGATCATCTTCAAGCACCGGGTGGGCGAGACCGAAGCCGTTGGCCGTTGAACAGGCGGCCGATCACAGGGTAGAATCCCCTCTGGGTCCGTTTCCCGAATCCACATCAAGGGGTAACCATTTCGTATGCAACAGGTTGCCATGGTGCGATCCCGGAGACTGCAGGCTGCGCTGCCGTCGCTCGCATTGGTCGCCGCGCTGCTCGGCATCACGGCGCAGGCGGACACGCACACCTGGACTGGCGGCGGGGCCAACAATAATTGGACCAACGCCCTCAACTGGGGCGGTGCGGCGCCGACCAACGGCGATTCGCTGGTCTTCGATGGCAACGCAAGGCTGATAACCACCAACAACTTCGCCGCCAACACCACGTTCAGCAATATCACCTTCAACAGCGGCGCGGGTGCGTTCACGCTCAGGGGCAACGCCTTCGCCCTGGCCGGCATCATCGTCAACGACAGCACCAACCTCCAAATCTTCAATCTCGGATTTTCGTCCAGCAGCACGTGCAACGTGAACACCGCCATGGGCGACATCCTCGCCAAGAGTCCCCTTAGCGGCAAATGCGTGCTCAACAAGAGCGGAGAATGGAAGCTGACTCTTGCGGCGAATAACAGCTACACGGGTGGGACGATCGTTGTCGGCGGCACCCTTTCGATCAGCAACGAAAACATGACCGCGCTTAACCTGGGTGCCACCAACTGGCCGCTCACGTTGGCCGGCGGCACGCTGGAGGTAACGGGGGAGTTGTGGGGTAAGAAAACGAACATTCTCTGGCGGAAGATATTGCTGGGCACTGGTGGGGGAACCATTGTGAATTCGTGCGGCACGGTTCTGTCGATCGGGCGGGAAGGTAACTTCTTCGGAACGAACGAGGTCATTATCGGCGGAACTCTCGCAAACGGTTTGACCACCAAGGGCGAGATTGTCATTCGACCGGGAGCCCAGAACGTGATTGGCCGTTTGACCGTAGACTCAGGCCGGGCCTCCCTACGCAACGATAATGGGAACCGGTATCCGGTGGCACCATCCGACGAGATCGTTGTCAACGGCGGCGCCATCCTGAACTTCACGGATCACATGCCCCGCTCAATCAGCAACTCGATGACGTTTGCCTCCGATGCCGTCCTTTGCACCCGGACGCATGCTGACTACTCGGGCGCAATGACGCAGTCCACGTCCAACGCGCACTTCCCCTCTGCCGGCAGGATGTTTTTCAACTACGACGATCAGGCCACCGACGTCATCACCATCAATGGCGCCTATCCGGACTTGACCGGGGATTTAACGATTCAGGTTGGCGGCGTCAGTCCCACCGTTGGCACGGTGACCCTGAACGGCGCAATCAGCGGTGACCATGCCTTCAGCAAGACGGCTTCCGGCACGCTCGTTCTCAACGCGACCAACACGTACACCGGCGGCACAACGGTCAGCGGCGGGACGCTCGAGGTCCGGAAGGACGGCGGCCTCGGCAGTGGCAGCGTGAACGTGGCCAGCGGAGCGACGCTCAGGCTTAGTTCCGGCGCCACACACGACTACATCAACAACTCCGCCAGCCTGCTCCTGACCAATTCCGCGGTCGTCAATCTCGCGTACAGCGGGACGGACACGATCGACGCGTTGTCGTTCGACGGCGGCGCGACGCTCCAGGCGAGCGGCACGTGGGGGTCTCTCTCCTCTACCGCGGCTCACAAGGATAGCCACTTCGCGGGAAGCGGCCTGCTGAATGTGGTGTTCGCCACGACGACGGCGGTCGGCTCTTCGACAAATCCGTCGGCGTACGGCCAGCCGCCGACCTTCACCGCGACCGTGGCCGCGATCAACCCGGCCGCCGGCGCGCCGGGCGGCACCGTGCAGTTCAGGACCAACGGGGGGAACTTCGGCAGCGCGGTGGTTCTGTCCGGCGGCGTCGCAACGAGCGGCGCCTTGCCGGCAACCACTCCGGCCGGCACGTACACGGTGACGGCCGTCTACATCCCGAGCAACGACTTCGGGGCGAGCACGGGGACGCTGGCGGGCGGACAGACGGTGGATCCATTGCCGGTCAGTCTCACGGGCAGCCGCGCTTACGACGGCACGGCTGCGGCGGCAGCCGAGATCCTGACCGTGGCCAACAAGGTGGGCGGTGACGACGTGACTGTGGCATCGGGCACCGGCACGCTGGCCGGCGCGGCGGCCGGTGCGCAGGCGATCACATCCTTCGGGACGCTGACGCTGGGCGGGGCGGCGGCGGGCAGCTACACCCTGGCGGGGGCCACCGGGGCGGTAACGATTACGGCCGGGGCGGTTGCACAAACCCGCGTGGAAACCGCCGCGGACGGGAGCGGCGTCGTTGTCGGGGGGCAGAGCGTCAGGACGGGTGATTCGATCACGGTGTATGCCATCCTGCGCGACGCCGGCGGCAACTTCGTCACCAATGCCACCGCGACGTGGACCCTGACGGACATCAGCGGCGGAGTGGTCGCCGGAGACCTGGTCCAGCAGGCCGACGGCAGGAGCGCCATCTTCACGGGCCATGCCGCGGGCACGGCCAGGATCCAGGCAACGGCCGGCGGTTTTGCGGGCCAGTCCGGTGTGCTGGCCGTGCCCCTGGAAGCGGGCGTCATCCATCTGCCGGCCTTCGAAGGCGCCAGCATCGGCACCGCCCAGCCGGCCTATCCGGGTCAGACGTACTGGGTGAATGGCACGAACAACGATCAGTACGCCCAGTGGTCCATCGCGGCCGGCGACGGCGTGGGCGGTTCCGATGCCGCCGTGGCGCGCCCGGGCCCGAATGCCATCGGAAACGATGGCAGTGCCATCCAGGCGTTGAGGGTGTACTACTTCCCCGTTGTGTCGAACACGCCGTACGCGGTCAGCTTTCTCTACAAGGCCATCGGTACGGGATTCACAGGGTTGGTCGGATCGAATGCCAGCGAGATGCAGTTCCTGGTGTTGGAGTCCCCCAACCTGGAGGGAGGCTCCTGGCTGCCTTGGTACGGGACCAACATCGGGACGGCCTCGGCCGAATGGACCAATGCCCTGTACACGTTCACGACCCAGCCGGCCACCCGATGCGTTTGCCTCAAGTTCGGCATGCTCTTCGGGTATGGAAACCGGACCGACCCGACGGACAGTTTCTACCTGGATGATGACCGCGGCACGACCCAGACGCTCGCTTCGTCGGTCAATCCCTCGGTGTGCGGTCAGCCGGTCACCTTCACCGCGACCGTGAGCCCGGTCAACCCGGCCGCCGGCACGCCGACCGGGACGGTGCAGTTCAGAACCAACGGGGCAAACTTCGGCAGCGCGGTGGTCCTGTCCGGCGGCAGCGCCACGAGCGACGCCTTGCCGGCGACAACTCCTGCCGGCACGTACGCGGTGACGGCGGATTACGGCGGGGACGACCGTTTCACCCGGAGTACAGGCGCGCTGGCGGGTGGGCAGACCGTCAACAAGGCTGCCAGCGGCACGATACTCAGTTCCTCGCAGAACCCGTCGGTCGCAGGTGAACCCGTGACCTTCACGGTCACGGTGACCGCGACCCCGCCGGGCGCGGGAACTCCCGCCGGAACGGTGCAGTTCAAGGTGGACGGCGCGGACCTCGGCACGGCCGTGGCCCTGTCCGGCGGCAGCGCGAGCAACGCGGCGCCTTCCGGCCTCGCGGTCGGGACGCACGCGGTCACGGCCGAATACAGCGGCGATGCCGGGTTCAACGCGAGCACGGGGACGCTCGCCGGCGGGCAGGCCGTCGACAGCCGGCCGAGGCTTCAGATCAGCGCGGGTTCCATGGCGTGGAGCAACGTTGTTGAATGGTCGGGCACCAGCTCGTGGTACTACACCATCCAGTACTCGACCTCGCTCTGCCCGTTTGTGGCGTGGTCCGATCTCCCGGGCTGCGTGGGAATTACGGGCTGGGACGGAACGATGTCCGCCGCGGATACCAGCGGCGCACCTGAACGAATGTACTACCGCATTCGGATGACCCGTTAGCCCGCTTATTGCATGAGCGCCAAGGCGCTCATGCAGCAAGCGCCGTCGGCCGCGCAAACTGCGCGGCCGAGGCTTCGACGCGGCGCTGCGCGCCTTGCTCAGGGCTAACCCTGAGCGACAACGGCGCAAGCCGTTGGAGCCGAAGCCCCAAGGGCGGATATTGCACGTACTCGT